>NZ_JBNGGE010000022.1:0-120473 GCF_049975785.1 Streptomyces sp. WG7
TGAACGCGGAGAGGTGTTTCCGCATCACGAGCAGCATGAAGCTGCCCAGGGTGGCGAAGCCGAGGACGGCGAGCATCGTTGCTCCTTGGGGCAGGGTGAGGCCGCCGCCGGGGAGGCGGCCGTGGTGCGATCAACGGGCGGAAGTGGACCCCGCCGCGGCCGTGGGGCTTCTCGGGCGCGGACTACGACGCGGCTCGCGGGGGTCGCGGTGACCGGTGCCTCGGTGTCACGGCGGAATACACGCCGGCAGGACTGTCGCCTCTCACGCGAGGAGGCTTGGTACCTGGACGGAGGCGGTGCGTGCACGAGGGCGGATCCCAGGGGCGCTCGGGGGTCCGCACCGGGCACGACCGGCGACGGGGCACCGGTCAACCGGTTGGCCGGTACACAACTAGAGTCCCGGCTGATCGTCAAGAGCCGCGCCGAGGAAAAGCGTTTTCCGCCGGAGCGGCGATGGCTGCCGCCGGTGGCGGCGAACTCACCAGCCGTAGAGCGTCGCCGGGTTGTCGACGAGGACTTGCCGCAGGCGGGACACGTCGAGGTGTGCGCACAGACGGGTCAGGGAGAGGCCGTCGTCCACGGGCAGGAAGGGCTCGACACGCTCGGGGTCCCGAGTGGCGGGGGAGCCGCCGGTGTGCGGCCAGTCGGAGCCCCACAGGGCCCGGTCGGTGCGCGTGCTGAGAAGGGCTTCGAGGGCCGGCCCGAGATCGTCGTAGCTCCCGCCGGCGGCGGCACGGTACGGCGCGGACAGTTTCACCCAGACGTGACCGGTTTGCAGCAACCGGCACGTACGCGCCAGGCTGTCGGCGCCGCCGCCGTCGGTGCCGGTGGAGGGCTTGATGCCGGCGAAATGGTCGAGGACCACCGGGACGGGAAGCCGGGGAAGCAGGTCGTCGACAGCGGCCAGGGCGGCGGCGTCCAGGTGCAGGTCCAGGTGCCAACCGAAGGCCGCGATCGTCCGTGCCGTGACGCGGATGCGCTCGCGCGCCCGCTCCAGGTCGTTGGAGGCGTTCGCGCCGAGGTTGACACGGACTCCGCGCACGCCGGCCCGGTCCATGGCCCGCAGCTCCCGGTGGTCGGCGTCGGGGTCGATGACCGCGACGCCGCGCGCCGATTCACCCAGCGTGCGCAGGCCGTCCAGGAGTCGGGTGTTGTCGGTGCCGTACGGGCTGGGCTGGACCAGCACGGTCCGGGTGAGCCCCAGGTGGCGGTGCAGGGCGCGCAGCTCGGTGGGGAGGGCGTCGGGCGGGAGGTAGCCGCGGTCGGGCGCGTACGGGTGGCGGTCGGCGGGGCCGAAGACGTGCACGTGGGTGTCGCAGGCGCGGTCGGGGAGGTCCGGTCCCGGACTGTGCCGGGTGCCGAGGACCTCGACGGTGCGGGCTTCGGATGGTGGTGCGGACACGCTGGCTCCTCGCGTGAACTGGGGGTTACGCGGCGAATGTGCCGCGTTCGGACAGTACTCCCGGCCGCCTCTTGGTACAACGGTCTTCCAAAAAACCAAAGGATGTGCTTAACGTACTCCGCAGCAGGGACCTGCCGGGGCGCGGCGAGTCCACTGCTCACCTCGGCGATCACTCGCCACGGACGGCCCGGACAGCCGCGTCACCCGTCCGGGGCCGACCGTCTCCTCCCTGAGCCGCTGTAAGGACGCACCATGTCCGACCTCGCACGCTCCGCGACACCAGCGGAGCACAAGCCACCAGGCGTACCTGGCCGGCGAGAGCGCGACTCCGACGGCTTTCCGTCGGACGACCGCACCTTCAACCTGTGGCACCGCTGCATGGACCGGGACATCGGCATCGTGCCGCTGCCCGTGTTCGTGGTGCTCGCGGCGCTGATCGCCGCCTTGGCCGCCACCGGCCGCCTCACCGGTGAACTCGCCGTGGTCATCGGGATCATGGTGGTCTTCGCCTTCGCGTTGGCCGAGATCGGCAAGCGGGTTCCCGTCCTGCGTGCGGTCGGCGGAGCCGCGATCTTCGTGACGCTGGTGCCGTCTTGGCTCGCCCATCAGGGGTGGATCCCGAAGGCCGCGGTGGAGTCGATCGGAGGGTTCTTCAACGATACGAAGGTCCTGAGCCTGTTCATCGCCTTCGTCATCGTCGGCAGCATCATGAGCATGGACCGCACGGTGCTGGTCCGGGGCTTCGCGAGGATCTTCGTTCCGCTGCTGGCGGGCAGTGTGGTCGCGCTCGTGGTGGGCACTGCCGTCGGCACCGCCACCGGGCTCGGCTTCAAGCACACGGTCTTCTTCGTCGTCGTGCCGATCATGGCCGGTGGCGTCGGTGAGGGCGCCATCCCGCTGACCATCGGTTATGCCGGTGTCCTCGGTGCCGCGCAGGGCGAGCTGCTCGCCCGTGTGCTGCCCGCCATCTTCGTCGGCAACCTGACCGCCGTCCTGCTCGCCGGGCTGCTGAGCCAGGTGTGCCGCAGGCGTCCGAATCTGACCGGCAACGGACGCCTGGACGCCGGCGAGGGCCCCGATCTGCTGGAATCCGCCGAGTCCGGTCCGGGCAAGCGCACGTCGGTGACCGCGCAGCAGGTCGCGGCGGCGGGCATCACCGCCGTCACCCTCTACCTGGCCGGCGTCCTCACCCACAGCCTGCTCGGCTGGCCGGCCCCGGTCGTGATGCTGGTGCTCGCGGTGATCCTCAAGGTCGCCCACGGCGTCACCCCGCGCCTCCAGCACGGCTCGCGGTTCGTCTACGACTTCTGCCTGGCTGCCATGGCCTTTCCGATGCTGTTCACCTTCAGTGCCACCCAGACGCCGTGGGAGACCCTGGTCGAGGGGTTTTCCCCAGCCCCACTGGTGACCTGTGTACTCACGGTGTGCGCCATGGTCGGCACCGGATTCCTCGTCGCCCGCAAGGTGGGTCTCCACCCCGTCGAGACCGCCCTCGTCACGGCCACGCACAGCGGCATGGGCGGCGCGGGGGACATCGCCATCCTGACCGCGGCCGACCGCATGCGGCTGATGCCCTTCGCTCAGATCGCCACCCGCATCGGCGGCGGCATCACCGTGTCCCTGGCCCTCGTGGCCGCGCACACCTTCGGCCTGTGACCGATCCCCTACCTCGCACCTCCCCACTGAAAGGCACCCCGTGAACATCCTCGTCCTACCCGGCGACGGCATCGGTCCCGAGATCACCGCGGCCACCCTCGACGTGCTCGGCGCAGCCGACAAGAAGCTCGGCCTGAACCTGACCTACGAGACCCACGACATCGGCTTCGCGTCCCTCGCCGCCTCCGGCTCGACCCTCCCGGACGCTGTGATGGAACGCGTGCCGCAGGCCGACGGCGTACTGCTCGGGCCGGTCTCGCACCTCGACTACCCGCCGCGTACCGAGGGCGGCATCAACCCCTCGGCCGAACTGCGCACCGCGTTCAAGCTCTACGCCAACATCCGCCCCTGCCGCTCCCACCCCGACCTGAGCATCCTGCGCGAGCCGATGGACCTGGTCATCGTCCGGGAGAACACCGAGGGCTTCTACTCGGACCGCAACATGTTCGCGGGCGCCGGCGAGTTCATGCCCGACGAGGACTCCGCGTTCTCGATCCGCAAGGTCACCGCCACGGCCAGCGAGCGCGTCGCCCGGACCGCCTTCGAACTGGCCCGCGCCCGCCGCAAGAAGGTCACGGCCGTCCACAAGGCCAACGTGGTCAAGCTGTCCGACGGACTCTTCCTGCGAGAAGTGCGCAACGTGGCCGCGGACTTTCCCGACGTCGAACTCGAAGAGCTGATCGTCGACGCCACCGCCGCGTTGCTCATTCGCAGTCCGCGCCGGTTCGACGTCATCGTCACCACCAACATGTTCGGCGACATCCTCTCCGACGAGGCGTCCGAACTCTCCGGCAGCCTGGGCCTGGGCGGCTCCGTCAACGCCTCCGACACCCTGTGCGTGGCCCAGGCCCAGCACGGCTCCGCCCCCGACATCGCCGGCCAAGGCGTCGCCAACCCCACGTCCCTGATCCTGTCCGCCGCAATGCTGCTGGACTGGCGCGGCCGGCGCGACGGCGACGACCGGCTCACGCGCGCCGCGGCCCTGATCACCGGCGCGGTCGGCACCGTCCTGGACAACCCCGCCACCCGCACCCGCGACATCGGCGGCGGCCTCGGCACCGCCGACTTCGCCACCGAGATCGTCCGCACCATCGAGCACACCGGAGAGACCGCCTGATGATCGTTTCCAGCAACCCGGCCACCGGAACCGAACTCTCCCGCCACACCCCGCATACGCCCCAGGAGGTCGACGGCATCCTCGACGCCGCCGCCTCGGCCCAGGCCGCCTGGCGCCGACGGGACATCACTGACCGCACCCCCCTGCTGCGGGAGATGGCCCGCGTCCTGCGCGAGGGCAAGGAGGAGTACGCCGCCCTCATCACCGCCGAGATGGGCAAGCCGGTCACCGAGGCGCGCGCCGAGATCGAGAAGTGCGCCATGACCTGCGAGTACTACGCCGAGCACGCCCCGGCCCAGCTCGCCGACCGGTCGGTCGAATCCAACGCCACCGAGAGCGCCGTCGTCTACGACCCCCTCGGAGTCGTCCTCGCCGTCATGCCGTGGAACTACCCCTTCTGGCAGTTCTTCCGCTTCGCCGCCCCCGCCCTCGCCGCCGGCAACGGCACCCTCCTCAAGCACGCCAACAACGTCCCGCAGTGCGCCCTCGCCGTCGAGGAGGTCGTCCGCAAGGCCGGCGCCCCCGAGGGACTGTGCCGGACCCTGCTGATCGAGGTCGACCAGGTCGCCGGGATCATCGCCGACCCGCGCGTCGCCGCGGTCACCCTGACCGGCTCCACCGAGGTCGGCGCGATTGTCGCCGCCCAGGCCGCCGCCGTACTGAAGAAGCAGGTCCTCGAACTCGGCGGCTCCGACCCCTTCGTCGTGCTCGCCGACGCCGACATCGCGCAGGCCGCCGCCACCGCCGTCAAGGCCCGCTACGTCAATGTCGGCCAGTCCTGCGTCAACGCCAAGCGGTTCATCGTCGAACAGGCCGTGGCCGACGAGTTCGTGGCCGCCTTCACCGCCGCCGCGGCGGCCCTGAAGGTCGGTGACCCGACCGACCCGGACACCGCGATCGGCCCGATGGCCCGTGCCAACCTCCGCGAGACCCTGCACGACCAGGTCCGCCGCACCGTCGACGCCGGCGCCGTCCTCGCCCTCGGCGGCGAGGTCCCCGACGGACCGGGCTGCTACTACCCGCCCACCGTCCTCGACCACGTGACCCCCGGCATGGCCGCCTTCGACGAGGAGACCTTCGGGCCCGTCGCCGCCGTCACCCGGGTCGCCGACGCCGACGAGGCCATCGCCCTGGCCAACCGGAGCGAGTACGGTCTCGGCGCCGCCCTGTGGACGAGCGACCTCGACCGTGCCCGTCGACTCGCCCGCGTCCTCGACGCCGGCGCCGTGTTCATCAACGGCATGGTCGCTTCCGACCCGCGCCTGCCCTTCGGCGGCATCAAGAAGTCCGGCTACGGCCGGGAACTCGGCGCCGAGGGCATCCGCGAGTTCGTCAACACCAAGACCGTCTGGATCGGCCCGGCCGCCTGACCACCCCCAGCCTGGAGAACACCATGCACCACCACCCCACCGACGAGCCCTGCTTCAGCTCCTTCGAGCCCGCGGTCCTGCGCCCGGCCGAGCTGACCTCCTTCAGCCGCGGCGGCGGTGCCCGCACGATCCCGCTGGTCACCCGGGCCGTCGGCGCCGAGGTCTTCCTCACCGGGCAGACCCTCTTCGACGGCGGCGCAGGCATCGCCCTGCACACCCACAACTGCCCGGAGAGCGTCACCATCCTCGAAGGCGACGCCATCGTGGAGATCGACGGTCACGAGCACCACGTCACCCGCTTCGACACCACCTACGTTCCCGCGGGCATGCCCCACCGGTTCCGCAACGCCTCCGCCACCGAGCCGATGCGCATCCTGTGGATCTACGCGTCGGTCGACGCCACCCGCACCATCGTCGAGACAGGCGTCACGGCGCGGGTCGACGCCGAGCACGACAAGGCCGCCGCCGCAGGCCGCGACTGACACCAGGAAGAAGCATCACGTGATCACCGAAATCGCGCAGATCGAGATCCGCCCGGGTCAGGAGCAGGAGTTCGAGGAGGCCGTCGCCAAGGCCCTGCCCTTCTTCCTCGCGGCCGAGGGCTGCGACGGAGTCGACCTGCACCGCAGTGTCGAACACCCTTCGCGCTACCGGCTGATGGTCCGGTGGGAGACGGTCGAGCACCACACCGTCACCTTCCGCGCCTCCGAGGGCTTCGCCCGCTGGCGGGCCCTGGCCGGACCGCACTTCGCGGCTCCGCCGCAGGTCGAACACGTATACTCCGTCCTCGCACCATGACGTCGGCGGCCGGGACCGCACAGCCCGTCCCGGCCGGCCCCGGCACTCTCGCGGAGGCACAGACGATGACCCCGCCCACCACGCGGAAAGGGACGTCCAGGTCGGACGAAGGGGCCGCGCCCACCCCGCTGACGCGCCGGACGGCCGCACGCATCGCGGAGCACATCGCGGCGGAAGGACTGGCCGTCGGCACCCGCCTGGTCGAGCGCACACTCGCGGAGCACCTGAAGGTCTCCCGCTCGCCCGTGCGCCAGGCCCTGCGCCTGCTGGCGGAGGAAGGTGCCGTGGCCCCGGCCGAACGCGGCGGCTACACCGTCGCCCTCTCCGGGCCCGCCCTCACCGAGGCGGCAGTGGGCACGCCGACGGAGGACCACGCCGAAGACGCCTACCTGCGCATCGCCGCGGACCGCCTCGACGAGAACCTGCCCGACCGGGTCACCGAGAACGCCCTCGCCCGACGCTACGACCTCACGCCCGGACAACTCGCCCACCTCCTGCGCCGCATCGCCGTCGAAGGCTGGATCGAACGCCTCCCGGGCTACGGCTGGGAGTTCCAGCCCATGCTCACCTCGATGGACGCCTACCAGGACAGCTACCGCTTCCGCCTGACCATCGAACCCGCGGCCATCCTCGAACCCGGCTTCGTCCTGGACCGCGAAGCCCTCGAAACCGTCCGCGCACAGCAACAGCGACTGGTGGACGGCGACATCCGCACCATCGGCAACGCCGAGCTGTACGACCTCAACAGCCGCTTCCACGAAACCGTGATGGCGTGCAGCCGCAACTCCTTCTTCATCGACGCGCTGCGCCGCGTCGACCGCCTGCGCCGGCTCATGGAGTACCGGCGCTCCCTACAACGCGACCGCGCACTCGTCCGGTGTGCGGAGCACGTGGAGATCGCCGACCTGCTGCTGGCCGGCAAGCGCGACGAGGCATCCGCCTACCTGCGTGACCACCTGTCCTCGGTCGGCGTGGAGAAGGCGAGCCGCCCGGACGGCTGATCCGCCGGCGGGCATGCCCGGTCGCCAAGCGTAGGCAGGTCCGGAGGAGGCCGCGCGTCGACTGTGCGGGTGGCTTCATCCAGTAGGCGGGACTCAGTGTCCGAAGGTATCCGGGCGCCCGAACAGGAGCGCAGCTAGCGGTCCTTCGAGCTGGTGCTGGACTACGCCGAGGTCCCGTCGGGAACCCTTCCGTCCCAGTGGTCGTCGCAATACCCCGTTTCAGGGGATGCGATGTCCTTCAACATCCGGGAGCGGGGCGTAGCGGGCCCCGCCGACCCATGGCACGCAGGTCGCTCCAACCCGAGACGTTGCTTTGTATGAGCGAATTTGATGAGCTTTGCGGCCACGGGCCCATGCCGCTCAAGTGCGTCCATCGTCGTCGATGCCCGTCCATGGCCGGACCGAAGCCGAGGCCCTCTCAGTCTCACGGCCGACCGTCGGATCCGCGATAAAGCGCCACATTGAACTGATCCGTTCGTCATATCCCCACTGTGCACCGCCGAAACGTGCAGCCTTCGACGGCGAAAACGTCCAGCGGTGCGGAGATAAGGCGGTTCGGCGTTTCCCGGCCCGATGACCACACGCCTCGACGAACCCGCACACGGCCGGCTGCGGCTCCGCGTCCCTGTCGCGCACAGGGCGGTCCACCCAGCGGACTGGCGTAGTGCAAAGCGGCTCGGGATCCTCTTCAGTATCTGGAAAGTATTAATCCGTCGCTATCAAGTATTTGTGTTGTATGGGACGGGCTTCTTACGCTGGGGCGGTATCGAGGGCCTCGGTCAACGAAAGGGCATTCGATGGAACTGAGGAATCTTCGATACTTCGTGGCCGTCGCCGAGACGCGTCACTTCGGCAGGGCCGCCGAGCAACTGCACATGGCTCAGCCGCCGCTTTCCCAGGCGGTCCGTCGCCTGGAGGCCGAGCTGGGTGTGGAGCTCTTCACCCGTACGACTCGACAGGTGGCCCTGACCCGGGCGGGCGAGGTATTCCGCACGGATGTGGAGCACATCCTCAAGGCCGTCGACGAGGCGGTCTCCCGGGTGGCGCGCTTCGCGGCCGGCGTGGAAGGAGTACTGAGAGTCGGCTTGACGGGTTCCGCTTCGTATCGACAACTACCCGCACTCGCAAGGCTGTTGAAGCGCGCGATGCCACACGTGATGTTGGAGGTGCACACCGAGATGTTGACTCCTGCCCAGGAGAAGGCGCTCATCGAGCGTCGTATCGATGTAGGTGTGCTGCGTCCCCCGGTGCGCCAGGAGGGCATCCTCCACCGTCCCATCGCCGACGATCCCTTGGTCGTTGCCATGCCTGAACAGCATGAACTGGCACGAGCGGAATCGGTACGGGCGGATCAGCTCAAGCACGAGAGCTTCATCATGTACGGCGCCTCGCTCGGGTCGGTTCTCAACGACGCCGTCGTTCGTACGTGCCTGGGCGCGGGCTACTACCCGCAACTCGCGTACGAGGTCAGCGAGACATCCGCGGCTCTGGCACTGGTCGCCGCCGGCCTGGGGATCGCCGTCCTGCCGGACTCCATCCGCTCCGCACCTCGCGAGGGCGTTGTGTGCAAGGAACTGGTGGACGCCCACTCCGTGCGACTGGACCTGGCGTGGAGGAGGGACGACGACTCCGTGCTACTGCGCAACCTCCTTGAGGTGCTGGAGCGAAACGACGTCTTCCTCGAAGGAGTGGAATGAAGATCATCAAGGTGGAGGCGATTCCGTTCGCCATCCCGTACGCCAAGCCGTTGCGTTTCGCCAGCGGCGAGGTGCACACCGCCGACCACGTCCTGGTCCGGGTGCACACCGACGAGGGCCTCGTCGGCACCGCCGAGGCCCCGCCCCGCCCCTACACCTACGGCGAGACACAGGAGTCGATCGTCACGGTCGTCGGCAAGCTCTTCACCCCGCAGATCCTGGGAATGACGCCCCTGGAACGGGAGTCGGTCCACGAGCGCCTGGACCGGACGGTCGGCAATCCGACCGCGAAGGCCGCGATCGACATGGCGCTGTGGGACATCATCGGGCAGGCCGCGGGGATGCCGGTGTCCGGGCTGCTCGGCGGATACACCGACCGCATGCGGGTGAGCCACATGGTTGGTTTCGCCCCTGCGGAGAAGATGGTCGCGGAGGCGGAGCGCATCCGGGACACGTACGGCGTCACCACCTTCAAGGTGAAGGTCGGCCGCCGCCCGTACACCGAGGACGTGGCCGCCTGCCGTGCACTGCGCGAGGCCCTCGGCGACGACGTGGAGTTGTACATCGACGGCAACCGCGGCTGGACCGCCCCGGAATCCGCCCGCGTCCTGCGCGAACTCGCCGACCTCAACCTGACCTTCGCCGAGGAACTGTGCCCCGCCGACGACGTGCTCGGCCGACGGTGGCTGGTCGAGCGGTGCCCGGTGCCGTTCATCGCCGACGAGAGCGCCACCCGCGCCGGCGAGGTGACCCGGGAACTGCTCGGCGGCTCCGCCACCGCCATCAGTGTCAAGACCGCCCGCACCGGCTTCACCGCCTCCCAGCGGGTGCTGCATGAGTGCGAGGGACTCGGGGTGGAGGTGGTCATGGGCAACCAGATCGACGGCCAGGTGGGCACGCTGTGCTCGGTCGCCTTCGGAGCCGCGCACCGCCACAGCGCCCGCTACCCGGGTGAACTGTCGAACTTCCTCGACATGACCGACGACCTCCTCACCGAGCCGCTGACCATCGAGAACGGCACCTTGCGAGTCCGCGAAGGCGCCGGACTCGGTATCGACATCGACCCCGACAAGCTGGCCCGCTACCGCCAGGACGCCTGACCCGCCGGCACGAGCCGCACCACAAAGGAGAGGGACGGACACCATGACCGACACCACCACCGAGCAGGCCACCGCAGCCGCTTCGGGAGCCGCCGCCACCGAGCAGTTCCGCAACCGCATCGCTCCCGCGGCCGCCGGGTCCGACACCGAGCGCGTCGACACCCTGGTCACCGCACTGCTCACCGCGACGCACGACATCATCCGTCGCCACAAGGTGACCTACGAGGAGTACAACGCCCTCAAGGCATGGCTGATCCAGGTCGGCGAGGACGGCGAATGGCCGCTCTTTCTGGACGTCTGGGTCGAGCACGTGGTCGAGGAGGTCGCCGGCGAGAGCCGTGAGGGCAGCAAGGGAACCATCGAGGGCCCGTACTACGTGCCGGACGCGCCCGCCCTGCCCGCCGAGGCGACGCTGCCCATGCGGGAGGACGAGGCCGGCACGCCGCTTCTCTTCCAGGGCCAGGTCACCGCTGTGGACGGTACGCCGCTGCCGGCCGCGAAGGTGGAGATCTGGCAGGCCGACGACGACGGCTTCTACTCCCAGTTCGCGCCGAACCTGCCCGAGTGGAACCTGCGCGGGACCGTGACCGCCGACGAGACGGGTCACTTCAAGATCCACACGATCCAGCCCGCGCCGTACCAGATCCCGACCGACGGTGCCTGCGGCAGTCTGATCTCGGCGGCGGGCTGGCACCCGTGGCGCCCGGCTCACCTGCACCTCAAGGTCTCGGCGCCCGGACACCAGCTCGTCACCACACAGCTCTACTTCACCGGTGGGGAGTACGTGGACAACGACATCGCCTCCGCGGTCAAGCCCGAGCTGATCCTGGATCCGACCCCGACCGGCAACGGCAAGGACCACGAGGTCACCTACGACTTCGTTCTCGACAGGGCGTGATCGCACATGCTCTTCGCCGTACGCATGGACGTCGACATCCCGCGTGACCTCGACCCCGAGGTCCGCGCGGACCTGGTGGCCCGTGAGAAGGCCTACTGCCAGGAACTGCAGAAGTCCGGAGAGTGGCTGCACATCTGGCGCTGTGTCGGCCAGTACGCCAACATCAGTGTCTTCGACGTCGCCGACAACGAAACGATGCACCGCATCCTCTGGAGCCTGCCTCTCTTCCCGTACATGACGGTCGAGGTGACGCCTCTGGCGCAGCACCCTTCGGATCTGGCGGCCGGCTGATGGACAAGGTGGTGGCCGGCGCTGCTGAGGCGGTGGCTGATGTGCCGGAGGGCGCGTCGCTGGCGGTCGGGGGATTCGGCCTGAGCGGTGTGCCGAACGTGCTGATCCAGGCGCTGTACGAGCGCGGGGTCGGTTCTCTCGCGGTGGTGTCGAACAACTGCGGGGCGATGGAGTCGGGGCTCGCGGTGCTGCTGGCCGCGGGCCGGATCGCCCGGGTGACGGGCTCCTACATCGGGGCGAACAAGGAGTTCGCGAGGCAGTACCTGGCCGGTGAGCTGGAGGTCGAGATGATCCCCCAGGGCACGCTGGCCGAGCGGCTGAGGGCCGGCGGCGCGGGCGTCCCCGCGTTCTACACCCCCGCCGGGGTGGGCACGCAGGTCGCCGACGGCGGGCTGCCGTGGCGCTACGACGGTTCCGGCGGGGTGGCGCTGGCGTCGCCGCCCAAGGAGGTCCGGGAGTTCGACGGGAACGAGTACGTGCTGGAGCGGGGCATCCGCACCGACTTCGCGCTGGTGCGGGCCTGGAAGGGCGACCGGCACGGGAACCTGGTGTTCAACAAGTCCTCGCGGAACTTCAACCCGCTCGCGGCGATGGCCGGCAAGGTCACCGTCGCCGAGGTCGAGGAGCTGGTCGAGCCCGGCGAGATCGAGCCGGACGCGGTCCACCTGCCGGGCGTCTTCGTCCAGCGCGTGATCGCGCTCACCGCCGAGCAGGCCGCCGACAAGAAGATAGAGAAGCGGACGGTGAGCAGCTGATGGCCTGGACACGTGAGGAGATGGCTGCCCGGGCCGCGCTGGAGCTGGAGGACGGCCAGTACGTCAATCTCGGCATCGGCCTGCCCACCCTGATCCCCAACCATCTCCCGGCAGGCGTCGAGGTCACCCTCGAATCCGAGAACGGCATCCTGGGGACCGGCCGGTACCCGACCGAGGACGCCGTCGACGCGGACCTGATCAACGCGGGCAAGGAGACGGTCACCGTCCTGCCGGGCGCCTCCTTCTTCGACTCGGCGCTGTCCTTCGGGATGATCCGGGGCGGGCACATCGATGTCGCGGTGCTGGGTGCCATGCAGGTCTCGGCCGGGGGCGACCTGGCGAACTGGGCGATCCCCGGGAAGATGATCACCGGGATCGGCGGGGCGATGGACCTGGTCCACGGCGCCCGCACGGTGATCGTGGTGATGACCCACACCGCCAAGGACGGCTCGCCGAAGATCCTCAAGGAGTGCGGGCTGCCGCTGACCGGCAAGGCGTGCGTGGACCGGATCATCACCGACCTCGGCGTCCTGGACGTCACCGACGACGGACTCGTCCTCGTCGAGTGCGCGCCCGGCGTGAGCGTCGAGGACGTCACCGCCAGGACCGATGCCGAGCTGAGTGTCGCGGAGGACATGAAATGAAGACCGTCTACCTCGTCGACGCGGTGCGCACCCCGTTCGGCAAGTACAACGGCTCGCTGGCCGCCGTGCGCCCGGACGATCTCGCCGCGCACGCCGTCCACGAGCTGCTGGCCCGTACGCCCGGCCTGGACCCGTCCCGGATCGAGGACGTGTACTTCGGCAACGCCAACGGCGCCGGCGAGGAGAACCGCAACGTCGCCCGCATGGCCGCCCTGCTGGCCGGCCTGCCCACCTCCGTGCCCGGCGCGACCGTGAACCGGTTGTGCGCCTCCGGTCTGGAGGCGGTCATTCAGGCCGCCCGTGCCGTCGCGGTCGGGGACGCCTCGATCGTGCTCGCGGGCGGCGTGGAGTCGATGACCCGGGCCCCGTACGTGCTGCCCAAGTCGGACCGGCCGTTCCCGGCCGGGCACGCCGAGCTGTACTCGACCACCCTGGGCTGGCGGATGGTCAACCCGAGGATGGACCCGCAATGGACCATCCCCCTCGGCGAGTCGGCGGAGCTGATCGCCGACAAGCACAAGATCGGGCGGGAGCAGCAGGACGAGTTCGCCCTCGCCTCCCACCGCAAAGCCGCGCAGGCGCAGGCGGACGGCCTGTTCGACGTCGAGCTCGTGCCGGTGCCGGTGCCGCAGCGCAAGGGCGATCCCGTCGACTTCGCCGCCGACGAGTGCGTCCGCCCGGACGCGTCCCTGGAAGCGATGGTGAAGCTCAAGCCGTCCTTCCGCAAATCCGAAGGCACCGTGACAGCGGGGAACGCCTCGCCGCTCAACGACGGCGCCGCCGCGCTGCTGCTGGTCGACGAGGAGGGACTGAAGGCCACCGGCCGTGAGCCGCTGGCGCGGATCTCCGCGACCGGGGTGTCCGCGATCGACCCCCATTACTTCGGACTCGCCCCCGTCGAGGCGGTCAACCGGGCGCTGGCCAGGGCCGGCAAGACCTTCGCCGACCTGGACGTGCTGGAGCTGAACGAGGCGTTCGCCGCGCAGGTCCTCGGCTGTGTCGCCGAGTGGCCCGAGTTCGACCCGGCGGTCCTCAACCCGCAGGGCGGGGCAATCGCCCTCGGCCACCCCCTGGGCGCCTCCGGCGCCCGGCTCGCCGGGACCGTCGCCCACCAGCTCGCCCGCCAGGGTTCCGGCACCGGCGTCGCCACCCTCTGCATCGGCGTCGGCCAGGGCCTCGCCCTCGTCCTCGAACGCTGATCGTTCCCGACATCAGGAGCTCGCTTGACCACTGACCGATCCCGACTCGACCACGACGTCTGCGGACCGCCGGACGCACCCCTGCTGGTGCTGGGCCCATCGCTGGGCACCTCACGAACCTTGTGGGAGCCGTACGTCGGCGACCTCGCCGACAGATATCGCGTACTCCGTTTCGATCTGCCGGGTCACGGTGATTCCCCGGCCCGGGAGCTGGTGGATACGCGCCCCGGACGCACGACGGTGGCGGCCCTCGCCGACCTTGTCCTCGCGTTGGCGGACGAGCAGGGCCGGGAAACCTTCTGCTACGCGGGCGTCTCCCTGGGCGGAGCGATCGGCACCTGGCTCGCGGCCAGGCACCCCGACCGGATCAGCGCACTGGCCCTGATCTGCACCTCCGCCCACTTCGGTGGCCCGGAGCCCTGGCTCGACCGGGCCGAGCTGGTGCGCCGCGAAGGAATGAAGCCACTGGTGGAGAGCAGTCCCGCCCGGTGGTTCGGGGACGCCGGGACGGCCGAGTCCGAGTTCGGCCGCTCGCTGGTGCGTGGCCTCACGACGGTGGACCCGGCCGGCTACGCGGCCTGCTGCGACGCCCTCGCGACGTTCGACGTGCGTACTGAGCTGCCGAACATCCAGGCCCCCACCTGGGTCGTCGGCGGCGAGCGGGACGTGGCCACACCGCTCGAGCACGCTCGTGAACTCACCGACGGCATCCCCGGCGCCGTCCTGAGGACCGCCGACTGTGCTCACCTGGCCCTGGAGGACCCGGCCGCGGTTCGGGGCGTACTGGACGCCGTCCACGCACCGGCCGGCTGAACCGCCGCCCACTCAGGTGAAGTCCGTCGCCCCGATCGACCGGGTGAACCGGTGACTCACCTCCCGAAGCAGCGCCGCGTATCTCGCGGGAGCAGCGCGGTGCAGCGGTGCGGTCACCGACATGGCGGCGATGACGGGGCCCGTGGCGCCGTACAAGGGGATCGCCACGCTGACGTGCCCGAGGCGGGCCTGCTCACTCTCCACGACGTAACCGAGGCTCCGTGCCCGCTCGAGCTCCGCGGCCAGGGCCCCGGGCGTGCTCACCGTGCGCGGCGTGATCCTTTTCAGGGGCGCGGCCAGGACCTCGTCGAGCAGGGACGCGGGACCGAAGGCGAGGAACACCTTTCCGGTCGCCGGGCCGTGCAGGGGCATCCGGCCGGCCACCCGTGACGGCCAGGCCACCACCCCGTGCCCGTACACCTTCTCCAGATAGAGGACGTCGAGGCCGTCGGGGATCGACAGATGGACCGTCTCCCTGGTCGCCTGATGCAGATCCTCCATGTACGGGCGGGCGGTGTCGCGCAGGATGTGTTGCCGCGGGACGCGCTGCCCCAGCTCGAACAGGGGCAGCCCGAGTCGGTAGTCCTGACCGTGGCGTTCCAGGACGCCCCAGTCCAGCAGCTCCTGGGCCAGCCGGTGGACGGACGCCTTGGCGACGCCCGAGCGGCGTGCGATCTCCGAGAGACTGAGACGCTGGTCGTCGTGGGAGAAGGACTCCAGGATCAGCCGGACCTTGCCCAGCACACTGTTCCGCGCCGGCTGGGGGTTCACTTCGTGTCCCACTCGGTCCCCTCACATGTCTGACGTGCTCCGCCGGCCCGGGCGTCCGGTATCGCCATGCCACCCGTCACCCGCCCTCATCCTCCCGCGCACGCCGGAACGCGCCTCGCGGAGGAGCGCACCACGCGCAGGAGCACGACCGAGACGAGCACGCCCACCGCGGTCTCCACCACCCGGTCGACGAGAAGCGACCGGAGCGGCGTCGGGGAGGCCAGATGGATGGTCAGCAAGGCGGTCGGGGTGATGCCGATGACGGCGATGCCGTAGTGGCGGGCGATGAACAGCTCGGCCAGCAGCATGGAGGCCACGACGGCGATCCACAGCACCCACGTCGGTGGACCGGGTGCGAGCAGCAGATAGGTCACGGCGATGCCGGCCAGCGTGCCCACGAAACGCAGCGTGGCCCGGGCGGCCTGTACGACGACGGTGGCACCGGCCAGGGGGATCGTGGCCGCCACTCCCGCCCACGACGGGTGGCCGAAGCCCGCCAGGACGGCCAGCACCGTGGCGAGGAACGGACCGGCCGTGTAGCAGAAGACCTCCCGGACCGCCATCGGATCGCTCCGCAGGGCCAGGTAGGTCGTGGGGAGCCGGCCGGTCCGCTCCCGGTCGTCCCTGGGGAAGAGCCGCCCCAGCTGACCGATGGCCACACCCAGCGCGGCGGAACCGGCGGTGACGCACGCGGCGGGTACGAGATCGGCCGCGGTGACCGGCATCGAGGCGGTCGCGCCGGCGGCGAAGACCAGGAAGACGGACGGGGCCGGCGCCCACCCGTGGCGTCTGGCCAGGAGCAGGCCCGTACCGGAGACGAACATGAGGAGGAGGGCGGTCAGGACCCCGCCGGGGCGGGCGAGACCGACGGCGGTACCGAGCACCGCGGTGGCGGTCAGCGTGATGCCGACGCCCACCTGGGTCTCCAGGCGGGCCCGCCAGGTGGCGTGCCGGCCGTAGACGGCGACGAAGCAGCCGAAGCTCGCGTAGCCGAGCCATTCGGGGCGGCCGGCCGCCAGCACGTACGCGGACGGGACGGCGACACCGAGCGCGGCCCGCAGAGCCCCCCAGTGGGCTGTGGCGTGCGGGTGCACGGTCACCAGTTCCCGCCAGACCTGTCCGAGGTGCGACGCGCCGCGGTGCCGTCCCTCTCCGGCCGTCCAGCCGCTCATCTGAGACCGTCCCCTCTGCGTGTTCACCGCCCGCTTTCGTGGAATGCCGCCGAGCAGGCCGCACAGCCTCGTGGATCGTGAGGAGCCGGAAGGTCTCGGGGCGGGCATGCCCGGGTGCCCGCAGGCGTGTCGGGCGCGGGTGTGCGGGGCGGTGTGCTGACCGATGACTTCTTGGTATCACGCAGGTGCGTTCCGTTGAGCGGACCTGTGGTCCGCTCAACGGAACGGGGTGGTTCACGTCATAGCAGGGGTGCGGCTCAACCCGCGAGCATGGCACTCATCGCCGCCGCCGACACCGTGCCGGTCACGAGTTCCCAGCGCAGTGCGGTGCGGCAGTGCGGCCCCGCTCTCCGGCCGCTGAACGCGATGCAACCGACATACACCAGGCCGCAGAGCAGTGCGGCGGACACGGCGAGGACGGGCGGCCACAGGGCGATGCGCGTACCGTGCCCCGCGGTGTGGAAATGTCCCCCGGCCATGCCGGGGGTGAGCGCGCCCGTCACCGCCAGGTGCAGCGCCCGGGCCGCTCCCAGCGACGAGCCCCGGCAGGTGAGCAGGACGCCCGCGGCGAGGACGAGGAGGACCACCGCCCAGGCGTTCGCGGTCAGCAGCTGACAGCCCAGCGCCATCACGTCGACCATCCCGGCCAGCATCACCGTCATCGCGGCGGCGCCCGGCAGATCGGCGCCGTCGCGGGACGACAGAAGGCAGCGGCCGGTGCCGACGGCCGCGGCGAGCAGCGCGGCGGCCGTCAGCAGGTGTGGCACGGTCACTCGCCCGGGTGGCAGCAGGTGTCACCGGACGACGCGGCGTCCGCGGGGCCGTGTGCCGAGGTGCTCGCCGGGACGTCGAGCGCCGGGTTCTTGTCGAAGAAGTTCACCGGCAGCAGGTGGAACCCGGCCTTCTCCACGGGCATGACCGGCCAGTCCTCCGCCCGCGGGATGTGCGTGACACCCAGTGTGTGCCAAAGGACCACGTCGCTGTCCTGGACGTGCCGGTTCCCGGCCGTCCAGGCCGGCAGCCCGGCACCGGAGCGGTCCTGGTTCGGATACTCACCCGCCGAACGGATCTCGTCCTGCTGATACGGAGTCACCCACATGTTGCGGGCGGCGAATCCCGCACGCTTGGCGACCATCGCCGGGGGCTGCGCGAGCATCGTGGCGGAGGCCCACCCAGGAAGGAGCTTGTAGCCCACGGGCATGCCCCACCTGTTCTTCTTGTGGGGGTTGACTACGGTCCAGCTGCGTGACGTGTGCGGATTGGTGAACCAGTCGCCGTCGTTCTCGTGGGCGATCAGGGTCTTGGTCAGACCGATGGCGTTGCCGTGCGGGTTCGCCTCGCCCACCGGCAGGGAGTGGCTGTCGTTCTGGAACACCGAGTTGCGCCAGCCGTCGACCTCCATGTCCAGCCGGAACGAGAAGAGGTGCTGGTGGTAGGTCGCGATCAGGTTCGGTGCGACGGGGGTGCCGTGCGCGTACGTCTCGCCGTCCTCGACGGCGCGGGTCTGCACGATGCCCAGGAGCTTGACCTCCACCTCGATCGACGCGTCCTGGTAGAAGTTCCAGTAGAAGCCGTAGTGGTAGTTGCCCACGGTCGCGATGGAGCTCACCACGAGCCGGCGAGAGCGGCGGACGTCCGCCTCGCCGGTGACCCAGTCGGTGTGCTTCCAGAGGATGCCGGCGTCCTCCTCATGGATGCAGACGGCGTTCTCGATCGTCGTGGGCTCGCCGTTCTCGTCGGCCAGGACCGCGTCCAAGTAGACGATCTCACCGAGGCAGTCGCAGCCCAGGCGCAGCGAGTTGGCCAGCTTGCCCAGCCCGTACTCGCCGGCGTCGAAGGCGCTGCGCCAGTAGTGCTCCGCGTGGGGGTCGCCGTAGGGCACCACCATCTCGGAGAGCGAACCGCGGTGCATCACGGAGCGGTACTCACCGTCGTCCAGGTACTCCGCGCCGTGGATGACGAGCCCTTCCAGCGGGTGCATGTTGATCCGGAAGCGCCATTTCTGCCAGGTCAGCTGCGGCCCGTCCAGCCGGAACCCGACACCTCGGGGCTGTGTGATCTCCAGAGGTGCCACATCGGTGCGCATCGGCTGGTTGTGTTCAGCCGTGTAGTTGCTCGGCTCGGGGTTCATCGGCCGCACCCCGAAGTCGTGCACCGCGACCACTTCGCGTGCCACGAGGTCGACAACGGCGATCACACCCTCGACGGGGTGGGGGTAGGGGTTGTCGCCGGGGAAGTGCCGCAGGTAGGAGGTGGTGCCCCACAGGCGCTTGCCCTCGACCTCGAACTCGGCGCGGTTGGCGACTCCCCAGGGGTCCAGCTGGACCAGGCTCAGGTCCGTGATGCCCCGTTTGGCGAGGGCCTCGATGTACCGGGTGTCGTTCTTGATCATGTCGGCGACCAGTTCGAACTCCGACTCCAGCATCGGCACGCTGCCGTGCTCCACTTCGGTGGACGAGACGACCTTGTCGGTGTCCAGGTCCACCACCACGTCGTAGGAGGTTCCGGTGTCACGGTCGAGCACCATGGCACGCGCCCGGCGTGACACGGTCTCGCCGTCCCGCAGGAGGTGCTTGTCCGGCTCGTCGGTGAAGACGGCAGCGAAGCCGGGACGCGAGCCGCCGATCCTCTCGCGGCGGACGGCGGCGGAGGCGCGCTGGATCTCGTCGGCCGTCAGGGCGTCGAACAGAGAACTGTGCACAGGTGCTTCCTTTCTGAGGGGGCGGCCGGCGGGTGCGGGCTCAGGTGAGGTGGGCGAGGACCGCCTCGATCCATGGCGGGTCGTCGTACGGCAGGCCGCGGGGCTTCGGGCCGAGGGCCTCCTCGACGGGATCCTGACGCGGTCCCCGCGACTCGGTGAGGACACCAGCAGACACACTCGGCGGCCCGGTGTGATGGCGCCGGTCCGCTGAGCGGACCGGCGGACGGGACACCAGGAGGTCGGTCAGGAGACACTGGAGCAGGCGCGGCGCACGGGACGGACAGTGCCCTTCCCGACATGACCGCGGGGTCGACGTGGCCGTGCCGCCCTACCGCCGTCGTGGTTCTGCGATGACCAGCCCCGCGGGCCCTGAGACGACGACAAGGCGGGTCAGTCGACCGCCGGGACCGGTTCGGGCACCGCGGCCGGGTGCCGTCGCAGCCGGGCCGGAGAGGTCTCCGGAAGGGCGAACAGGCAGAGCAGGGAGACGACCAGCAGGGCCGCCAGATAGTAGCCGACGTTGAGGGCGTTTCCCGACGAGGAGATGATCCGGTTGGCGATCATCGGTGAGATGCCGCCGCCGAGGACCGCGCCGACGTGGAACCCGACCCCGAGACCCGACTGACGCTGCTCACGGGGGTACAGCTCGGCGAAGTAGGTGTACATGGGGCCGAACAGCACACCGGTGACGGTGAACCCGACGATGACGGCCGTGTTGACGGCGGCGACGGTGCCCGACGAGGTGACGTGGAACATGAACAGGGCCGAGGCGAGGGAGAGCACGGCTCCGGTGATCATGACGGGTTTGCGCCCCACGCGGTCGGAGAGCCAGGCGGAGCCCACGTTCGTCAGGGCGTGACAGACGAGTGCGATCAGACTGCCGTTCACGATCGGCTGGCGGGGCAGGCCGAGGCCCTCCGGGGCGTCCGCGGTGGCGTACGACAGCATGAAGGTGGCCAGGGCGAAGGTGCTGGCGTTGAGGCCGATGTTGACGCCGGCGGTCAGCGCGACACGCTTCCAGTTCGTCCGCAGCACCTCCTTCAGCGGCATCCGCGCAGGCCCCCGGTCCTTGCCGTCGGCCTGCGCCATGGCCTCGAACTCCGGGCTCTCCGTGACACCCTTGCGGATCCACAGGCCGACCAGCACGACCAGACCGCCCATCAGGAAAGGGATGCGCCATCCCCAGTCGGTGACCGACCGGTCGGGCAGGAGCAGCACCAGGGCGAAAGCCACGTTGGCCAGGATCACGCCCACGGGAGAGCCGATCGCCACGAACGAGCCGTACAGACCCCGGCGTTCCGCCGGGGCGTGCTCGATCGCGAAGACCGCGGCGCCCGCGTTCTCCCCGCCCCGCGCGAGGCCGTGACACAGGCGCAGCAGCACCAGCATGACGGGCGCGGCGATGCCGATGGCCGCGTACGACGGCAGGACCCCCATGCCCAGCGTGGCCGCACCCATCAGGACGAACGCGCCGAGCAGGGCGACCTTGCGGCCCCGCCGGTCACCGATCGAACCGAACAGGGCGGCGCCGAGGGGCGCCATCACAAACCCTACGGCGAACGTGGCCAGGCTCATGAACGTGCCGAACCAGGCGTCACCGGTCTTGAAGAAGACGTCACCGAACACCAGGGCGGCGGCGGTGCCGTAGATCGCGAAGTCGTAGAACTCCAGTGAGGTGCCGACACCGGCCGCCATGCCGATGCGCAGGACGCTCGGCGAGGGGGCCGCAACCCGAGAGGAAGCCATGGGTCTCCTAGGACAGGGGAGAGGGGACGACGGGAGCCCATGGACAGGGCACCCCGGAATGACGCGTGCGGGCGCGTGCGGGGGGTGAACGGCGCACGGACGGTGCGCGGGGAAACCGGTACGGCTCAGTACAGCTCGATGACGAGCTTGCTGCTCCTGGCCCGGGAGACGCACAGGGCCATCTGCGTGCCCGACGCCTTGTCGGCCGCGGACAGGCAGTTGTCCCGGTGCTCCGGAGTGCCCTCCAGCACACCGGAGACACAGGAACCGCAGATGCCTTCCTCGCACGACTTGAAGACGTCGATGCCGTTCTCCTCCAGGACCGACAGGATCGACCGGTCGGCCGGGACGTCGAAGACCTCACCGGTGTCGAGTTCGACGGTGAACGGCTGGTCGCCGCTGGTGTCGATCTCGGTCGCGGTGAAGTTCTCGACGTGTACGTTCTCGCTGCCGACCACCGGCTCGAACACCGCCGTCACCTGGTCCATGAAGCCCCGCGGGCCGCAGGTGTACACATGGGAGGCGGCGGTGAGCCCGGCGGCCTCCCGCATCAGCACCGCCGGCTGCTCGGTGCGGGGCACACCGAACCGCAGGCGCACCCGGTCACCGAACTCCACCCGGCGTTCCAGCAGGTCGACGAAGGCCGCCTCCTCCCGCGAGCGGGCGAAGTAGTACAGCGTGAACTCCGCGCCGCGCCGCCGCAGTTCGTACGCCATGCTCAGCAGCGGCGTGATGCCGATGCCGCCGGCCACCAGAAGGTGCCGGTCGGCGTCGTCGGCGACCGTCAGCAGGTTGCGGGGTTCGCCCACCTCCAGCCGGTCGCCCTCGCCCACCTCGTGCAGGGCGGCCGAGCCGCCGCGCGACTCCGCTTCCCGCTTCACCGCGATGAGCAGCGAGGACGCGTCCTCGGGCGGGCTGCACAGCGAGTACTGGCGCAGTACCCCGGTCGGTCCCGTGACGTCGACGTGGGCGCCGGCCCGGTAGGGAGTGAACGGCGCGCCGTCCTCCCGGACCAGGCGCAGGGCACGGATCAGCGGGGTCTCCGCGATCACCTCGGCGACCCGGACGGACACGCTCACAGCAGGAACCCCGCCGCCGGGACCGCGTCCTCGCTGTCCACCAGCCGTACGACCTTCAGGGCTATCCGGTCGCCGTCGTCCGACAGCCTGATCCGGTGGGTGACCTCGCCCGCCCACAGGTCGTGCCGGCCGCGCTTGTAGGCGACCAGTACCTGTGCCGAGCGCAGGGTGACCTCCTCGTCGGTGACGTTCTCGACCACGAACCGGGAGACGGTACGGACCGTGCGGGCCGAGTCGACCGCGGCGATCGCGTAGCCCTCCGTCATCCGGGTCACGCGCATGCCCCGCATCCGGGCGTCGTCGTAGACCATGTTGAGCGTGTTGGCGAAGTCCTCGGTCTTCGAGTCGATCGGGACTACGTAGTGCGCGTCCTCGGAGTAGAGGTCCTGCCACGGCTCGTACCGCTTGCGGTCGAGCAGGTCGGCCTCGTGCCAGACCAGTTGGATCGCCCGGATCACCCGGGGGTCGGTCAGCCCCGTGCCCGCGGTGCTCATGAGGGTCTCAGTCATCGCTCATCATCTGCTTCCACTGGTTGTACGCCGCGCGCATGCCCGTCTCGTCGGTGACGTGGGAGGTCGGCCACCCCTCGGGGCCGGCGGTCTCGCGGGCCAGGCCGCGGTTGACCAGCACCGGCATCTCGGGGGCGGCCTGGGCGCCGCGCTGGACGCGGTCCCAGCCCTCGGCGTCGTCGGGGGTGCCGAAGCCGAAGGGGCCCTGGAAGTGCTCGTGGATGCGCAGGCGTTCGCGGTTGACGGGGTCCACGATCTCCGCCGGCCCGTCGGGGCCGAGGGCGACGTGTTCGATGAGGGTCTCGTTGACCGAGATCGGTCGCAGGATGCGCAGGAACGAGTTCGACATCGACACGTTCGGGAAGAGGTTCAGGTTGAAGCCGGTGCCGTGCATGGCGCGGACCAGCTTGCGGACGGCGGCGTCGTCCAGTCCGGCCGACTTCAGCTCGGTGACGAGGGTGGCGAAGCGGGCCTGCAGCGGTTCGGTGCCGTCGTCGATGTCCAGGTCGGAGTGCTCGGGCACCATCTGCATGACACTGTGGCCGTTGCCGAGGTCGTGGGTGATGGCCGCCGGGTCGGTCATGAAGGACATCATGTCCGCGGTCTCCGCGTCCACGGAGGCCATCCAGGAACGGTGCACGATCGGGAAGTGGTACCCGTCCGTGGTGTTCTCCAGCTGGATCTTCCAGTTGCCGTGGAACTTGAACTGGTGGGTGCCCAGCACCTTCACCGGGTAGCCGCCGCCCTGTTTCATGAAGCGGTCGATCCACAGTCTGACGTCGCCGAGGAAGTCCGCCAGCGGCTCGATGCCCTCGTCGAAGGTGGCGAAGACCATGCCGCCGTACGACTCGGTGCGCAGCTTGCGCAGGGACAGCTCGCCCTTCTCCAGGACGCCCTCGTACCCGTCCGGGTAGGGGATGCCGCGGAGCTTGCCGTCCAGGCCGTAGGACCAGGCGTGGTACGGACAGGTGAAGCCGTTGGCGTGCCCGGTGCGCTGCTCGCAGAGGCTGGCGCCGCGGTGCCGGCAGCGGTTGAGCAGCGTGTTGACGGTGCCCTTGCGGTCCTTGGCCACGATGACCGGCTGCCGACCGACGTAGGTCGACTTGAAGCTGCCCGCCTTCGGCAGTTCGCTCTCGTGCGCGACCCACACCCAGGTCCGCTCGAAGATACTCGTCATCTCCAGCTCGAAGAGCCGGGGATCGGTGTACATACGCCCGGCCACACGGTCTTCCCGCACGAGATCGCTCGGTGCGAGGTCGTGGACGGTGTCCGCGGTGAACTCAACAGTCATGGAAGGGTCCTCCAGGTTCGAGGGAGAGGTCCGTGCGGCTCACAGGAAGCCCGGGACGGTCGAGGGCCGGCCCATGAGCACAGCGCCGGCGCCGTCGTACATGGCCTGGCCGAGGGTCGCGTGCAACTGCGGAACGTGTGCGTCCTGGTGCAGCAGCTGCAGGGGGTGGTGGTTGCTGATGATCCCGGATCCCGAGATCGAGCAGAGGTCGTGTACGACCTGTGCGCAGACGTCGGCGACGTTCGCCGAGGACAGCCGGATGCGGGCGAGTTGCTCCGGGCCGGGTACGTCACCCGCCAGCACGGTCTGCCAGACCTCCTCGGCGGCATCGAGGAAGAAGGCCCGCGCGGAGTGCACAGCGGCGTACGCCTTGGCGAAGGTGGTGCGGTAGTAGGCACGTGCGGCGAGCGGGGGAGCGCCGGTGATGCCGGTGCGGGCACCGGCCTCCCGCACGAGGTCCAGCGCGGCCCGCGCGACTCCCAGAGCGACGGCCGAGTGGACCTGGGCCTGGTAACCGATGAGCGGATAGCGGAACAGCGGTTCGTCGACGTTCTGCGGACCGCCGCGTACGAACGTCCACTCGCGTGGCACCTCCACCCGGTCGACGACCACGTCGAACGAACCGGAGCCCCGCATGCCGGTGACGTCCCACTCCTGCACGATCTCCACCTGGTCCCGGCGCAGCACCGCGGCCCGGGGCAGACCGCTGTCGTCGTCGCCGGGGATGCCCACGCTGATCCAGTCGGCGGCCATGCAGCCACTGGCGAACTTCCAGCGGCCGTCGATCAGATACCCGCGCTCGGTCGGCTCCGCGGCCTGCAGCGGGAACAGCCCGCCCGCGTACACCACGTCGGGGCCGTCCCGGTAGATCTCGGCCTGCGTGTCCAGCGGCAGTGCTCCCAGATAGGTGAGCGCCGAGGCGAAGGCGACGACCCAGCCGGCCGAACCGTCGACCCTGGCGACCCGCTCGACGACCTGGACGAAGTCCGCGGGGGACATCGGTTCGCCGCCGAAGCGCCGAGGGGTCGCCGCCCGGTAGACGCCGAGTGCGATCAGCTGGTCGATGAAGTCACGTGGGACGTAACCCTGGGCGTGGAACTCGCCGCGGCGCCGCGCCAGTTCGTCGAGCGCCGACTCCCACGTCACCGCGGCCACCGCGGCAGGCCTCTGTGGCTTCGTCACGTCGCTCCTTCGTCGGTCGGTGCACAAGACGCTAGGCAAGCCCGGGAACCCGGCCAATTGGGAATGGCCTCGCTGGGCGTAGGGGATTTCTTCAGGGGGACGCCGGAAGCTGCCGATGCGGCCGCGCACGCGGTCGGCCTACGCTGGCGCCCATGACCGTCGACACGCGGACGCCCGGGCCGGCCGACACCGACTTCGTCGCGATGATGAACGCCTCCGACACCTGTGTCCTGCTGCACGACGCGCGGACCAAGGAGATCCTCTGGGCCAACCCGGCCGCCTGCGCGATGCTGGGCTTCGGCCTGGGCGAGATCGTCACGCTGCGCGCCAACCACATCAGCAGCGCGGCTCAGCAGTACGACCGGGTCGTGGCGCGGGCCCTGCTCCAGGACGCGATCGACCACGGTGCCGGCCGGGTCGAGTGGCGCCTGAGGTCGAGATCGGGCCGGATCATCCCCACCGACGCGTTCGCGGTCCGGGTGGAACTGACCCGCGGCCCCGCCGTGATGGTGCAGTACCGGGACATCGAACGTGAGCACCGCACGGACACCGAGCAGCGGCTGGCCGCGTCCTACGTGGAGACACTGACCCGGCACACCTCGACCGTCGCGTTCATGGTGGACGCCGCCGGTGTCATCCTCTCGGCCACGGACACCGCGCTCGGGTATCTCGGCCTGAGCGGTCGCCCCCTGGCACCGGGCCGGCACGCACTGACGTCCCTCGCCACCATCCACCTCGGTGCGACCCGCGCGTCCTGGGGCGACGTGGTGCGGGGCGCCGATCCGATCCTGCCCGTGCGGCTGGAGACGGAGCAGACGCACGGGCGGTCTGCCTGGCTGGAGGGGAGTGCCGAGCGCCTGCCCCAGCAGCCCGCCGACGTCTACCTGTTGATCCTGCACGACGTGTCCGACCGCGTGCGGGACGAGGCGCTGCGCGAGCTGGAGCAGCGCCGGGAGGACTACCTCGCGCGGTACAACGCGATGGGTGACATGGCGATGGCCATCGCCCACGAACTCGGACAGCCCCTCGCCGCCGCACGCAACTTCCTGGCCGGCGCACGGACTCACGTCGACACCACCACGTCCGGCCGCGAAGCGGAGGGGCAGCTGCTGTTCGGCCTGGACGGAGCGGGCCGGCAGATCGACCGGGCGGCGGCCATCGTCAGCACCCTGAGGGCGTTCGTCGGAAACCTCGAACACGTCCAGCAGGTCGTCGACCTCAACGAGATCGTCCGCGAATGCCTGCCGTTCGTCCGGCTGCGGGCGGACCCCGCCGGCGTCGGACTCGAACTGCGCCTGTCCCCGGAGCCGGTCCTGGTGCGGTGCGAACGCGTTTTGACCGGACAGGTGGTGCTCAACCTGTGCTTCAACGCAATCGAGGAACTGGCGGAGTGCGACAGATCCGTCCGCCGTCTGCTCATCACCACCGCGGCGGACGGGGACGGCGGCGCGCGAGAAGGCGTGCTCACGGTGGCCGACCGAGGGCGCGGGCTGCGCCGGGACCCGTTCACCGAGTCCTTCACCGGCAAGGAGCGCGGCAGCGGTATCGGTCTGGCCCTCAGCCATCGGATCATCACCCGCCAGCGCGGCCGGATCTGGAGCGAGCCGCGGCCCGAAGGCGGTTCCCTATTCGGCTTCGCGTTCCCCATCGCCCCTGCGGTGTAGGGGAAATCCTCAGTGAGGACGGAGGAACTCTCGATACCGCCGACCACGCGCGGCGCTCTACGGTCGACCTACTCGGGGTTCGCCCGGGTGCCCAGGTCCCGGCAGGAGGAACAGTGGCTGAGAACCTCACCCAACTGACGCCGACACAGCGGATGTTCCGCGAGGCGATGTCGAATCTCTCCGCAGGCGTCAACATCGTCACCACCGACGGCCCCGGCGGCCGAGCGGGAATCACCGTGAGTGCTGTCTGCTCCGTCACGGACGCGCCCCCCACCATGCTGGTGTGCGTCAACCGCTCCAGCCGCAGCCATGACATCTTCCGGGAGAACCGGGACGTCTGCATCAACGTGCTCGGTCCCGAACACGAGGACGTGGCGATGGCGTTCGCCGGCCGTGTGCCCGCCGAGGAGAGGTTCACCGTCACCAAGAGCGTCTGGGACCACTCCCACAGCGCTCCGGTGCTGCGCGGGTCGGCGGCGTCGGTCCTCGGCCGCATTACGGGCACGGCGGAACGCGGCTCGCACACCGTCATGTTCGTCGAGGCGGCCCAGGTGATCGTCGGCGAGGACTGCGACGGCGGGCTGGTGTACTTCCGTCGCAGGTTCCATCCCATCCCGACGTCGCTGACGGCCTGAGAGGCGGAGCACCCGACGTGAGTGACACGCCCCGGATGACCCTGACCTGTTACAACGACACCTTCGGCTACGGCTGGCGGCACGTCGACCTCTTCACCCGCGACGCCGACGGCCGGGAACTGAACTGGGTGCACTGGACCGTGGACGCCGACGGGCCCCGGGCGGCCGACCAGGCCACGCGCGAGGTGGAGCCCACCCTGCGCCGCACCTCGGAGTGGCGCCACGCGGTCAGTCCCGCCGGCATGGACTACTGGGAGGCCGACGCGGCGTGGGCGCAGTCATGAGCGGTCTGTACGCACCCTGGCCCCTGCGGGACCTGGTCAGGGACCTCGCCACCGGCGCCACGTCCCCGGCCGCGGCCCTCGACCGGGCCCGCTCGCGCATCGCGGAGACCGAACCGGAGCTGGCCGCGTGGGTCGAGCGGCACCCGTCGCCGGACGCGAGTGCGGCGCTCGGCGTGCTGGGCGGAGTACCGCTGGGGGTCAAGGACATCATCGACGTGGCCGGACTGCCCACCCGGTGCGGCTCGGCGCTCCGGGCCGACGCGCCGACCGCGCGGGCCGACGCGCCGATCGTACGGGCCTGGCGGACCGCCGGCGCGATGCCGGTCGGCAAGACCGTGACCACGGAGTTCGCCTTCTTCGCACCGGGCCCCACGAGGAACCCCGCAGCCCTTGGGCACACCCCGGGCGGGTCGTCGAGCGGTTCGGCCGCCGCCGTGGCCTCCGGCCAGGTGCCGCTGGCCATCGGCACCCAGACCGCCGGATCGGTCACCCGCCCCGCGGCCTACTGCGGTGTCGCCTCCCTGGTCATGACGCACGGGCGCTTCCCCGTCGACGGTGTCGTCGGCCTCAGCCCCAGCCTGGACAGCCACGGGGTGTACGCCGCCGGCGCCCGCGACCTCGCCGTGGCCTGGGCCGCCCTGACCGGCGGCAGGCCCGCCGCCCCGTCCGCCCGGCCGCCACGCGTCCTGTGGTGGACCGCGGCGCCCCTCGGGGTGGTCGAGGACGGCATGGGCCAGGCCCTCGGCCTGCTGCGCGAGCGGCTGACCGCCGCCGGGGCGGTCGTGGACGACTTCCCCGAGGAGCAACTCGTCGCCGACGTCACCTCGGCACACCCCGTGGTGATGGCGTACGAGGCAGCCCGGGAGCGTGCCGCGGAGCTGGCCCTCGCCGACCGGCTGAGCGAGCCGCTGGCCCGGCTGCTGCGCACCGGCGCCGCCACGCCCGACGCCGACTGTCTCGCCGCACGCAGTGTCGTGTCCGACGCCCGCGCCCGTGTCGACGCTCTGTTCACGTCCTACGACGCCGTCGTGGGCCCCGCCGCGCCGGGCGCCGCCCCGGCGGGCACGGAGGCGACCGGTGACCCTGCCCTCAGCAGGGCCTGGCAGGCCCTCGGCCTTCCCGTGGTGACGATCCCCGGCCTGCGGGACGAGGCAGGGCTGCCGCTCGGCGTCCAGGCGATCGGCCCGGCCCGCGGGGAGGGCGAACTGCTGGCCCTGAGCGTCTGGATGGAGGAGAGACTGGGCTGAGGACGCCGGATGCCCTCCGCACCAGTCGTTCCCGCCGCACCGAACGGTCCGCGTACCGGACCCCGGTGGTGCTCGGCGGCCCCGGCCCCGGCAGGGTGCGTCGTATGAGATTCGCACACCGGACCCTGGCCCAGCGCGTCGTCTTCGCCCCCGGAGAGGCGGTACGCGCGGTCACCGAGGAGGTGACCCGGCTCGGCGCGCGGCGCGTCATGATCATCGTCTCGCCGTCGTCCGCCGCCCTCGCCGACGCGCTCTCCCACGGCCTCGGCGTGGCGCACATCCACCGTGAGGTCGTCAGACACGTGCCCGTCGCGGTGGCCGAGCGAGCCCGTGAGGCCGCGCGGACCTGCGACGCCGACCTCCTGCTGTGCGTCGGTGGCGGCGCCGCCACCGGGCTGGCGAAGGCCGTCGCCCTGACCAGTGGGCTCCCGGTCGTCGCCGTGCCGACCACCTACGCGGGTTCCGAGGCGACGGACGTCTGGGGCCTGAGCGAGGGTACGGAGAAGACCACCGGCACGGACTCGCGGGCATTGCCCGCCACCGTGGTGTACGACGCTTCCTTGCTGCTCACCCTGCCGGGCAGGTTGGTGGCGGCCAGCGGACTCAACGCCCTGGCCCACGGTATCGACGCGATGTGGGGACCCCGTGCCGATCCCATCGACCGCGCGCTCGCCGGCGAGGGTATCCGGGCCCTGCGCGACGGCCTGCTCGAGGTGTGCGCCCACCCGGAACGACAGCACGGACACGAACAGACGCTGTACGGTGCCTACCTCGCCGCGGTCGCCTTCGCCTCTGCCGGTTCCGGACTGCACCACAAGATCTGTCATGTGCTGGGGGGCATGTTCGACCTCCCGCACGCCGCCACCCACGCCGTCGTTCTGCCCCATGTGCTGGCCCTCAACGCCCCCCACGCCCCGCAGGCCGAGAGGAGGATCGCGGGGGCGCTCGACGCGGCCACCGCCACCGAGGGGCTCGGCCATCTGTGTGCGCGGCTGGGCGCTCCGGCGTCCTTGCGGGACCTGGGCATGCCGCGGGACGGCGTCCTCCGGGCCGTGGAGCCTGTCCTCGCCGCGGTTCCCGCCGCCAACCCCGCCCCGCTCACCGCGGCCCGTGTCACCGCACTGCTGAGCGCGGCCTGGGAGGGAGGAACACCTCGATGAGCCGCCACCCAGGTCGTCGGGAGCAGGGAAATCGTCAAGAAGGTCACGCGGCGGACCGTCGCGCACGGGTCCGTCCAGCGGACCGGTCTCCTTGATGAAAGGCCTCGGTTCTCAGAAAATCACAGGCGTAGCACGGTACGCGGTTTGCACTGTCCCGATTCGGGGGGTTGCCAACAGAAACAAGAGGCTTCAACAATTACCGGTGTCCACATGGAAAACAGCAAAGGGACGCGGTATGCGCGTGACGGCACAGGCAGACCTCGAAGGCCCGGAGACGGAGACTCCTGTATTCGGGACCTCGACTCCCGATCTGTACGCCGGTTCCGTTCTCGGCAAAGCCCATCTCCTGCTGGGGGCGTTCTCGTCCGGTGCGACCTGTCTGGGACTGACCGAGCTGAGCCGCCGGTCGGGAGTTCCCAAGGCCACCGTGCACCGGATCGGCGGCGAACTCGTCCAGCTCGGTCTCCTGGCCCGGACTGCCAGGGGGTACCAACTCGGCTGGCGCATCTTCGAACTGGGCCAGCTCGTCCCCGGCCCGGCCGGCCTGCGCACCGTGGCGCGGCCGGTCCTCATGGATCTGAGGGCGGTCACCCGGGCGGTGATCCACCTCGCTGTTCCGCAGGGCACCGACTGCGTCTACCTGGAGCGCCTCGCCGGCCGCAGGGAGGCGGCCCTCGTCTCGGTGGTCGGGAGCCGGATGCCCAGCCTGCTGACGGCCTCGGGGCGGCTGTTCCTCGCACACGGCGAAGACGAAGGGGCCGTCCTGGACGCGTCCGGCCCGGTTCCCGGACCGACCGGCGCCGCCGCGCTGCGCGCCGAGTTCCACCAGATCCGCACCCGACGCTGGGCGGAGGAACGCGAACGGTGCGTACCGGGCTTCAAGACCTTCGCCGTCCCGGTCGTGTACCCCGGCGGCGATCACCTGATCGCGGCCGTCTCCGCGACCGTGCCCGTGGCGCGGCGGGACGAGAAACGCCTGATCCGGGTCCTGTGGGCCACCGCCGCCGACATCGGCCGGGGCCTGCACCGCGGAGCCGCAGAGCCGTGGAGCGACTCCGGGTACCGGGTGATGGCCGCCGGCTGACCCGCCCTGATGCTCCACCCCACGAGGGGACACACCGTGACGGAAACCGGCAACGCTCCCGTGGTCCACGTCATCGACGACGACGAGGACGTACGGCAGTCGCTGATCTTCCTGCTGCAGAGCGTGGAGATAGTCGCGCTCACCTACCCGACGGCGGCCAGCTTCCTGGAGGAGTTCGACCCGGACGAGCCCGCCGTCGTCATCGTCGACGTCCGCATGCCCGGCCTGAGCGGCTTCCAGCTGCAGGAGGAACTGGTCCGGCGCGACTACCCCGCCCCCGTCGTCTTCTGCTCCGCACACGGCGACATCCCCATATCGGTCCGGGCGATGCGGGGCGGCGCCGTGGACTTCCTGGAGAAGCCCTACGAGCCGCAGCGGATGCTGGAGATCGTCCAGACCCAGATGCGGGCCGCGGAGGAGGCGTTCACCCGCCACGCCGGTCACCGGCAGGTCCAGGAGCGGCTGGAACACCTGACGCCGCGGGAACGAGAGGTGCTCCGGCTGGTCGTGGACGGTCACCCGAGCCAGACGATCGCGCAGCGGCTGGGGACCAGCGTGAAGACCGTCGACGTCCACCGAGCGCGGATCAAGGCCAAGACGGGCGCCGAGAACATGGGCACCCTGGTCAGGGACGTCCTGCTGCACCGCATCGACATCTGAACGGCCGACCGCCGCACCTCCCGCCCGGGGTCAGCGGCCCAGGGTGTGCTCGGCCAGTGCGCGCCGCCGGAAGTCCCGGGGCGTCTCGCCGTACACCGACTTGAACACCCGGCTGAAGTGCCGGCCGTCGAGCAGGCCCCAGCGGGCGGCGACCATGCTGATCGGGTGCTCGGCCGACACCGGACTGGCCAGTTCCCGGGCGCAGCGCTCCAGTCGGCGGGTCCTGATCCACCCGGCGACGGTGAGGCCCTCGGCGGCGAAGAGTTTGAACAGGTAGCGCCGGGAGATGCCGTGGGCCTCCGCGATCGCGTCCGGTGTCAGGCCGGGGTTCGGCAGCCGGGCCTCGATGTAGCCGCGGATGCGCGTCATCATCGCCTCGTGCGGAGCCGGTGGAGACGTCTCGGCCAGTTTCTCCGACACCAGTGCCGTCACCAGGGACACGGCACCGTCCATGAGGCTCGGCGCGGCCGGTCCGGAGCACGCCCGCCTCTGCGCGCCGAGCGACTGCAGGAAGGGCCCCACGACCGCGCCGACGCCGCCCTCCGAGGTGAGCCGTCGCGCCGTGATACCGCGTATCGCCTCCGGGCGCACCGGAAGCAGGGGGCGCGGCAACAGCATCAGAACGGTGCGGAATTCGGAACCGTAGGTGAAGGCGTAGGGGCGGGAGGTGTCGCAGACGGCGATGTCGCCCGGCGTGAGCGTGTCACCGGTGCCGTCCTGCTCGACCACACAGGTCCCCGAAACCTGGAGCGCCACCTTGTAGCAGTCCCGCTCCTCCATAGCCGTCCGGCGCGCCGAGGGGCGCACGGAGAGCGGCCCCGCCTCGATCGAGGCGAGCCGGAGCGAGCCCACCGAGCCGCTGACGGCCACGCCGTGGAAGGGGGACCGGTCGACCGGGCGGCTGTCGAGGCCGCCGAACACCTGGGACATCTCGTGCGCCCAGTGCTCGAACCGCTCCGCACGGAGGATGGTCTCGGTGGTCACCAAGGACGTCATAGCGCGCTCCACCTGCGGGATGTCTGCTCGAAGACGGTGACCCGCCTCCTGTCACCGGCCTGATCCGCAATGTTTCACCCCGGGACACGGCGCGTAAAGAGTCGGCCCGGTGAGCGGACCGCGGCGGCGGCAGCTGCTCGGTACCCGTGCATGCGATGGCGGCACGGAGTGCACCTGATGCCACCTCGACGGAACCGGGCGCGCGCACAGTACTCCTCACCGGGGCGCCGAGCGCTCCCGCCGTGCCGCCTCCTTCGGCACCGCACGACCGCCGCCGCCCCACCCGAGGAGTCCTCTTGACCCAGCAGCCCTCGTCGAGCCCGCCGCACCGGACCCACCTGCGCCAAGGCGCCGTGGGGGTGGCCGGCATGGTCTTCTTCGTCCTGTCCGCGCAAGCGCCGCTCACCGGCGTCGCCGGTACCCTCCCCGTCCCGTTGGGCCTCGGCAACGGAGGCGGGGCCCCCGGCGCCTACCTGCTGGTCGGCGCCATGATCGCGTTCTTCTCGGTCGGGTTCATCGCCATGAGCCGGCACGTGACCGACGCCGGCGCCTTCTACGCCTACGTGACCCGCGGACTGGGCCGGCCCCTCGGCGCGGGGGCCTCCCAGGTGGCGGTGCTCTGCTACAGCGCCACCCAGGCCGCCCTGTACGGCCTGTACGGAGTCGTCGTCCAGGGAATCGTCGAGCGGTACACCGGGCTCGATCTGCCCTGGTGGTTCTGGACCGTCGCCACCATCTGCCTGGTCCAGGGATTCGGCATCCTCGACATCGAGTTCGGAGCGAAGCTGCTGGCGGTCCTGGTCGTCGCCGAGACCTCGCTCCTCCTCGTCTTCGCCTGCTGGGAACTGCTGTCCGGCGGCGGCCCCCGAGGGCTCGACCTCGCCGGCTCCTTCACCCCCTCGTCCTTCTTCAGCGGGGCCCCCGGCGTGGCCCTGACCTTCGCCATCGGCTGCGTGCTCGGCTTCGAGTCCACCGCCCTGTACGCCCGCGAAGCCCGCGACCCGGCACGGACCGTACCGCGCGCGACCTATCTGGCGGTGGGACTGATCTCGGTCTTCTTCGCCTTCGTGTCCTGGATGATCGTCAGCTTCTACGGCGCCGACCGGGTGGGGGCGGTCGCGCTGGAGGCACTGCGCACCGGGGACGCGACCGCGGTGGTCCTCACTCCCGTCACCCAGACCCTGGGCTCCTGGGCCACCGACACCATGCAGATACTGCTGGCCACCTCGCTGCTCGCCGGTGTGCTGGCCTTCCACAACGGCATCAACCGCTACTTCCACTCCCTGGGCGGCGCCGGCGTCCTGCCCCGCCGGCTGTCCCGGACCAACCGCCAGGGAGCGCCCTACGCGGCCGGACTGCTGCAGAGCGTCCTCGCGCTGCTGCTGACCGTGCCGTTCGCCCTCTCAGGCGCCGATCCCGTCCTGACCCTACTCACCTGGGGCGGCGGCGTCAGCGTACTGGCTCTGATGCTGCTGTACCTGCTCACATCCCTCTCGGTCATCGTCTTCTTCCGCCGTACGGGACTGGACCGCAGGCGGTGGAACACCCTGATCGCGCCGCTCGTCTCCATCGCCCTGCTGCTCGGCGCGACGTCCCTGGCCCTCTACAACTTCACCACGCTGATCTCCGCCTCCCCCGCGGTGGCCCTCGTGCTGGAGCTGACGGTGGTCGGGGTCTTCGCCGGGGGAGTGGTGCTGGGCCGGCTGCGGCCGAGCGGACCGCCCGACGACGCGGTGGACGGTGTCCCCGGGGACCCGGCGGACGTGCCGGCGTCCGCCTGAAGGCGGCGACGCGTATGCGCGCGGTGCACAGGTTGGCGATTTCCCGTGCACCCGTCGGCGAACGCCGCCCGGGCGAGCCGACCTAACGTCTGCGGCACCACCGCGTCGCGCCGCCGCCCGGGAGGGTGGGGTGGCAGTCGGACACGGCCTGTTCGGAAACGAGGAACGATGACCGTCACTTCGCTCTCCCAGCCCCATCGCCAGGGAACCTCGCCCGCCGGCGCGGCCGACCTCGTCTACGTCCTCGACGACGACCACGAACTGTGCCTGTCCCTGGCCTGGCTCCTGGAGTCGGTGCACATCCGCACCCAGTGCTTCACGGACGCCGATGCCTTCCTCGCGGCCTACGACCCGGACCGCCCCGCCTGCCTGGTCCTGGACGTCCGCATGCCGGGTACCGGCGGCTTCCGCGTGCAGGAACTGCTCAACGCCGAGGACGCGGTGCTGCCCGTGGTCTTCGTCTCGGCCCACGGCGACATACCCATGTCGGTGCGGGCGTTGCAGCAGGGGGCCGTCGACTTCCTGGAGAAACCCTACGACCCGCAGCGCATGCTCGACGTGGTGCAGGCCGGCCTGCACACAGCCGGTGAACGGTACGCGCGGCGCGCGGCCCGCCGGGCGGTCGAGGACCGGCTCGCCGCGCTCAGCCCCCGCGAGCGCGACACCCTGCGCCATGTGATCGGCGGCGTGCCCAGCAGGACCATCGCCAAGCGGCTGGGGATCAGCCTGAAGACGGTCGACGCCCACCGGGCGCGCATCCGGGAGAAGACCGGCGCCGACACCCTGGGCGCGCTCATCGGCGACATGATGCGCTGCGGCCTCGACCAGTCCCGGGTGTGATGCCGGGTGTTCGCACCTGCCCGCACGCCGTCCGGCTTCACCGACTCGGACCTGGTCGCGCTGTTCGCGGCGCTGGAACACTGCGTCCTGGTGCACGACGCGCGTACCAAGGACATCCTGTGGGCGAACCCGGCCGCTTGCGCCGCGCTCGGCTTCACGCTCGAGGAACTGCGCCCGCTGAAGGCTCCCCACATGAGTTCCCACGCCCGGCCCTATGCCCGCGCGAAAGGCCGCGCCTGGCTGCAACGCGCCGTCGACGAGGGCAGCAGCACCATCGAGTGGTGCTACCGCGCCAAGGACGGAACGGACATCCTCAGCGAGGCCAGAGCCGTCCACGTGGACCTCGCCCGGGGCCCGGTCGTCATGGTGCAGTTCCGGGACATCGCCGAGGAGAAGGCCACCCGCAGGGACCTGTTCCGTACCGAGGGACGGCTCCAGGCGTTCCTGCGCAGCCTCGACGCCGGCATCGTCGTCCTCGACGGCGACGGCCGGGTCCTGTACGCCGGAGCCGCCGCCGGAACCCTCCTCGGTCGCGGACTCGACGCACTCGTCGGCACCGACTTCACCGACTTCCTGGCCCCGGACTCCACCCGTCTGCTGCGTGACGCGCTGACCTCGACCGCCCGCGGCGGCCGGGTCACCGACACCCGTTACCGACTGGCCGTGCCGGACGGCGACGGCGGCCCGGACCGCTGGTTCGCCGCCCGCTGCCAGTACATCCACGTCGAGAACGACCTGTGCGGCACACTGCTGCTCTTCCACGACATCACCACCCTGGTGCGCACCGAGGAGGAACACCGCCGCGACGCCCAGTACCTCAACCACCTGGCCCGCTACAACGCCATGGGCGACATGGCCATGGCCATCGCGCACGAGGTCAGCCAGCCGATCTCCGCCGCGCACAACTTCGTGGCCGGCGTCGGCGGCCGCCTCGCCGACGACCCGGACCCCGAGCACCTGCGCTGGGGGCTGGAGAACGCCACCCGGCAACTGGACCGGGCCGCGCTGATCCTGCGCAGCCTGCGCGAGTACGTCGTACGCCTGGAGGAGTCCAAACAGTGGGCCGACCTCGACGACATCGTCACCGACTGCGCCTACTTCGTGGACGTCCGCGCCCGCCAGCAGTCGGTGACCGTGCGCTGGGAGCACTCCGCCGAGGAACTTCCCGTGCGGTGCGAGAAGGTGCTCATCGGCCAGGTCGTGATGAACCTTGCCTTCAACGCCATCGAGGAGATGGCCCGCTCACCCGAAGGGCAGCGGACCGTGGTGGTGGCGACCCACCGGCGCGGCGGACACGCCGAGGTCGAGGTACGGGACACCGGCCAGGGGCTCCCCGCCCAGCGGGCCGGGCGGATCTTCGACGGCGCGTTCAGCTCCAAGGGCGACGGCCACGGTATCGGCCTCGCCCTCAGCCACCGCATCATCACCCGGCACGGCGGCGAGATCGAGGCGGGCGCCAACGAACCGCGCGGCACCGTCTTCCGTTTCCGGCTGCCGCTGCGCCGTAAGGGAAAACCCCTACACGTGCCGTCGGATCCCCAATTGCCGATGAGCAGCGCACCGGAATAGTTTCGATGACGAAGCGATATCGGACATCTCCCGGCCGTTGCCAGAGGATCATTTCATGACGCAAACGCTGGATACATCTTCGCCGTCCGGCACAGTCGAAGAGCACACGCGGACGCAGTATTTCGAGCACGTCCTCGACCTGGTCGCGAAACGGCGGCAGGAATTCGAAGAGAAGCGGCACGTACCCCGGGACGTCATCGCCGAGTTCAAGAAGGCCGGTATCTACCGGGCCGGCGCGCCTCGGCGTTTCGGGGGCGAGCCGCTGCCGCCGGCCCGGTTCCTGCGGCTGATCGAGCGGATCTCCGTGGTCGACGGCTCGGCGGGCTGGGTCGCCAGCTTCGGGTCCTCCCTCGTCTACCTCGCGGCGCTTCCGCTGGACACCCAGGCCGAGTTGTACGCGGACGGTCCCGACATCGCCTTCGCGGGCGGCCTGTTCCCCGTCCAGCCCGCGGAGCGTGTCGACGGCGGACTCAGGATCGCCGGTCGCTGGAAGTTCGCCAGTGGTTCCAAGGGCGCCGACCTTCTCGGTGTCGGCGTCAAGGTGGAAGGGGACCGGAGCGGCCCTCCAAGGACGGCCCTGCTCCGCCCGGGTCAGGTCGACATCGTCGACAACTGGGACGTCATCGGCATGCGCGGCACCGGCAGCCATGACCTGGTCGTCGACGGCCAGGTCGTACCGGAGGAGTGGACCTTCGTCCGCGGCGGGGAACCCACCGTCGACGAACCGCTCTACCGATACCCCGCCGTTCCCTACGCCGCCCAGGTCCTGGCCGTCGTCGGCGCCGGAGTGGCCCGCGCGGCCCTGGACCAGGTCATCGCCGAAGGCGGACGGGCCAGTTACACCGGCGGGCCCGTCGCCGCCGACCGCGCCTCCTACCGCATCAGCGTGGGCCGAGCCGAGGCCGAGCTGCGATCGGTGCGCGCCTTCTTCTACGACATCACCGAAGAGGTGTGGGAGACCGTGGAACGCGGTGACGCGGCCACCGCGCAGCAGGCCAGTCTGCTGCGGCTGGCCTCCGCGCACCTCGCGAAGACCTCCTTCGAGGTGGTGCGGTCCGCCTACCAGCTGGCCGGCATCCGGGCCATCAACGATGGCAGCCCCATGCAGCGCTATCTGCGGGACGCCTCCGTTGTGCCGCAGCACGCCTTCCTCCAGGAAGGTATGTACGACGGCGCCGGTGCCGTCCTGATGGGCACCCAGCCGTTCCCCGGCTACCTCTGACCCCGTCCGCACCCACCCCGACGAAAGGCACCACCCGTGACCTCCTCCGACACCCCGCTGCGCGTCCTGTTCTGCATCGGTGTCAACCAGAACTTCTTCGACCTGCCGACGGGGCAGCACAAGGACGTCTGGGCCGGCACCGTGGACATGCTCAAGCAGCTGCACGAGCTGCCCGGCGTCGACGTCCTCGGCACCATCGACGACGACCAGCACATGGTCGGCCCGTCGGACGGCTGGCCCTGGACCTGTTACGTGCTTGCGGACGTCGCCGACCAGGCGACGGTCGCAGCGGTCTGCAACCTGTTCCGTACCGTCCAGGTCGGTGAGTACGGCCTGTGGCGGTACATGAAGATCGAGGCCCGCGTCGGCCGTCCGCTGCCGGACGTGACCCGGTGAGCCCGCACACCCCCGAGGGTGCCCGTCGGGTCGCCCTGGTGACCGGCGCGGCCGGCGGCCTCGGCGGCTGCATCGCCGCCCGGCTGCATGCCCAGGACTACCGCGTCGCCCTGACCGACCTGGACGCCGACGCCGCCGCCAAGGCCGCCGCCGAACTCGACCCGACGGGCGAGAGTGCCGTCGGCCTGGTTCTGGACGTGCGGGACAAGGACGCCTTCAGCCGCGCGCTCGACGATCTGGTGACGCGGTGGGGTGCCGTCCACGTCCTGGTGAACAACGCGGGCCACTCGAAGATCGAGTCGCTGATGGGCATCACCCCGGAGAGCTTCACTGCGGTGGTCGACACCAACCTCAACGGCACGTTCTACGGCTGCCAGGTCTTCGGCGCGTACTTCGCGGAGCGCGGCGACGGACGCATCGTCAACATCGCCTCGCTGGCCGGACAGAACGGCGGCACGGCGACGGGCGCGCACTACGCGGCGGCCAAGGGCGGTGTGGCCACCCTGACCAAGGTCTTCGCCCGCGATCTCGGCCCGCGCGGCGTGACGGTGAACGCCGTCTCCCCGGGGCCGCAGGACCTGCCGGTGGTGCGGCGGACCGTCGATCCGCAGAAGCTGGCCCAGACCGAGGCGATGATCCCGGTCGGTCGGCTCGGCCGGCCCGAGTTCATCGCGGACATGGTCGTCCTGCTGGCGGCCGAGCACGCCGACGCCGTCACCGGCGCGTGCTGGGACGCCAACGGGGGTCTCTTCATGCGCTGACCCCCCCCAGGGGGCAGGGAGATGTGTGCGGTCCCTGCGGGGTGTGTGCGACCCCAACCCTCGAAGAAGGGGCCCCGGCCGTTCGACGGCCGGGGCCCCTTCGCCCGTTGTGGATGCTCACAGATACAGGGACTGTGCCTGCAGATACCCGTGCAGACCGTCGGGACCCAACTCCCGCCCAAGCCCGCTGGCCTTCATGCCGCCGAAGGGCCCCACCGGGTCGGGCAGATAGCGGTTGACCCCGATGGTGCCGGTGCGCACCCGCCGGGCGACCGCCGCACCGCGTTCCGGGTCCGCCGTCCACACCGTCCCGCCCAGGCCGTAGTCCGAGTCGTTGGCGATCCTGACGGCATCGTCGACGTCGTCGTACGGCAGCACGCACAGCACCGGTCCGAAGACCTCCTCCTGCGCGAGCACCGAGGCGTTGTCCACGTCGGCGAAGACCGTGGGCTCCACGAACCAACCCCGGTCCAGCCCGGCGGGCCGGCCGCCGCCCGTCGTCAGCCGCGCACCCTCGGCACGCCCCTTCGCAATGTATCCCTCCACCCGGTCACGCTGCCCCGACGTGACGAGAGGGCCGATCAGCGTCCGCTCGTCCAGGGCGTCACCGACCGGCAGGGACCGGGCGAGGCCAGTGACGAGGTCCACCACCTCCGTGTACCGGCTACGGGGCGCCAGGATGCGCGTACTGAGGAAGCAGGTCTGCCCGTTGTTGGTGAAGGTGGCCCGCACCAGATCCTCGCCTATGACGGTGGGGTCCAGCACGGCGTCGTCGAGCACGATGCCGGCGGACTTGCCGCCCAGTTCCAGGGTCACCGGCCTGAGCAGCCGCCCGCACACCTCGCCGATGGCCCGGCCGGCCGGCGTCGAACCGGTGAACGCCACCTTGTCGACACCGGGGTGGGACACCAGGTGGGCACCCGCATCCCGGCCGCCCGGCACGATGTTGAGCACACCGGCCGGCACGCCCGCCGCCTCGGCCGCTTCGGCCACGACGAAGGAATCGAGCACCGCCTCGGGGGACGGCTTCAGCACAACCGTGCAGCCGGCGGCCATGGCGGGGGCGATCTTGAACGTCGACAGCACCTGCGGATAGTTCCAGGGGACGATGGCGGCGACCACTCCCACGGGGACGCGGCGTACTTCCACCTGACCGCCGAGCAGCCCGGGGCGCGTCTCGGTGAACTCCATGGTGCGGGTCAGAGAGGCGTAGTAGCGCAGGACCGCGCTGGGGTACCCCGCCTCCAGCTGCCGGGCGGTGCCGATCGGCATGCCGTTCTGGCTGCTCACGGCCGAGGCGATGGACTCCGCCCGGGCATCCAACTCTGCCGCGAACCGCTCCATCACATCGGCCCGCCGCCCGGGTTCCCAGGCCGCCCATCCGCCGGGCGCGTCGAACGCCTCGCGGGCCGCGCGCACCGCGGCGTCCACGTCGGCCTCCACCGCCTCCGGTACAGAACCCAGGGGCTCCTCGGTGCTGGGGTTGACCGGCGTGATGAGGCGGTCGGTGGCCGGCCGCACCCAGGCCCCGCCGATGTACAGGTGCTCGTGACGATGGTCCATCAAGGTCTCCTCGTTGTCCGATGCCCGTATCGACACAGTCGGGACGGGACTGAGTCAGACCCTGACGCGGTCGTGGCCGTCCGGTCCGCCGTCGAGTGCATGGACAGTCGCCACAGCATGCACACGGCTCCCGCGACACGGACCCGGCCGCCGGCGTGCACGCAACGGCGGTCAGTCATGCACCTGTGGCCTACGGCCGGGCGCGCCCGCTGTGCGTCTGCACCTCAACGAGCCGGCTGCCACGGTGGGTGCCCCTTCGGGCACCCGGCGACGACTGCGGGGTGCGCCGTCACACGCGACCGATGTTCTACGGACACAGACCCAAGATCGCTGGAACCGCCCTGACCGACCGATACGGCCCTCTCGCCCGGTCGCCGGCACGTTGCTTCCACAACAAGGGCGAGCTGCTCCGCACAGCCTTCCACCACGCCCGGGAGCCCATCGGCGACGTGGGCGGCCTGACCGCCCTGTGCCGGCTGTGCCGGGAGATCATGCCGCTGGAGGTGCGAGACGTGCGGAGGCCCCGGGCCGTGGTCGCCTTCTCCGCGCGGGACGCACACGAGCGGATCATGAACCGTGTATTCCGCTCCGCGGTCTCGCACTGTGGCGGGACCAGGTCCGGCACTACCCCGACCGCGATGATCGGTCTGCGGACCCGGCCCGCGAGGAAGAACTGCTGACCCAGTTGCCCAGCGGATTCGGCTGCCACGTGTGACAGCGGGAAGCTCCCGGCACCCTCGGTATCAGGAGGTTCTCGGTCGGCCGGCGTCCCGAGCGTGCTCGTTGGTGTGATTGGTGCCCGGAGCCTTGAGGAGCACTGACTTCGAAGGGTAGCTGCTGGCGAAGAAGTCGGGCAGGTCGACGATCGCCACGTTCTCCGTGCGCGTGCGAGTGATCTTCCACTCGCCGTCGGTTCTGCGGAAGGCATTGTTCAGTCGGCTGGCCCGGACGAGGGCCTTACCGTTGGAGAAGAGCCAAGGCTGGAAGTGGATCCATTGACCGTCGGCCTCGTCACCGTGCACGTGGATCTGCTCCGATGTCAGCCAGTGCGCGTTCATCATCAGCTTCGGATCCTGCCGCTCCGGCCAGAAGTTGCTGAAGTGGGCGCGAAGCTGGTCCTTGCCCACACACCGACCGAACTGATTGTCGTAGTACTCCCCGACACCCTCCCAGATGGCGTCCTCGGAGTAGAGGTCCAGGATGAGCTCGATGCGCTGCTTGTCGTTCTCCACGCCGAACTCGGGGCAAGGAGTATCGCAGAGGAACATGTAACGGGCCTGAAGGCGGCGGATGTCCGCCTCCGCTTCAAGGACTTCGACGCGCCGCACGAGCGCGTCGATCGTTGCTTGGTCGGTCATGCTTCGCACTGTGCCTTCGAGACACCCGGACCGCCAGCGTGCGGTCCGCTGACCGAAACACCGTTGTCAGGCGGACGGCAGTGGGCCGGACACCGGCCACTGGCCCTGGTAGGCGGCGCCACCGGTCTCACCGGTGACCTCCGGCCCACACAGAACGCACGTTGCACCCGTCGGAGACGGTCGCCGGCTGGTGGAGAAGCTGCGCGCCCGGCTCGAGCTGTTCCTCTCCCTCGGGGGGTGCCCCCTATGCGTTCGGTCGGCTGCCCTTTGCGGAGTCAGCCCCGTCGAGTACTCGTCGGGGCGGCGGAGCACGCGCCGGCTGCCCGGGCGGCCGGGCCGGACGTCGGCTCGCCGGAACCGGTGAACGGCGCGCGGCTGTGTTTCGACGCTCCGGGCTCACCTGATCACCCGGGCACCAGTGCCCACGACTGCTGGTCGTTGACGAACGAGGCGGAAGTGCCGGCGGCCTGCCGGGCGTCGGCGGATCCGTTGTAGACGTCGAACGTCGACTGCAGGGCGCTCCCGTGGGCCTTGTTGAGCAGCCGGTAGTAGCCGTCGTCCGTCTTCTCCACCGCCCACAACTGGGCGTCGGTGCCGTCGGCGGAGGCGACTTTGATCCGGTGGTTCCCGCTGCCCGAAGGTTAGGCGTCGGACGTCATGGGCAGCCTCAGCCTCGGGTTGCCGACGTTCGTCACGGTGTAGTGGCCGTCACCGGTCTCCGTGAGGTTCCAGCGCTGCTGGTCCCAGCCCCACGAGGCGGGTGTGACGGCTGCGTTGAAGCCGTCGCCGCCGTCGTACGACTCTCCCGTCGTGTGAACGGCGAGCGTCGGCTGTGCCTTGTTGACCAGCCGGAATCGGCTGGTGGGACCGACCGGTCCGGCAGCCGCGTAGGTGGCGCCGTGGCTCGTGAGTCTGCCGTCGGAGCCGTAGAGCGTGGAGTACTGGCATGTGGTGGTCTTGGCGCAGTCGTCCGCGAACCACGCGTAGCGCTCGACATAGGGCAGGCTCTCCAGCAGCGGGACCAGTTTCTGGATGAGGCCGTCCGCCTTCGCGTGAGTGGGCGTGTCGTACATGGGCTTCCAGGCCGAGGTGTCGACCGTGCCTATCTCCGTCAGCCAGATCGGCTTGTGCCACTTGTTCCAGGCGTCGGCGAGGATGCCGCGGACCTCCTCCAGGGCGCCGGGGTTGGTCCAGTCCGGATACAGGTGCAGGGCGATGAAGTCGACGCGGAGGCCGCGCTCCGCGGCACCCTCCATGAAGTCGTCCAGCCATCCGCTCCAGTAGTTCGCGGGTGCGGGGCTGCCCAGCCTCAGGCCGGTCGACCGCAGCTCGGGCCACGCGTCCAGCGCCTGCTCGACCGTCATGTTCGCCCGGTCGGCCAGGTCGGGTTCGTTGAAGCCGAGCAGGGCGGAATAGTCGCCGTTGTCGGCGCCGGTCCTCAGTGTCCGCACCGTGTCGTCGGTGAGGGCGGCGTCGTTCCAGGCCATGGGCACGTACTCGGTGCCGCCCGCCTTCGCCCCGCTGGTCGACCAGTTGTAGTACCAGGAGCTGCCGAGCGCGCCGAGCTTCGCGGCGTCACCGGTCGACGTGATCGCGGAGACACCCTTCTTGGAAGTGGTGACGGTCGGTGTTCCTCCCGCGTAGTCGACGACGTAGGCGGTGTCCCCGCCGGCCGTCACCGCGGCTCCGGTGTCGTTGACGACGTGGTCGATGCCGCCCTTGCCCGCGAGGAAGACGCTGACCAGGTCGTGCAGTTCGACGCCGGTGCGGTCCGGGACCTCGACGGCCCGTTCGGAGTGCACGTCCTGTCCCTGATTGAAGTACGAGTAGACGCCGAGCCCCCATGCCTGGTGACTGGTGACGGATGCGCCCACCTTGTACGAGGCGTAGCCCTCGACAGTCGGTGAGCTCATCCAGCCGGCCTGTGAAGGCGGGTCGTAGGGCATCTCGCTCTGGTAGAAGACGGTGAGGCCGTTCTGGCCGTTCCACACCACCTGGTGCTTCTGGTAGTGCTCGACGAAGAGGCCGAGCGCCGTGACCCGGTCGCCGCGGGGTTCGTCGTCCATCCGGCCCCCGCGCCGTGGTCGGCGCGCCAGGCCCAGACGTGGTCGAGGAGCACGTCGTTGCTGTTGACCAGCAGGCTGTTGGCGGACCGTCCCGCCGTCGTGCCTCCGATGCGGAAGAACACGTCGTGCACCGATGTCGGGTTCGCGGTGTGCCGTACGGAGGTCTTGCCCCCGGCACCGATGCGGATCAGGTCGGCGCTGTTCGCGCTGCCCGCGTCGACCAGCAGGCCGGCCTCGCGCACGCCGTCCACGTCGCCCACCCGCAGCGCCGCGGTGCCGGCCCTCGGTACGAGGGTGGGGAAGCCGAGCCCCAGGACCACGGTGTTCGCCCGTGCCACGTTCAGCGGCCGGGACAGCCGGTACACGCCGGGCGTGAGCAGCAGGTTCTTGTCCGCCGCGAGCTGGGTGTTGATGACCGCGGCACTGTCACCGGGCTTGGCGATGCAGAACTTGTCCAGTGGAACGGAGATGCCGGCGGTGCGTCCGCCCGACCAGGTGGTCCCGGAGGACGAGGAGCGGCCCGACGGCACGAAGACGGAGTAGTCGCCGCTGTCGTCGATGGTGAGGAAGGGCTTCTCCCGGCTGACGGGAGTGGTGGCCAGCGTGGTCATCTGGGGGTGCGGGAACGACTGCGGGTGCGCCCCGTCCACCCCGGAGAAGACCTCGTTCCACACGGACCCGGTCCACGCCCCGATGGTGCTGTCCCGCGTGTAGTACTGCTGCTGGGTCGTCGCGTCGACGGTGCCGTCGACCTTCGTGTCGGCGATGTAACCGCCGCTGGCGTAGTCGTAGTCGGCCGTGTGCAGCTCCAGATCGCCCCGGACGTGCACCCGGCGCAGCGGCGACGCCTGGGACACGGCCCACCGGTTGGTGCCTCCGGACGGGGTGATCGAGAGGTTCTCGGCCGACCGCCAGAAGTTGGTGAGGGCGTCACCGCGGCCCTCGACGCGTACGGCACCGTCGATCGTGACGTCGTCGGGGGAGGCGCCGAGGCCGGCGACCGACGTGTAGTAGCCGAGCTGGGCGTCGACGGCGTGCGCGGCCACCATGCTGGCTCAGGGAAGGGTGGTTCAGGGGCTCAGAGGCGGCCGAGACGACCGCTGCTCGGGAAGCGTGGTTCGGGGTGATCCGGCGGCGCGGTGCCGACTCCCGTGTTGGTTCGGTGCTGGCTGAAAGCCCACGTCATGAGCCATCCGTCTCGAGTCGTGCGGCGCGCCCTGTGAGCCGTGCTGATTGCTGGTGCACCAACGCGGCGTATCGTCCGCCCAACGCCATCAGCTCCTGGTGATCGCCGCGCTCGGTGATCGTGCCGTGGTCGAGAACCAGAATCTGGTCGGCGTCGCTCACCGTACTGATCCGGTGCGCAATCACAACGCGCGTGCAGCCGATGGCGGACAGCTCTGCGGCGATCGCCGCCTCCGTCAGGGTGTCCAGGTGGCTGGTCGCTTCGTCCAGCAACAGCACATCGGGGTCGGCGAGAAGGGCCCGCGCGATCGCCAGGCGCTGACGCTGGCCACCGGAGAGCGCACCGCCGCCCTCACCCACGCCGGTGTCGAGACCCATCGGCATGCGATCCAGATCTTCCAGAAAGCGCGCCTTGCCCAGCGCCTCGCACAACTCGGCGTCACTGGCGTCGGGGCGGCCGAGCGTCAGGTTCTCCCGGATCGACCCGCCGAAGGTGTACGGAAACTGGGTGACCACGCCAAAGCGTCGGCGCAGCGCCTCGGGGTCGTAGTCGTCCAGCGGACGGCCGTCCACCAGGACCGTTCCCGCGGTCGGTCGCAGCAGCCCGGTGAGAAGCCGCGACAGTGTCGTCTTGCCGGAACCGGTGGAGCCGACGATGGCCAGTTTCGAGCCGGGTGTCACGCGGAAGTCGATGTTCTCGAGCACATGGGGCGCGCCGGGGTCGTACCGGAAGCCGACCCCGCGCAACTCGATCCCGCCACACAGTGCTACCGGCCCCCGCTCCTGCGAACGGGTCGGTTCGGGTTCTTCGTCCAGGACGTCGTAGATGCGTTCCAGGTGCGAGCCGATCGTCTGCAGGTAGCGCAGCGCCCCCATGACCTGGCCGACGGGTGCGAGCAACAGAGCCGCGAAGACGTTGAGGCCGAGCATGGTGCCCAGGGACATCCGCCCCGCGTTCACCTGGACGATCCCGAGGATCAGCAGTACGAGCGGCGCGGCGACCTGGAACACACCCATCGCCGACTCGTTGACGAGGTCCAGTTGCCGCCGCTGGAACCCCGCCCGCACCGATTCGGTGAACTGTTCCACCCAGCGCCGCAACGCCCGGTGGGACAGTCCGGAACTCTTCAGGAACTCCGCACCGGCCAGCGCGTCGACCGCGCTGGTCTGCGCCTTGGCATCGGCGGCCAGCTCACGCTGGGCACGCTCGTGCACCGGCCGGACGGTGAGCAGCACGATGCCGACCTGGGCGCCGGCCACCACCGCGACCACGGCCGCGTGCGCAGGGCTCATCGCCACCAGCAGCACCGAGTAGACGACGACGAAGAGGCTGTCCAGCAGCAAGGAGGCGAGCCGCGAGGTCAGCATGTCGCGCACGGCCATGTTGCTACTCAGTCGACTCATCAGATCGCCCACACCGCGGGTCTGGAAGTAGGTGTACGGCAACCCCAGCAGATGGGTCATGAAGCGCTCGCCCAGGCTGCCGTCAAGACGTCGTTGCAGTACCAGCAGTGCCATCCCCCGGGACAGGGAGGCAAGCGTCTGGGTCACGACGTACGCACCGATGCCCATCGCGAACAGTGGCAGTGTGTCCGCTCCCTGTCCGACCAGGGTGTCCACGCCGTACTTGGTCGCCCAGGCCGAGGTGAGACCGAGTACCTGCACCAGGCCCGAGAGCACGACCGCGAGCAGCATGAAGTACGGGGCGAGTCTCACCAGGTCGCGCAGGAACCGCAGCGCCAGGTGATCGCGAATCCGACGGCGCCGACGCTGCATCGTGTCGCCCGGGGCGAATTCGAGGACACTGCCTGAGAACTCCGCGAAGAACTCCTCGTGGGTCAGCGACCGCCGGCCACGTCCTGGATCCACCATCCGGATCCGGCGCGACCCGACCTTCTCCAGCACGGTGAAATGGTTTTGGCCCCAGTGGGCGATGGCGGGCAGGCGGATCTCGGCAAGCCCTGCTGCGTTCACGCGCAGTCCCCGCCCGGTCAGCCCGTAGTTCCGGGCCACCTCGATGATGCGGAGGGCGCTCGTACCGTCGCGTCCCACCGCGAAGTGCGCACGCAGCTCCCCCACCTTTGTCGCGCGGCCGAGGCCGCCGAGCACCATGGCGAGACAACTCGGCCCGCACTCGGTGTTGCTCATCTGCACGATCACTGGGACGCGCGGCACTCTGCCTCCTCGTTGGCTGCACGACTGACCACAGGGTCTGTGGCCGACAGTGCGAGTCCTGTCGCATGGCGGGACGGGTTCCCACACGCTCAGCGTGCCTTCCGGTGGTTGGTCGGCGTTGACCTGGTGGTTTCCGCTTGGTTCGGCGTCGGTTCGCTGCGGGTAGCAGAGCTTCTTCCGCTGTTGACCGGCCGGGTGGCGACCGCCGAATGTGGTCCCGTCGGCAGTCGGCGGGCCCGATTCGCCTGCCTGGTCATGAGTTCGGCTCCCACTGCCGGTTCGTCATCGCGGCCTCTCGCCGCGCGATCGTTCCTCATCGAGCACTGATCGGAGAACAATCATGAGCACTGTCGCAAGGGCTTGGAAGGACCCGGTTTTCCGGGCCACCCTCGACGACGCCGACCTCGCGGCGTTGCCGGCCCACCCGGTCGGCACGATCGGCGCCATCGGCGACGACACCGACCTCGCCGACATCCTCGGCGGGGACCACCGGCCCTGGACCTTCCACACCTGCTTCACCTGCCACTGGACCTGTGTCACCTGCTGGGGCTGCTGACCAGCTGACCAGCCAGTCGGACAACCGGGGTGGGCGTCGCCTGGGCGGCGTCCACCCCGCCCCGCGCCCGACCCGGACCCGTGCAGCCACTGAAGGCGGAGAACATGATCGATACGACCCTCGACACGACCCTCAACACACCGACCTGGTGGCGTGGTCTGCCCCGCTCGCAACGGACTGGAGGCATACCCTCCCTCACCGAGGAGCAGCGGGACTACGGCCGGCAGCGACGGGAGGCATGGCGCGGCGGCCATATCGTGCGTGGTACAGACATCCAGCTCGACCGCTGGGAACGCCTCGGGCTGACCGAGGAGCAGATCGTGGAGCTGCTGGGCGAGCCGCCCGAGTCGCTGGCCTCCCGGGTTCCCGATCGGCCGGCCTGGCTGGCCACGATCTCCGACGCGTGGCAGCGGTTCCCGGGCGTACGGCTCGAGGACCTCGGCATCGGTGCCCCGTCGGCCGACCACACGCACGGCGACGAACCACAGGGCGACGTCGGCGACCACGAACCCCACGCCGAACTGGGCAACATGGGGTTCCTGAACCTCATCGCGCCGTTGCTCGCGTGGGCCCAGGACGAACTCGGCAACCGCATCGAGGAGTTGTCCGGACGCCATGGACACAAGGGCCGCCTGCCGTCCGCCCACCCCCTGCTGCGGTTCCCCCTCGATCGACTCCTCCAGATGATCGTCTCCGTCATGGTCCTGGAAGTGAACCTTGCCCGTCTGGAGGGCCGCCTGACCGGGACGACACCCGGCGAGCGGATGGCGTCGTTCGTCGAGCAGATCCGCGAACCGGCGACAGCACTCAGGATTCTCGCCGAGTACCCGGTGCTTGCCCGGGAACTGGTCCTCTGCCTGCGTACCACAGTGAACGTCCGGGCCGAGTTCGTCGAGCGTCTTCTGAATGATCTGCCCGAAATCCGGGAGACCTTCGGCGGGTGTTGGCATGGGCCGGCCGATCTGGGCGAGGTCGGCTTCGGAGCCGGGGACACCCATCGCGGCGGCCGGTCCGTCGCCATCCTCACGTTCACGGACGGCAAGAAGCTCGTCTACAAGCCACGCAGCCTTCGCGTGGAGGTCCACTTCAATCGACTGCTCGACTGGTTCAACGCCCATGGCCTGCACCACCGGCTCCAGCCGCTGCGCGTACTGGACCGGGACGAGTACGGCTGGGTGGAGTACGTCGCCACCTCGTCGTGCGGCGACGAGGACGAAGTCGAGCGGTTCTTCTGGCGGCAGGGCGCCTACCTTGCGCTCTTCCACGCCCTCTGCGGTTCGGACATGCACCTGGAGAACGTCATAGCGGCCGGGGAGCACCCCGTCCTCGTCGACCTGGAGGCCATCTTCCAGGTACCGCCTCGGCTCACGGACGACGTGGTCGATGACCGCGCACCGCTCATGCTGGGCGAAGCGCCGCGCGTCGTACGGGAATCGGTTCTGCGCATCGGCCTGTTGCCCGAACGGATGATCACCATTGACGAGAAGGGCATCTATGACGCGGAGATAAGCGGCCTCGCCGGCAGCGGAGGCCAGCTCTCGCCCGGCCGCATGCCCACGTTCGTCGCAAGCGGCACCGACGAGGTGCGGGTGGTGCGCGACCGACGCGAGATGAAGGAGACGCAGAACCGCGTACGGCTGGCCGGCCGGCCTGTCGACCCGCTCGCTCACCTCGACTCTCTCACCGCGGGGTTCACCGACTGCTACCGGATCATCGAGGCGAACCGTGCCGACCTCCTCGGCGCCGAGGGCCCTGTCGCCGGGTTCGGCGACGTGGAGGTGCGGTTCATTCCGCGTCCCACCCTGACGTACGCCCGTCTCCAGATGGAATCGTGGCATCCGGACCTGCTGCGCGACTCCCTTGACCGCGAGATCTTCTTCGAGATGCTTTCCACCGGGTTCACCGACGTGCCGGACCGGGACGTACTGCTCGCCACCGAGCAACGTCAGTTGGCCGATCAGGACATCCCGTCCTTCCACACCACCCCCGCCTCCACCAACCTCTACGACGGGTACGGCGTCGTGGCGCGCGATTTTCTGGAGACCGCCGGGCTCAAGGCGGTACGGTCGCGGATCGCCGCGATGTCCTCGGCAGACCTGCGACGCCAAGTCTGGTGCATCCGTGCGTCGATGTCCGGGCTCACGGTCGGCACGGGCAGGGTCACCACGCGCGAGTCCGACAGGGATGAAGCAAGGCCGCTTCCCGACAAGGAGATCGACCCGGGCCTCGCGATCCCCGCCGCGTGTTCGGTTGCCGACCTGCTGCTCGAAGCCGCCCTGTCCTCCGATGGCGAGGCACCGTCCTGGCTCTCGGTGAACTTCGTCGGAGATCGTTTCTGGAAGGTCGGACACGCAGGACTCGATCTCTACAGCGGAGTTCCCGGGATCGCCCTGTTCCTGGCGCAGCTCGCGGCGGTCACCGGTGAGGTGCGGTTCCGGCGTCCTGCCGAGCAGCTCGCCGAACAACTCGTCGAGGTGACCCGTCACCTCCGTGTCGGCGCACCCTCGGTCGCCGGGCTGTCGATCGGCGGGTATGGCGAACTCGGCGGTCTGGTTTACGCGTTGACCCGGTTGGCCACGGTGATCGGGGAACCCGCGATGGTCGAGTCGGCCCGGGAGGCCGCCTCGCTCTGCCACGCGAGGTTCGCCGAGGACAGGGTGTTCGACGTGATCAGCGGCACCGCCGGGGCGGCACTGGCGATCCACGCCCTGCATCGCGCCCACCCCGACGACCGGACCTATGACGCCCTCAAGGCAGCCGGTGCGACACTCGCGGACCGGGCGGTCCACGTGCCCGGCGGAAGCGCGTGGCGCCCCGGGTTCGAGGACGCGCCCGCGTTGCTCGGGTTTTCGCACGGTGCCAGCGGCATCGCGTACTCGCTGGCCCTGGTGGCGGAGGTCACGGGCGAGGACCGGTTCGCCGAGCTGTGCGGGCGGGCCCTGAGCTACGAGCGACACCACTTCTCGCCGGAGCGTGGAAACTGGCCCGACCTACGAGCGATCAGTGGTCCCGGTGCCTTCATGAACGCCTGGTGTCACGGTGCGACCGGGATCGGCCTGGCGCGTGCGGCGATGTTGCGACTGCCCGTACTGTCACCGTGGCAGGACCTGATACGCGAGGATCTGCGCATCGCGACCGACCGCGTCCGTGCCGACCTGATCGTGGACGGCCGGTACGCGGGCGTCGGCAACGACTCGATCTGCCACGGAGACCTCGGCCTGGTGGAGACCTTGCTGATGGCCGACTCGGCGCTCGGCGGGTTCGCCGAGCACGGCATGGGGGATGACGCCGTGCTGGGACGCCGGTGCGCGCGAGCGATGGCCGAGCACGTGCTGTCAGGGGTTCTCCGGCCCGGAGTGCCGGACCGCGTCAGCACACCTGGCCTGCTGATGGGACTGTCCGGAATCGGCTACGGCCTGCTCCGCGCGGCGATGCCGGACCGGGTCCCGAACGTGCTGCTGCTGGAGACGCGCTGACGGTGGGACTCAGGAGCAGGAGCGCGCTGACGGGCGTAAGAGAGGCAGGCTGACGTCCTCCCCGAGCAGAATGGTCCGCTCCAACCGCTGGACGGTCGCACCGGGGTCGAGGCCGAGTTCTTCTCTCAGCACACGGCGCAGGTTCCGGGAGACGCTGAGCGCATCGGCCCGCCGACCGGTTTCGTAGAGCGCGGTCATCAGTAACTCCCGGAAATACTCCCGTAGCGGATGCACGGTGACCAGTGATTCGAGCTCGGGGATCAGGACGTCGTGCTGACCGCTGGCCAGCCCCGCGCGTAACCACATCTCGGTGGCGACGAGCCGCCGCTCGTCCAACCTGACGCGCTCGGCGGCGATCGCGCGGGTATCCACGACGTCGGACATCGCGGCCCCCCGCCACAGCGCCATCGCCTGCCCCAGGTGCTCCATGGCCTCGGCGGGCGTCCCCATCGTGAGAGCCAGCCGGCCGGCCGAGCAGTGCCCCTCGAACTGCTCGGCGTCCAACTCATCGGCGGACACGCACATCTCGTACCCGGCGGCCCGAGTACGCAGGGTCTCGCCGCCGGGATCGCCCAGAATCCGGCGGAGCCGGTGAACGTACTGCTGGACAAGCTTGCGCTGGCTCTCCGGTGGCGCCTCCGGCCACAACTGCCGGTACAGCTCTTCGTACGACACGACGCGATTCGCCCGGACCAGCAGGACTGCGAGCAGCGTTCGCCACTTGTCCTGCGGCAAGTCGTGCCATGCTCCGTCGGCGGATCGTGTCTGGACGGGCCCGAGTATCCGGTACCGGATCAGTGTGGGCAGGGCCATGGCGAACACCTCTCAACTTCTCGTGCAGGGGAGCAAGGGAGTCGAAGTCACGGTGGTGTGGCGTTTCCGAAGCGGGTCCCGGCGCCGCCACCGGTGATGACGGGGCCCAGCGGCCGCTTGAGGCCGTCACGGGCGAGGCGGAGGACGAGTACTGAGCATGTGCTGCCCCCGGGCCTGCGAAGTGGGTTCCGGCTTCTCGGCCGGGGACCGACGGCCCCGGGCCGGACGGGTGCGGTGGGGGATGTGGTGGGCAGTCACGCGGCCAAGGGCCGCGCCCCGTGACGAAGCGCTTCCGTCGGCGTCGGCGGCGACGGCATGTCGCAGTCTGCGATCTCGCGGACCCGGCAGGGCTTCGGGCTCGCTCCGCACCGCTCGCAGACGTTCCGACTGTCCACAGACCCCCGGATCACCAGGGAGCATCTTCGTGCTTCCCCTACGGGCGGCGGCCTCGTGGGTGGCAGAGCGTTCGCGCTCTTGAAGCAGGACTCGATCGCCCAGTGGGAATCGGCGACCCGCAACTCCGCCTCGAGCATGCGGCGGAAGTGCCAGGCCTGGCCGTAGGGAACGTCCGCCGTCAGCCCCGCGATGGGCGAGAGTGAGGTAAGAGTCCGGGCGAGAAGGCTCCGGGCAGACTCGGTCTTGGTGGCGAAGGCCCAGGTGTCGGGCACCCCTGACGCGCGGCACCGCTCCCGGTCGGGCGTCCCCGGTTTCGGCAGGTACAGCTCCCGTGCGTCCCGCCGTGTCGCGATACTGCCCCTGCATCGCTGACTCCTTATTCCTTCGGCACCGGACTGGGACGGTGCGGAACCGGCGTCCGCGGTGCCTCCTCAACCGAAGCCCGCGATGGGCCGCCCGTCCGGCGCTGAGGGGCAACCGCAGCACCACTGTGCGAAACAGACCTTGCACTGACCTTCGGGGAACCTTCCAACCGCAAGTCGGCGTTTGGGCATTGAAGCTCGGAGCGGTCACGGAAGACATCGGAGCGATCCACGGGAGACAGTGGATGACAGTGAAGTTCGGCTTACTCGGCGCCACCGAGGCACGCATCGACGGTCTGCTCGTCGAGGATCTCGGCCACCCCCGCCAGCGACATGTTCTGGCCGCCCTGCTGGTCGACGCCAATTGTCCGGTGCCGACGAAACAGTTGATCGACCGTGTATGGGCGGACCGTCCGCCGCAACGAGCCCTCGGTACGCTCTACAGCTGCATCTCCCGATTGCGCCGCGCCCTGGCACCCGCTTCCCGGGACGTGTGTATCGCCCGACAGGCCGGCGGCTACCTGCTCACCGTCGACGCGTCGGCGGTGGACCTTCACCACTTCCGCCGCCTCGTCGCCCAAGCCGGTGCCGCACCCAGGGACGAGCAGGCAGTGGACCTGCTGGAGCGGGCGCTCGGGCTTTGGCGGGGGGAGGCCTTCGCCGCTGCGGACACGCCCTGGTTCAACGCGCTGCGCGCCGTCGCGCACCAGGAGCGTCTCGCGGCCGAACTGGACTTGGCCGACGTCCGTCTGCGCCGCGGCGAGCACGCCCGGCTCCTGCCCGAGCTGTCCGCCCGGGCACAGCAGCATCCGCTGGACGAACGGGTCGCCGGTCAGCTCATGACCGCGCTGTACCGCAGCGGACGGGCTGCCGAAGCGCTCAACCTCTATCAGGCCGTCCGGAGGCGACTGGCGGAGGAACTGGGCACCGACCCCGGACCGGCTCTGCAGCAACTCCACCAGCAGGTCCTCACCGCCGCCCCGGCCCTCGCCGCCCCCGCGACCCGGTCCACACCATCGCCCATCCCCGTACCGCGCCAGTTACCCGCGCCGCCCGCGCTGTTCACCGGGCGGACCCGTGAACTCGGCCTCCTGGACAGCCTGCTCGGCCCCTCAGCCGGGCAGGCACAGTCCGTGGTGATCTTCGCGATCGGTGGCGTGGGAGGTATCGGCAAGACCTGGCTCGCCCTGCACTGGGCCCACGAGAACCTGGAGTGCTTTCCCGACGGGCAGCTGTACGTCAACCTGCGCGGTTTCACCCCTCTTGGGGAACCAGTGCAGCCGCAGACCGCGGTGCGCGGCTTCCTGGACGCTCTCGGCGCCGATCCGGCGACCGTCCCCGCGGATCCGGACGCGCAAGCCGCGTTATACCGTAGCCTGACCGCCGGCAAGCGGTTGCTGATCGTCCTGGACAACGCGCGCGACACCGCTCAGGTCGCTCCGCTGCTGCCCGGCAGCCCCACGTGCACCGTCGTCGTCACCAGCCGCAGTCGGCTCGCCGGCTTGGCCGTCGCCCACGGCGCTCGCCCCCTCACCCTGGACACGCTCACCGACACCGAGGCCCGCCACCTCCTCGCCCAGTATCTCGGAACCGGTCGCGTGGCTGCCGAACCCGACGACGTCACCGCTGTGTTGGAGCACTGTGCGGGCCTGCCCCTCGCCATCAGCATCCTGGCCGCCCGCGCCATCATGAGCCCCGACGCCCGCCTCGCCGAGCTGGCCGCAGAACTCCATGAGGAGCAGACTCGGCTCGACGCCTTGTACACCGGCGACCTCACGGCCGATCTCCGAACGGTGTTCGCCTCCTCGTACCGCGCGCTCGATCCGGACGCCGCGCGGACGTTCCGGCTGCTCGGCCTCGCGCCCGGCCCCGACATCAGCCTGCCCGCCACCGCCTGCCTCATCTCCCTCCCCGTGCCGCAGGCGCGCGCACTGCTGCGCGGACTCGAGGCCGCGCACCTGATCCAGGAGAGTGGTGCGGGCCGCTACCGCATGCACGACCTCGTGCGTCTCTACGCAGCCGAACGGGCAAGGGAAGAGCCGGCCGAAAGCAGCGGCGAGGCACTGCTGAGGCTGCTGGACTTCTACCTCCACTCAGCCCACGCGGCGACCGGGCGCCTGGACCCTCACCGGGACCGCATCCATCTGACCGCTGCCCGGCACGGGGTCACACCGCAGGACCCGGCGGACCACGGTGCGGCACTGGCCTGGTTCATGGCCGAGCACTCCGTACTGCTCAGCGCGGTCGATCTGGCCGTCAGCACCCGCTACGACACACACGCCTGGCAGCTGGCCTGGGCCCTGGAGACGTTCTTCGACTACCGCGGTCACTGGCACGACTGGGCGGCCGTCCAGCACACGGCACTGGACGCGGCGCGGCGGCTCGGAGACCGGTCCCGGCAGGCGGGGTCACACCGCAGCCTCGGCAGCGTCTACACCCAGATGGGCCTGCTCGACGACGGACACGCACACTTCAGCCGCGCCCTGGAGCTCTATGGCCGGTTGGGCGATCGGGTCAGCCAGGCCCACACCCACCGCGGCCTGGGCTGGGTGTGCGACCGGAAAGGACTCAGCCGGGAGGCGCTCGACCACAACGAGCAGGCGTTGGCGCATTATCGACAGACGGGTCACCGGACCGGCCAGGCCAGATCGCTGAACAACGCCGGCTGGATGCACATCATGCTCAGCGACTACCGGCGGGCACTCGACTACTGTGCCCAGGCGGTCGCCCTCAACCAGGAGATCGGTGACCGGCACGGAGAGGCAGGGGCGTGGGACAGTCTTGGCTACGCGCACCACCACCTCGTCGAATACGCCGACGCCGTCCGCTGCTACCAGCAGGCCCTCAACCTCGACCGAGAGTTCGGCGACCGGTATGGCGAGACCGAAATACTCGGCCATCTCGGCGACACCCATGCCGCCGCCGGAGACCTCGATGCGGCCCGGGTGGTCTGGAGCCGTGCGCTGGATGTCGCCGACGAAATCGGCCACCCGTCCATCGACGAGCTCCGGGCCAAGCTCGGCGCCCTTCCTCGCGCCGACCTTCCAACGGAGCGCGGCGGGCGGAAGCCGGGGCCCCAGCTGCTCTGACCACGGCTCCTCGCGACCCGCAGGGCATCCCCGCGAGACTTCTCGGGACAAGGCTCCGGCACAACGACACCCGCCCCGCAGGGCAGGCCAGTTCACATGTCACCCGATCGTGCGGCAGACCCGCCCGCCATCCCCGGCTCTCGGGAACTCGGCGCACCAACCGGCGATCTGCCAGCCAAGCGTGCGCGCCGGCAACCTCCATGGATGACCGGCTGTGCCTGCAGGGCATCCTGCACGTGCTCCACAACGACATCAACTGGCACCTACTGCCGCCGGAGCTCGGGTTCGGCTCCGGGTAGACCCATGGACGTGTCGGTGGGTGATCAGACAGACGGCGAGGCCGGGGAACGCCTCGTGGATGTCGCCGCGTCGTTCCCAGCGGACGCGCAGTCGGCGGAAGCCGTGCCCAGGCCGGTGCCGTGGGGCCGGCCTCGTTCGGCGATCACTGGACGCCCTATGGATGAGGGCTCATGTGGGCGTGAGCGAGGAATCTCTCGGGTGCGTGGTCGCGTAGCATCCGTGGGTCGGTCGGGGGTGTACGGGCGAGCGAGGCCGGGATGATGTCTCGCTGGGCAAGCCGACGGGGTCGCGTCCTTCAGGGCTGACGTGTGCCCGGCGTCTCTTCGCAGGTGACTTCGTCGCGTGGGGTGTAGTGGGTGCGGAACGGCTCCCGCTTCACTTCCCGGCCGTCATTGTGGAAAACTCGCTCCACGGTGACGTCGAAGCCCTCGAGCGGGGTCTGCGGCACGCACTGTTCGTCGGTGCTCACCTTCGTCTCCGGCTGCTGCACGTCGGTGCGCGGCCCCTTGACCGACGTGATCTCGTCGTACTTCTTCGTGCCGAGGAAGTTGACGGTCAGCGAGGTGTCGGTGGATTCGGCCTGGATGTAGATGGCCTTGCCGGAGTCGTTGGTGAACCTCAGATCGAGGCTGCCCCAGGCGACCGTCGCCTCGCGGCCCTCGGGGTAGCGCTCGATGTAGAAGGAGTGGGCGCCGTACTCGACGGGCTTGACGCCCGCGAAGAACATGGCGTTGAAGACCGTGGTGGCCACGGCGGAGACACCGCCGCCGGGAGCCTTCCTGTACTGGTCGTCGTAGATCATGATGCCGTCGACGAAGCCGTTGGCCTCGGTGCGCTCGCCGACGGTCCGGTTGAAGCTCCAGGTCTCGTTGGGCATGACGACGGAGCCGTTGATGAGTTCCACGGCCCGGCCGACGTTCGTCGTGCGGTAGGCGGCCGGCTCGAAATCGACGGTGAAGGAGGACATCCTCTCGGTGAGACCCAGCCGGGCCGCGTTCTCGCGGGTGACCTCCGGCTGGATCTGCCGCGTGTCCACCGTGCCGGTGCGGGCGGTGCCCGACTCGGTGAGCAGGGGCAGGACGGCCTTGCCCAGGGCCTTGTCGGTGACCTCCACGGCGGGTGCGGCGTCGGCGGTCACCACGGCCTTGTCACCCTGGAGTCCCAGCCGTGCGTTCCGGGGCGTGGTGGGGAGGCCGTTCAGGGCGCCGGCCACCGCGGGGGCGGCGCGCAGGCCCCTGCTGTCGAGGTCTGGAGTGAGCCTGCCGGCGTCGTCCGGCCGCATGGCCAGGTACTCGCCGAGCACGGCCGGGGGGAGCGAGAACCGCTTGCCGCCCGCGGTGAGCGTGACCGGTGCCGACATCGCAGGCTGCGCGAACTCGCGCACTGCCCGTCGCACCTCTTCCGCCGTGACCCTCGGCTTGGTCTCGCGTGCGGGCAGCACCGTGACCGAGTCCGCCGCGCCGCGCAGGAAGGAGGCGCGCAGTGAGCCGATCGCGGCGTCCACGTCCAGCGCGTATCCGGTGCGCGGCGCGGTCTGCTCGACACGGCCGCTGTCGAAGGAGACAGCGCCGTCGCGGACCTTCCGGTCGAGCGTCTTCGCCAGCTTCCCGAGGGTGGCACGGGCCTTGTCCTCATCGACGCGCAGGACCGGCTGGATGTCACCGCCCGAGCGGAACAGCCCGCCGATCACACTGACCGGATCGGCGCCGGTGGACGTCGCCCGGTCCAGGGTTTCCCGGATGTCGAAGGCGAGCCCCGCCTGCCGTGGATCGACCGTGCCCTTGCGGTCACCGACCTGTACGGCCAGCTTCCGCGGGCCGGCCTCCGTCAGGTGCTGCTCCAGCTTCCGGGTGGCTTCCTCACGGGTCAGGCCCCCGATGTCCATGCCGCGCACCGTCGTACCCGCCTCGATCTCACCGCCGGTGAGCAGCAGCCCGGCGAGGTACAGGCCGCCGATGCCGACGGTCAGCGCACTGCCCGCCAGGGCGACGGGCGGGAGAGAGGCTATCCGGGGAAGCATGGGTCTCCTGAACGATCGATGTGACGTGCACCCGGTATCGCGGCACTGCGTGCGAGAGCAGTTGGTCAGGCTACGCGCAACCGGGCGCCAAAGGGTATATCCAAGGTCACACCGGACGTTTTGGATCATCGATCCGAGTGACGGACCCAACGGTGTCCGGCATGCTCGGCGCCCGGCTCGTCCCACGAAGGGGCGGCCGCTCCGGGGGTCGCCCCTGCCCCGAGGACTGGCACCACGAGCCCCTCGCCGGCGGCGGACGCGGTGTGGCAGGTTGATGCCGTCGGGCATGCCGTGATCCGGGAACCCAGGTCGTCGCGCACCCGCCGCCTGTCCGGTAGCTGACACTTCCGCTGCGGTGGGCCCCGGACGTGTTCCTAATGTTGTGATCGCAGAGGAACGGCCCGGCGGCCGCGACCCAGAGGAGAAACCTGATGCCCGCGCTCACCGACCGCGTGCGCGGACGGTCCATCGTCGCCCGGCTCACCGTCCGGGAGAAGGCGCTGGAGCGACGCATGCTGCGCAACCTCGGCCTGGTCGAGGACCGGCTGCTGGCCTGCGTGCGCGAGCCGTCCGTGCCGGTGCTCGCCGACGTGGCCGGCCACCTCGTCATCGCCGGCGGGAAACGCTTCCGTCCGCTGCTCACCCTGCTGGGCGCCGAGTTCGGGGACCTCGACCGCCCCGGCGTCATCGACGCCGCCGTCGTGTCCGAGCTGGTCCACACGGCTTCCCTGCACCACGACGACGTCATGGACGAGGCCCGTGTCCGGCACGGCGTCGCCAGCGTGAACGCCTGCTGGGGCAACACCGTCGCCGTCCGGTCCGGCAACTGGCTGCTCGCCAAGGCCGCCCAGCTCTCGGCCGGACTCACGCCCGAGGCGATACCCCTGCAGGCCGAGGCGTCCGAGCGCCTGGTACGGGGACAGGTACTGGAGCTCACCGGACCCGCCCTGCCGGAGGACCGCCTGGCCCACTACTTCGCGGTGGTGTCCGACAAGTCGGCGTCCCTCATCTCCTTCGCCCTGCGTCTCGGCGCCGTCCAGGCCGGCGCCCCGCACAGCGTGGGCCAGGCACTCGAACGGTACGGCGAACACCTCGGCGTGGCCTTCCAGATATCCGACGACCTGCTCGACATCACCTCGTCCGTCGGCGAGTCGGGCAAGGAGCAGGGCAAGGACCTCGAAGTCGGCGTGGCCGGACTGCCGATGCTGCTGGCCCTCGAGGACGCACACCCCGGCGACGAGGAGCTGCGAGGGCTGCTCGGCAGGCCCGGGGGCGTACAGGGCGCGGACCGCGACCGGGCTCTCGCCCTCCTGCAGCGGTCCCCGGCCGTGGACCGGGCACGGGCGTTGATGACCGAACGGCTCACCGGAGCCCGCGAGTCGCTGGCCTCACTGCCGTCCGGGGCGCCGCGCCGCGCCCTCGGCGCACTGTGTGACTTCGTGGGGTCCCGGACCCACTGAAGACGCTGCCAGGGCCACACGCCACCGCCCGGCGGCGCCACACGCGGCCGCGGCCTCAGCGGCGCGCCGCATCGCGGGCGCTCTCGATCGCCTGCTCCAGTGAGCCCCGCGCGGCGGTCCGGAACGGGGAAAGCCAGGGCACGTGCCCGGCCTTGGTCATCTCGGCGCGCAGGAAGGCGAGATCGTCGGCGAGACCGAGCGCACGGAACACCGCCCGCAGATAGGGCTCCAGGAAGTCGTCGTGCGGCACGTCCTGCCCGTAGGCCGCGCCGTGTGCCGTGGCCACCACGACCCGGGTGCCGGACAACGGTCCCCGGCCGGTCTTGGGGGAGACGAACAGCGGCGGGACGCCGATCCGGTCGAGCCAGGCCTTGAAAACGGAGGGGACCGACAGGTGGTACACCGGAAGACCGATCAACAGCACGTCGGCGAGCAGGAGTTCGTCGATCAGCTTCCAGGTCGTGCTCCACGACCGGCGCTCGGGCAGCGTGCGTGCCGCCTGCCGCGCCTCCTCCAGTTCGACGATGCCCGCGGTCTCCAGCCGGGTGACGGTCTCGATGTGGGCGCCGTCGATGTGCGGGACGGGACACCGGGCCAGGTTCCGGTGGAGGAGTCGGCCCTCCGGATGCGCCACACGCCATGCCGCGGCGAACTCCGCCGTGATCTGCGCGGAGACCGATTCGGGGCGCGCGCTGCAGTCGAGGTGAAGCAGAGTGAGCATGCGCGGACGATTCCTCCGTGCAGGAGCAGGTACAAGACAACACCATTCAAGCGATCGGAAGGGCCCGAGTCGCGCGGAACGACGTGGTGGTCGACGACGGCCGGCGTTAGCGGAACTGACGGGACACAAGGTGCTTGACGTTCGAAAGCTGGTGTTGCTGCGCGAGGTCCAGGCCCGAGGGTCGATCGCGGCAGCCGCGGAGGCCCTCAACTACACGCGGTCCGCGGTCTCGCAGCAGCTGTCGACACTGGAGGCGGAGACCGGCGCGGAGCTGCTGGACCGGGGGAGGGGCCGGGCCTGCCTGACTGCGGCGGGCCGGATGCTGGTGGACCACGCCGAGCGCATCCTCGTCGGGCTGGAAGCGGCGGAGTCCGAACTGGCGGCGTCGAGCGGGCGGGTGAGCGGCGAGCTGCGGGTCGGCGTCCCGTTCCACGAGGGGCCCGCGATGCTGGTGCCCGCGCTGACCCGGGTGCGGCGGGCCCACCCCGATCTGCGGATCGTTCTGCGGGGGCTGCCCGTCGGCGGGACCCGGGAGGCCGTGCGGCTCGGCGAGATCGACCTCGCGCTCGCGGTGCGCTACGACCACGTGCCGGACCCGCCGGTCGCCGGGCTGCACGAGGAGCCGCTCGTCGGGGACCGGGTGCGGCTGGTCGTCGGCCCCGAGGGAACGGCACCGGGAACGCATCCAGACCCTGGGGACCGCGATCCGCTGCCGCGCACGCTCGCCGGGTACGCCGGACAGCCCTGGGTACTGACCGCGGACTCCGGCCTCGGCGCCCTCGCGCTGCACGCCTGCGCCCAGGCCGGTTTCGCACCCGACGTCGTGGCCCGCACCAGCGACCCCCACGCCGTGCTCGGGCTCGTCTCGTTCGGCTGGGGTGTCTCGCTGATGCCGGACCTGGTGCCCGACCGGCCGGGGTGCCCGGTGCGCCGGGTCGCCCTCGACGGCCCGGAGCTGGTCCGCCACCTGTCCCTGGTGGTCCGCAGCGGCCACCTGGACCGGCCGGCCGTCCACGCGGTCATCACCGAGGTGCGCCACGCGGTGGACGAGTTGTCCGAGGACGCCGTGGTGTGGCGGCGGGCGGGGGAGCGCATGAGCTGAGGGGCCCGTCCGTGCGACGGGCCCCGGCCGGTGGCCGCGGGACGGTCCCCGGCCACGGAGCGGTCAGCTCTCGATGAGGCGGTGCAGCAGCACCGTGTCGAAGATGTCCTCCATGACGGCGACCTTGCCGTCGCGCAGTGTCCAGGAGTGCACGAACTTCATCCGCTCGGTGCGGCCCCGCACGGAGGTCACGTACCGCTCGCCGAAGACGGCGACGCGGTCTCCGGCCTCGACGAACTCTTGTGGCTCGAGCCGCATTCCGCCCAGCACACGGGGCACGCGGGCGAGGAACTCCCGTACGCCGTCGTGCCCGTACTTGGTGCCGCCCAGCTCGTAGTCGGCCATGCCGTCCGGGTGGACCCAGCGCACGTCGGGGGCGAGAGTGCCGAGCAGGCCCTGGACGTCACGGGAGTGGAAGGCCCGGTAGGCGGCCTGGATCAGGCTGATGTTGGGTGATGGGGGCGCCGTGGTGGAGTCCGGCGCGAAGTCGGCGGGCATGGGGTTCGACATGGACGCGATGCTCCTCAGACGTGGGCCGGCTGACGGACGTGCTCGGGGAAGTGGGCCTCGAGGGTGCGGCGTACGCCGTCCCGCCAGGAGACGGTGCAGGGGCCGGTCAGGGACCGGCGCAGGGTCGGGTCGAACCGGTACGTCTCCCGGGTGACCGGGCTCGGCACCAGCTTCGCGGGCACGCCGGTCAGCTCCGCCATGTAGCGGACGCAGTCCGTCATGCCGACGGCCTCGTCCCCGCCCCAGTTGACCAGCGTGGCCGGGACGGCGGCCGCTCGCCACAGCCGCGGCACCTGGGCGACGAGGTCGTCCGTGTGCAACGGGGAGCACCAGTTCTGCCCCTCGAGCGGCACCGGGATCTCCTCGCCGGCGAGCATGCGCCGGAAGTACAGCATTGGCACACCGCCGTAACCCCCTGGCCCGTAGGCGATGTTGAGGCGGGCGATGGTCGTGGGCAGGCCGAGCACCCGGGCGAAGGCGCGCACCGCCCCCTCGGTGGCGAGCTTGCCCACCGGGTAGGCCGGCAGCCAGTCGGCGACCGCGTCGACCCGGTCGCTCTCGGTGTAGGCGTGATCGAGGGTCCGACGGGCGTACAGGGCGCCCGTCGAGACATACAGAAACGATTCGGCCGTTCGGCAGTGCGTCATCAGCCGGCCGGTCGCCACCGCGTTGATCTCCGCGGCGGCGTTGCAGTCGCCGTCGTCGCCGCGCAGCACGGCGGAGTGGATGACGTGGGTGAAGTCCTGGGGTACGCGCTCCAGGGACCCGCCCGAGGGATCCGTCATGTCCCAGAACCGGGTGACGATCGACCGCTCGTTCAGTTCCTGCCGGACGTCCGGTGCGCCGAACCGGCCGAGACACCAGACCTCGTTGTGCTCGGCGAGTGCCTCGGCGACCGGCCGGGCCACCTGGCCGGTGCCGCCGGTGACCAGGATCTTCTTGCCCTTCAGCATTTCTGTCTCCTCCATCTGTGTGTGTGCGGGGTTCCGGGCGGGCGTGTTCAGCGGGTGCCGTCCGGCCGCGGGCGTGCGGCGTCGGCGTCGGCGAGGGCGCGGTCCAGCTCCCGGCGCAGGGCCGTGTGGAACGACGCCACGTGGCGCGGGCCCATCAGCGTGTAGTGCTCACCGGGCACCTCGATGTAGCGGTTGGGGCCGGTCGTGTACTCGTCCCAGCGGCGCAACTCGTTGTCGAGCCAGTCCTGCTTGGTGCCGCGCAGGGGAGTGGCGTAGAAGACGCTCATCGACGGCACACTGCCGCTCGGGCGGTAGTCGCGGCCCAGATCGGTCAGGGCGTTGGCGAGTTCCGCCCAGGTGCCGAACTTCTCGGCGTCGAGGTCGAGCTCGGTCATCCGGTCGGGCGGGAAGAGGCCGACGAGGCGGTCGATCTGCTCTTCGACCGGCAGCCCGCGCAGCACGCCGGGCAGCCGGCGGGACTGCTCGCCGTCGATCAGGGCGAGGAAGAACGCCAGATTGACGGCCGTCTCGGCGAAGTCCAGTTCCTCCATGCGGTACTTGATGTGCGGCGGCAGGTTGAAGCTGCCGACGAAGTCGACCCGTTCCCCCTGGTCGCGCAGTACCTTCGCGATCTCGAAGGCGACGGCGCCGCCGAAGGAGTAGCCGGCCACGGCGTAGGGGCCGTGCGGCTGGCGGGCGCGGATGGCCGCCACGTAGCTGTCCACCATCTGGTCGAAGGTGGCGAAGGGCTTCTCGCCCTCGTTGAACCCGCGGGCGCGCAGCGCGTAGAAGGGACGGTCACCCGTGAAGTACTGGGCGAGGTTCACGAAGACGAGGACTTCGCCGACTCCCGGGTGGACGCAGAACAGCGGGGTCTTGGTGCCGCTCGTCTGCATCGGCACCACCGGATCGTAGGAGGGCGCCGGGCCCGGGGCCGTGGTGGCCAGGTGCCGGGCGAGGCTGCGCACCGTGGGAGCCCGCAGCACGGTGATGACCTCCAGCCCGACGGCGCCGAGCCGCTGGGCGACCCTGCTGCGCAGCCGGAGGATGTCGAGCGAAGTGCCGCCCAGGTCGAAGAAGTTGGCGTCGGCGCCGATCGCGGCGGGGTCGGCGCCGAGGATGTCGGCGTAGATCTCGGCGAGGACGCGCTCGGTGCCGTCGGCGGGCGGGGTGTAGCCGCCCAGCATGCGCAGCGTGAGGTCGGCCACGGCCTGCCGTACGTCGTCGTACGCGCCGGACTCCAGGCGGCGCCGCATCAGGGCGCGCCGGGTCTTGCCGAGACTGGTCTTGCAGAACGACTCGCGCGGCAGCGGAAGGACGAGAGCGGGACGGAAGCCCCAGTGCAGCACCACGGTGTTGCGGATGGCCACGAGTGCCTTGTACAGCGTGCCCTCGTCGACGGCTCCGTCCGTCTCCCCGTCGGCGGCCCGCGGGCAGAACGCGACCACGACCCGCTCGGTGTCGTCACCGGGCGCGCGCGTGGGGAAGACCGCGACATAAGAGGCGGTCACGCCCGGCAGTTGCTCCAGGGTGGTCTCCAGCTCGTGACTGAAGTAGTTGACGCCGTTGACGATGATGCTGTCCTTGCTGCGGCCGATGAGGGTCAGCCGGCCGTCGTCGATCCACCCCAGATCGCCGCTGCGGAACCAGCCGTCGGCGGTGAACGCCTCGGCGGTGGCCCGCGGGTTGTTGTGGTATCCCGGCGTGATCATGGGTCCGGTCAGCTGGAGTTCGCCGATCTCGCCGTCGGGCAGCGCACGGTCCTCGCCGTCGGCGACGCGTATGCGCAGCCCCTCGACGGGGGTGCCGAGGCCGGCGAACTCCTGACCGCGGTCGGCGTCGGGGAAGGCCCCTCGGGAGTAGATGCTGCCGGCACAGGTCTCGGTCATCCCGAACGCGGGCCAGAGTACGTCGCGGGCCAGGCCGTGGGACGCGAACCGGTCGAGGAACGCCTCGCCGGTGGCGCACACCACCGCCTCGCCGCCGCTGACGATGTGCCGCAGCCGGGACAGGTCGAGCCGCTCCTCCGTGTCGTCCAGGCGGTCCGCCGCGGACAGCAGCGCGCCCAGCAGGAAATTGGGGGTGAACGTCATCGTCACGCCGTGCCGGGAGATCAGCCGCAGGAACTCCAGGGGATCGCCGAGGACGACACGGGGCTCCACGTGCAGCTGACGGCTGCCGGTGGACAACGGGAACAGGTGGCCCTCCAGGAGAGCCGCGACATGGTCGAAGGAGACCCAGTTGAGACTCGTGTCGCCGGCGGTCAGCCGCTGGTGGCCGTTCTTCGCCGCCATGGACGCCAGCAGATTGGCGTGCGTGAGGATGACGGCCTTGGAGTTCCCGGTGGATCCGGAGGTGAGCACGAGCACCGCGGTGTCGCCGGGCAGGGCGCCGTCGTGGGGCTCGGCGATCCGGTCCGTGCGCAGCTCGTCGAGCGCGGCGACCGTGAGGCCCTCCACCCGCGGCAGGCCGTGTCCGCGGCCGGCGGTGACGACGAGGGGGTCGTCGAGCAGGGTGTGCACGTGGCGGAGCTGGGCGGCACCGCGTTCCGGGTCCGCGCCGAGCGGGGCCAGGGGGCAGGGGACGAGACCGCCGAGGACGGCGGCCCAGAAGGCGGTGAGGAAATCCCTGGGGCGCTCCAGCAGCAGGACGACCTTGTCTCCCGGGCGCAGTCCGCGCTCGCGCAGTCCGGTGAGCAGCCGCAGTGCGTCGTCGCGGAGTTCCGCATAGCTCTGGTCCAGGAAACCGGCCGACGCTCCGCCGAGACAGTGGCGGACGCCCGAGCCGGGGTGGTGTCGGGCGGCGTGCAGCAGGAGGTCGGCGATGGTCTTCTGACGCGTGGTGTGCACGGTGGTCTCCCTTGCCTGGTGGGCACGCGGGGCGGGTGCTGACGGGGCGTGCGGTGATCGTCGGGAAGATCCGGAGCCGATGCGGCTCCAGAGTTCATACGCTGTTCGACTCGATATCGCGGCCGTTCACGCAACTCCGAAACGAGCCGGACGGTGGGTCGTGTTTACCGCTCCGGGCCAGGTGATTCGGTTTATCGGGGATTCGTTGAACATCAAGGAAATAGCGAGCTTTTCCGTTCCGCTGGAATCCCGTTTCTGGGTGCCGGTGACGCCGGGCGGAGCGGGTGACGCGAATCGCATGTATGGTCCACTTTTTTCCCGGCCGGGTCTCGGGGCGGTCCGGTGTCCGTGCAGGGGCTGCGCACGCACACCGCATGGTTCGTGTGCTGCGTGTGTTCACGATGTGACCGTAGGCGAGAACCTGCTCGCTCTGTGGGACGGTTGGCCGCTAGCGGACATGGATACTGCGATGGGTGAGCGCCTCACTGCGCTGTGTGACGGTAACGGAAATTGGAAGCTCCGTTTCCGCGTTTGGATGCACTTTGCTGACATCGGCGCCGGTCCCGGGGCCCGATTCTTGCGAGATGTCTGCCTTGGGATTGACCAGTCATTCGCATTCCGCCGACGGTGCGGATCGGTTGACTCCGCCTTATGCAGTCAACTACTGTCGGGCTGCTTGTGATCTTCTTCTTTGTGACGGGAGAAATTACAAAGCAGCTCCGCCTGCCGGAATCGGCGGGAGAGGCCGCGACGACCGGCATGACGCCGGGGTTCGTCGGGGGCGGTCGGACTTCAAAGACGTGGGGGATGTCATGTCGGAGCCGGTGATCGAACAAGGGTTCGCAGCAGGTGCGGTACGGCCGGAACCGGCCGATCACGCCGCCCATGTGGAACGGGTGCTGCTGGAGGCCAGCGCCCTGATCGAGAACACGGTCTCGCTGCACCGGCAGCGCGCGGAGTTGCCCACTCCGGTGGCGCGCACGGGCGGGGTACAGATCACGGAAGTCCTCGAGTCGCTCATCGGCCCCGCCCGCCACACCGTGTGCGCGATGCTGGACGACGTCGGCGAGTTCACCGACACGACCGTGCGCTTACTCACGAAGGTCCCCGAGGAGGTGACCGTGCGGGTGCTGTGCTCCGCCGAGGTCGCCGACTCCTCCCTGGCGCCACTGACCGGACTGACCGACAAGCGCGTCGCGGTCCGCGTGTCCCGCAGCGAACTGCGCGCCATCCTCGTCGTCGACGGCTCCGCCTCACTCGTGCAGTCCGCCGAGAGCAGCCCCGCCCCGGCCGCCGTCGTCTACGACGCCGCCACCGTCCGGGCCCTCGAACTCTTCTTCGCCAGCGCATGGTCGCGCGGCCGGTCGCTGGCCGGCCACCTGCAGCTCAGCCCCCGGGTGCGCACCGAACTGGCCCGCTACATCCTGGAACGGCTGCGCGCGGGCCACACCGACGAGACGGCCGCCCGTGAACTGAACGTGTCGCTGCGCACCTACCGTCGCTACGTCGCGGAGATCATGCGCGCGCTGGACGCCAACTCGCGTTTCCAGGCAGGCGTCAGGGCCGTCGAGTTCGGACTGCTCTCGGAGTAGCCTCGCCGCTGCGTGACACAACCGGCACGGGCCGGGCAGGCCCGTGCCGGCCGTTCCCACACACCATGTGAAGAGGGTGGAAGACGACGTGCCCAACAGGGGAGACGACGAGCTGGAGCGTTCCCTGCTCGAAGTCCAGGCACTGATCGAGACGACGGTGGCGCTGCACCGCTCCCGTAGCCGTGAGGAGGAGCTGATCACCGTCCTGCCCCAGGACTACGACACCGTGCTCGACGAGGCACACGGCCTCATCGCCGGGGCCAGACGCACGATCGACATCGTGCACGCCCGCCGGCGGGGCTCCGACGAACAGGCAGGCCGTACCGAGCGCGAACTGGTCTACGCCGCCCAGGAGGACGTCGCGGTCCGGCTGCTGGCCAGCCCCGAGCTGATCGACGAGGAGTTCGTGCGCGAACAGCTGGGCCGCGAACACCCGGCGGGCATCCGGATCACCGGCATCCCGCCACTGCAGGCGATCATCGCCGACGGCGCCGCCGCCGTCGTCGTCGCCCACTCGGCGGTCGGCCGGCGCGCCTCGGTGATCCGCGTGCCCGAGGTGCTGCACACCCTGACCACCCTCTTCGACAACGTGTGGGCGCACGCCGTGCCCGCCGGCGAGCGCATCGTCTTCGGAGACCGCGACCGGGCCGCGCTCGGCCGGCGGATCCTCGGCGCCCTGCAGGCCAGCGTGACCGACGAGGTCGCCGCCCGCGAGCTGAACATCTCGGTGCGTACCTACCGGCGCCACGTCGCCGACATCATGGGACTGCTGGGGGCGAGCTCCCGCTTCCAGGCGGGAGTCCGCGCCGCGGAACTGGGTTTGCTGCCACCCGCGACCCGGTCCGGTCCGCCGCACAAGGGCACCCTGGCATCTTCCTGAAAGGTCCGTTGCCGCACGATCCGTCCGGCCGGTTCCATGGGGCACCAGGAACGGGGCTCCGCGGCGGGCACGTCCCGTCCCCGACGGCCGGTACCCCTCCGACGGGCCGTCGGTGCACGGGGCCGGGCCAGGCAGGCCGCCCGGCCGCAGCCGGACCCGGCCCCGTCGCTACCACCGATGGCTGTCGTGCGGAAGGCGAGTCCATGAATCGAGTACCGGTCGGCCTGGTGTTCCCCGGACAGGGGACGCAGAAAGAGGGGATGGGCGTGCCCTGGCGGCACACCCCGTCCTGGGAGCTCACCGCCGAGATCTCCGCCGTCACCGGGGAGGACGTCGAGGAACTGCTGCTGCGCACCCCGCGGGAGCAGCTGCGGCGTACCGATCTGGCCCAGCTCGCCGTCTTCGCCGTCGCGTCGATCGCGCACGCGGAGGCCGTACGGTCCGGGATGCTCGGCCCGGACGTCGTCGCGTGCGCCGGTCACAGCCTCGGCGAGTACGCGGCCCTGGCCGCGTCCGGTGCCCTCACCGTTTCCGCGGCCGCCGCTCTCGTGGCGGCGCGCGGCCGGGCCATGCGGGAGGCGGCTCTGGCCCGCGAGGGCACCATGGGCGTCATGGTGGCCGCCCCCCTCGACCAGGTCGAGGGACTGGTCGGCGAGGTCCGCGCCGAGGGCGCCGACGTCTGGGTCGCCAACGTCAACGCGCCCGGCCAGATCGTCGTCTCGGGCTCGCCCCGAGGAGTCGGGGAGGCCGGCTCCCGGGCCGGCTCGATCGGCGGCCGGATGCTGCGTCTGGACGTCGGCGGCGCGTTCCACAGCCCGTACATGGCGCCCGCCGCCGAAACCCTCGGCCAGGCCCTGCGGCAGGCGCCGTTCGCGCCCGGCCATCTCCCGGTCGTGGCCAACGCCGACGCCGAGCCGTACGCCGAGGGCCGGCACTGGCCGGGTCTCGGCGTACGGCAGCTCACCTCCCCGGTGCTGTGGGAGCGCAGCGTGGGCACCCTCACCGAGCGGCTGGGCTGCTGCCGGCTGGTCGAACTGGGCCCCGGCCGCACCCTGGCCGGGCTGATCCGCCGGATCGCCCCGGACGTCGAGATCGTCTCCGTGGACGGCCCCGCCGCCCTGCCCGTGCCGCCGGCGGTGGAACGATGAGCGTCGCGATCAGGCCGCCGGCCGGGCGCAGCGGCATCGGCGTGCTGGACAAGGTGTCCACGCTGCTCGCCGTGGTCGAACAGGGGCCGGCGTCGCTGGCCGAACTGGTCGAGATCAGCGGCTTCGCCCGCCCCACGGTGCACCGCATCGCGCAGGGCATGGAGCGGCTGGGGCTGCTGGCCCGGGATTTCCGCGGCCGGTTCGTGGTCGGCCCGCGGCTCGGGAACATCGCCGTCGAAGTCCGTCGCGACCAGTTGGTCCAGGCGGCCGCGCCCGTCCTCGAGGATCTGCACGCGCTGACCGGACTGCATGCCCGGCTCTTCCGCAGGCACGGCGCCGCGCAGATCTGCATCGGCACCTCCAGTGAGCCCACAGGCGCCGAGGAGGTACCGGTCGGCACGGCGCTGGCCTCCGCCGGCCCCGTCGCCCAGGTGCTGCTCGCCTGGGAGGAGCCCGAAACCCTCTACGACGGGCTGCGCGACGCCCGTTTCAGTGCCGCTCAGCTCACCCAGGTCCGGCGGCGCGGCTGGGCGCACGGTCCGGATCCCATGGTTCCGGGTGCCCTGTCCACGGCGGTGCCGGTGTGGGCGCTCGGTGACCACGTGATCGCGGCGCTCACCCTCACCGGGCGCGGCCCCCGGATGCCCGCCACGCCGAGCCGGCTCCTGCTCGGTGCCGCCGTCGACGCGGCCGGGGAACTCAGCAACGGGGTGCGCCTGTCCAGGGCGGCGGGCCGTCCGGCCGAGGGCCGGGTCGTGTCGACCGGTCCCGTGTGATCGCGAAGGCGCCGCCGGGCGCCGCCGGCCGGGGCCGCTACCGCGGGAGCGAGCCCCCCTGTCCTGGACCCGGCGCTCGACCGGGCGCCTCTCGAAGGGGTTCAGGTGCGCACGGCCGCCGTGCCTCCATGCCGGTGAGCCGGAGAGCCGGTGAGCCGGTGGGCCGTCCGGTCGTCGGGACGGGGCCGGGGCGGGAAACGGCACACTCCTCACACTCCTCGCGAGCCGGTGTGCGGAACCCGGTGCGCGGGACCGGTGGCCGGTTCGGGCCGCGCGGCCCGGGCGGCGACGTCCTGCCCCGCCCGGCTGCGGGCGGCCACCCGCCGGTCCCGCCGGGTGGCCGGGAGCGGCACGCGGCTGGTGCTCGACGCGGTCGGCCGGGCCGCCGCGGTCGCCGCTTCCGGCAAGGAACCGGGGGCGCGGGGCCGCTGAGTCCGGCCGTCGGCCTGCGGGCCCTGAACGAGAGACGAACGCCCCCGGCCGGGAGGCCCTCCGCGCCGGCCGCCGGCCGCGCCGCGCGCGTGACGCGGCGGGCGGGCCCGCGGGGGCCCGCCCCTTCCGTCACTCGCAGCCGTGCTGCCAGTTCCAGCCGATGAACGTGTGCTTCAGCTCGACGTCGAAGGTGCAGGCGGCGGTGCCGTCCGCGTTGAGCCGCACCGAGGTGCGGTGCGTGTTGGCGTACCAGTCGCCGGTGGCGTCGAAGATGCCCCGGTACGTGAAGGAGGCGTCGGCCTCCGCCGTGACGGAGCCGCAGTCGGCCGCACAGTCCTGGGTGTTCGCGGCCGACGCGAGCGACCAGCCGGCGTCCCAGGGCTCTCGGTTCCAGCCCTGGGTCGCCCCGCTGGACGCCGTGGTGATCCGTCCGCCGGCCGTGTCCCAGTCGGCCGTGGTGTACAGGCCGGTCATCCGGATGTTGCAGCAGTCGTACATCTCGTTCCAGCCGCGCACATGACGGCCGGCGGAATCCGCGGCCGCGACACCGGCCTCCCGCGCGGCGCCGGGGGCGGAACCCGCCGGGACATACTGCACCTTGCCCGGAACCGGGGTGCAGTCCTCGCCGATCGTGACGGTCTGCCGAGCGGAGAGGCCGGCCGGGGGCACCGGCAGGGAACCGGTCAGCCGTACCCCTTCACAGCTGCGCGGGGCGTCCGTTCCGTCGGCGGGCGCGGCGGTCGCCGTTCCGCCGAAAAGAAGGACGAGTCCGGCTGCCGCCAATGCGGTGCGGGCGAATCGTCTGCTCAATTTCCGTTCCTTTCCTCGAGTTTTCAATACGGGAGTGTAAAGCCGCTACGGCCGTGTTCAGGGGGTGCGGTGGAAAGGTTGGCAGGAAGGTGCGCCGGGGGCCGGTGCGTTGGTTGTCGCCGCGCAATGGCACTTTCCTGACAGCGTTGTTGGCCAGGTTCCGTCGTGGTGTCAGAGTCGGGGCCAGGTGCCGCCATTCGGTGGTGAATTGTGCTTCTCGGTACGGTGGGAGGGGTCTGCGGTCATGAACCTCGTTCAGGCGCGTGCTGACTTCGTGTATGACGAAACCGGTCTCCTGGGGCAACTGGATTTGCGGGCTCCCGAGTTCGAGTCGAGAATGCGCGAGGCGATGGGCGCCGCCGAGAAGTGTCTGCGCGACTGCCTGGCCGGCATGCCCGACGGGGACGCCGCCGAACGGGCCGACCGGCTCGCGAGGCGGGACGGCGGACGCCTCCCTTTGATGCTCACGCTCCTCGGGGCCGAGTTCGGAGAGCCGTGGAGGGAGGGCGTGACCCGGGCCGCGGTCGTCACGGAGCTGGTCCACCTGTCCCTGCTGCTGTCCGCCACGCCCGTCCGGGATGCCGGGCGGGGAGCGGCCGCCGACTGGCTGCCGGCCCGCTCCGCACAGCTCGCCGCCGGCCTCGGCCCCGACGCACTGCGGCTCAACGCCCGTACGGCCGGCCGGCTCGCGGCGGCGCAGTTGCGCACCCTGACCGGGCCCGCACCCGGAGAGGACGCCCTCACCCACTACGTCGAGGCGACGGCGGCAGACACCGCGGCACTGCTCGGCATGGCCCTCGGCCTCGGCGCCCTGCAGGCCGCCGCCCCGGAACCGTACGTCCGGTCCTTGATCCGGTGCGGGGAGCACCTCGGGGTGGCCCTGCGCATCGCCGACGACCTGTGCGCGGCGGGTGGGCGGCGCACCGGTACCCGGATGCGCCGTGCGGTGCGCGGCCGGGCCCCGGGGACCCGCGGGTCCGTGGGGCCGGCGCGGCGGCCCGCTCTCCTGGCCCGGACCGGTGGTACCGCCGCGCGGCGGGCCGAGCAGTCCCTGCACCGATGGCTCGACGAGGCCCGGGCGGCGGTCGGGTCGCTCCCGTCGCTGCCGGCCCGCCGAGCGGTCTACGCGCTGTGCGACACCGTCGCCGCCCGGGCGAACTGAAGGAAGACCGAAGGAAGAGGGAGCCGGCCATGTCGATGCACGACCGGGTCGCCGAGCTGACCCTGATCCGCCGGAAGGCCGAGGCGGGGGATGCCAGGGCGACGCAGGCGCAGCACGCCAGGGGCAAGCTGACGGCGCGGGAGCGGATCGATCTGCTGCTGGACGCGGGATCGTTCCGGGAGGTCGAGCAGTTGCGGCGGCACCGGGCCACGGGGTTCGGGCTGGAGGCGAAGAAGCCGTACACGGACGGTGTGATCACCGGATGGGGGACGGTGGAGGGGCGGACGGTCTTCGTCTACGCGCACGACTTCCGGATCTTCGGCGGTGCGCTGGGCGAGGCGCACGCGGCGAAGATTCACAAGATCATGGACATGGCCGTCGCGGCGGGCGCTCCGCTGGTGTCGCTGAACGACGGTGCCGGTGCGCGCATCCAGGAGGGTGTCTCGGCGCTGGCGGGGTACGGGGGGATCTTCCAGCGCAACACCAAGGCCTCCGGGGTGATCCCGCAGATCTCGGTGATGCTGGGGCCTTGTGCGGGCGGCGCGGCGTACAGTCCGGCGCTGACGGACTTCGTGTTCATGGTGCGTGGGACGTCGCAGATGTTCATCACGGGCCCCGACGTGGTCATGGCGGTCACCGGCGAGGAGATCACCCACAACGGCCTGGGCGGCGCGGACGTGCACGCCGAGACCTCCGGTGTGTGCCACTTCGCCCACGACGACGAGGAGACCTGCCTCTCCGAGGTCCGCTACCTGCTGTCGATGCTGCCGCAGAACAACCGTGGGACGCCGCCCCGTGTCCCCTCGGCCGACCCGGTCGACCGCCGCTGCGAGCGACTGCTGGACCTGGTGCCGCCGGAGGGCAACCGGCCCTACGACATGGCCGGGGTCGTCGAGGAGATCGCCGACGACGGCGAGTACCTCGAGGTGCACGAGCACTGGGCCCGCAACGTCATCTGCGCCCTGGCCCGGTTGGACGGTGAGGTCGTCGGTATCGTCGCCAACCAGCCGCAGGTGCTCGCCGGTGTGCTGGACATCGAGGCCAGCGAGAAGGCCGCCCGCTTCGTTCAGATGTGCGACGCGTTCAACATCCCCCTGGTCACCCTCGTCGACGTGCCGGGCTTCCTGCCCGGCGTCGGTCAGGAGCACGACGGCATCATCCGCCACGGCGCGAAACTCCTGTACGCCTACTGCAACGCCACCGTCCCCCGGATACAGGTGATCCTGCGCAAGGCCTACGGCGGTGCCTACATCGTCATGGACTCCCGCTCCATCGGCGCCGACGTCTCCCTGGCCTGGCCGGCCAACGAGATCGCGGTGATGGGGGCCGAGGGCGCGGCGAACGTGGTCTTCCGCCGGCGGATCGCCGACGCGGAGGATCCCGAGTCCGTGCGCGCCCAGCTGGTGAAGGAGTACAAGGCCGAGCTGATGCACCCCTACTACGCCGCCGAACGCGGCCTCGTCGACGACGTCATCGACCCCGCCGACACCCGCCGCGCGGTCATCGACGCGCTGGCCGTGCTGCGCGCCAAGCACGCCACGATGCCCGCCCGCAAGCACGGCAACCCCCCGGCGTGAAGGAGCCGTCACATGTCCACGCAGCTCTTCGACGGGCCCCTCGGCCCCACCCTGTACAAAGTCGTCCGAGGCACCCCCTCCGCGGAAGAGCTCGCGGTCGTCGCAGCCCTGCTCAGCGCCCTGGCAGCCGGCGCCGAGGAGGCCTCGGCCGACCGGGGCCCCGCGACCCGCAGGGCCCGCTGGATTCGGCCGGAGCCGGTTCCCCCGACGTCCTGGATGACGGACGGTGGCCGGCGCGGCAGCTAGCCGCCGACGGCGTCGCGGGCAGCCCGACGTCCCATCAACCAGCGCAAGAGCGGCACGAACGGGCCACACCCGGCCGGCCGCGGTATTGGGAGGCAGGTCGTGCTTCAGGTCGTGTTCCGGATCCTGGGGCCGCTGGAGATCAGTGCCGGTGGGCAGCCGGTCGTGCTCACCGGGGCGCGCCGCCGCACCATCATGTCCATGCTGCTGCTGGCGCCGGACCGGGTCGTGTCGGTCGAGGCCCTCGCCGACGCCGTCTGGCACGGCACCCCGCCCTCGACCGCCCGCAACCAGGTCGCCATCTGCGTCTCCTCCCTGCGCAAGGCCTTCAAGGAGGCCGCCGGGGTCGAGGACGTGGTCGTCACCAGCCACCCCGGCTACATGCTCTTCACCGGCGAACACCGCATCGACGCCGTCGAGTTCGAGGAACGCGTCGCGGTGGGCCGGGCCGCCGCCCGCAGCGGTCGGGCCGAGGAGGCGTGCGGCCACTTCGAACAAGCCCTCGCCATGTGGCGCGGCCCGGCGCTGGAGGGCATCTCGGCCGGCCGGGTGGAGGCCGAGGCCGCGCGGCTGACCGGCATGCGGCTCGACGTGTACGAGGAGTACACGGGGCTGCGCCTCGAACTCGGCCGGCACCGTGAGGTGATGGGCGAGCTGGCCGCCTTCGTCCGGGAACACCCGCTGCGCGAGCAGGCCAAGGCACACCTCATGCTCGCCCAGTACCGCTCCGGGCGGCGCGCCGAGGCCCTGGAGACCTATCGTGAGGGATGGCGGATCCTCGCCGACGAACTGGGCATCGAACCCGGTCCCGCTCTCCAGGAGATGCACGAGGAGATCCTCGCCGACTCCCCGCGCCTCGGCCCGCCCACCGAACCGGCGGCTCCCGCCCTGACCGCGGCCGTGCCCGCCCACCTGCCCTCCGGTGTCGCCTCGTTCACCGGACGCCACCCCGAACTGGCCGCCCTCGACCGGCTGCTGGACCACCTGGAGGGACCGGCGCTGCCCGTCGGCTCGATCTCCGGCATCGGCGGCGTGGGCAAGACCGCGCTCGCCGTGCACTGGGCCCACCAGGTCGCGGGCCGCTTTCCGGACGGCCAGCTCTTCGCGGACCTGCGCGGCTACGACGAGGAGGCGCCGCACCGACCCGGCGCCGTCCTCGACCGCTTCTTGCGCGCTCTCGGCGTGCCCGGCTCGGAGATCCCGCCCGACCTCAACGAGCGCAGCGCGCTGTTCCGGACCGTGCTCGACGGCAGACGCGTGCTGATCGTGCTGGACAACGCCCGTTCGTTCCAGCAGATCCGCCCCCTGCTGCCCGGCACGGGCCGCTGCTGTGTCCTGGTCACCGGCCGCGACCCGATGGGCGGCGCGCTGGCCGGCGACTACGCCTGCGTCACGCTGCACCTCGGCGCCCTGGGTCAGGACGAGGCGATCGCGCTGCTGACCCGCGTCGACGGCGACGGCAGACTGAGCGCCGACCCGGTCGCCACCGCCAGGCTGAGCACGTTGTGCGACCGGCTGCCGCTGGCGCTGCGGATCGCCGCCGCCCGGCTGACCGCCAAACCCCATTGGTCGGTGCGGACCCTGGTGGCCCGGCTGGAGGACGAGCGCCGCAGGCTCGACGAACTCAGCCCGGACGAGCGCGGGGTGCGGGCGGGCCTGCGGCTGAGCTACCGCGACCTGCCGAACGCCACGGCCCGGATGTTCCGGCTGCTCGGTTCCGTCAACGTGCCCGACTTCGCCGCCTGGGTCGGCGCCGCGCTGCTCGGCATCGACCCGTTCGACGCCGAGGACCTCATCGAGGAACTCGTCGACGCGCAGTTGCTGATCCCGTCCTCCTCGGCCACCGGGCACGTCCGGTACCGCTTCCAGGGCCTGCCCCGGCTGTTCGCGCGGGAGCTGTCCCTGGCGGAGGACCCGGAGGACGAGCGGCGCGGCGCGCTGCGCCGGGCGGCGGGAGCCTGGCTCGCCCTCGCCTCCGCCGCCCACCGGCGCGTGTACGGCGGGGACTTCACCCTCGTCCACGGCCCGGCGCCGCTGCACGAGCTGCCGGACCACCTGGTGGACAGCCTGCTGGAGAACCCCATGGAGTGGTTCGACAGCGAGCGCGGCTCCATCACCGGACTGGTCGACCAGCTGGCCCGGGAGGGCGAGGCGGCGCACGCCTGGGACCTGGCACTCACCAGCGTCACCCTCTTCCAGAACCGCGACTACCTGGAGGACTGGCGCTACTGCGCCGACCGCGCGCTGTCCGCCGCCCGCCGGGCCGGCGACCGGCTCGGTGAGGCGGCCATGCTGCACTCCCTCGGTACCCTGGAGATCGTCGGCTGGGCGTACGACGCCGCCCTCGGCCGTCTGGTGGACGCGCTACGGCTGTTCGAGGAGACCGGGCAGGACAAGGGACGCGCCCTGGTCCTGCGCAACCTGGCCCTGTGCGAGCGGCACCGCGGGGACCTGCACACCGCGCGGGACCTCGCGCACCGCTCCCTGGAGCTGTTCCGCCGCACCGGCGACCGCTACGCCGAGGCCCACGTCCTGGGCCTGCTCGCGCAGATCGAGCTGGAGCGGGGCCGGCCACAGGCGAGTTTCCTGCTGTCGTCGGAGGCGGTGGCCCGGAGCCGGGGCCTGGGCACGGCCCGCGGGGAGGCGCAGAGCTCGGTGCGGCTGGCCGAGGTGCTGATCCACCAGGGGGACGGCGAGCGGGCGGAGGAGGTCTGCCGGCGCGCCCTGGAACTGGTGCGCGCCACGGGGGACCGGCGCGGTGAGACCCATGCGCTGCGCACGCTGGGCGAGGCGCTGTGGCGGCAGGACCGGATCGCGCAGGCGGAGGAGGTGCTGGAGGAGGCGCTCACGGCGGCTGCCGACGTGCCCGACCGCTTCCTCGAGGCGCGGGCCGGAACCGTGCTCGGCTGTGTGCGGGCCCTGCGGGGCGACCGTGACAGCGCGGCGGACTGCTTCAAGATCGCCGCCGACCTCTTCGTCGAGGTGGGCGTCGAGTCCTGGCGCGACCGCACGACGCACCTGCTGGATCTGCTGTCGCGGTCCGGGCCGCTCGACATGGACGAGTTGTTCGGCATGGTGCGGCCGTGAGGGCTCCCGCCGTGCCGTCCCGGCACCGTCGGGAGAGAGGTCAGGTCCAGGGGTCGTCCCCGTTGAGGGCGGCCGTCCACGGGTCGTCGCCCAGCGGGGCGGCCGTCCACGGGTCGTCGCCCAGCTGGGCGGCCGTCCACGGGTCGTCGGCGCCGGCGTGGGCGGACATGGAGAGCGGAGCCAGCGCGTGGGCGGTGCCCGCGCCGGCCACCGCCAGCCAGAGGGCAGCGCCCGTCGTTGCGACGAGCCTGGCCGGAGCGGTGCGAATGCCGTGCATGTGCCCTCCCGGGGACGAGCGTTGAGCGGGTGACCCGCGGGCCGGAGAGCCGCGGTGCACAACGAAGGTACGAAGCCGCCTTTCTCCGGCGGTTTCGCATCGCTTTCGCGGGGGCGAAATCGCACCGATGCCGCTACGGAAGCCCCGCCCCCTAGCGTGCTGCGGAGTCCGCCCGGTGACCGCACCGGGCCTGCCGCAGGAGGGCGACATGGACTTCCGGATTCTCGGCTTCGTGTCGGCCGAGCGCGAAGGCCGGCCGATCGCGCTCGGCGGCGGCAAGCAGCGCACCGTGCTGGCCGCCCTGCTGCTGGCCCGGGGCAGGGTGGTCCCGGACGAGCGGCTCACCACGCTGCTGTGGGACTGCGACCCGCCGGCCACCAGCACCAAGCAGCTGTACACCTATGTGTCCCGGCTGCGCACCGGACTGGGCGACACGGTCGTCGTGGAGCGCAGTGGCCAGGGCTACCGCATGGACATCGGTGACGCCTCCTTCGACTGGGCGTCCTTCCGCGAGCTCCGCGAGGCCGGGGCCGCCGATCTGGCGGCGGGCCGGCACGCCGAGGCCGAACGCCGTCTCGCGGCCGCCCTCGCGCTGTGGAACGGGCCCGTGCTGACCGGCGTGACCGAGCGCTTCGCCGCGGCCGAGGGGCCCCGTCTGGAGGAGGCCAGGCTCGCCGTCGTGGAACAGCACGCCGAGGCCGCGCTGGCCCTCGGCCGGCACGCCGAGTCGGTGCCGGGCCTCACCCGCGCGGTGGACCGGTACCCGCTGCGCGAGCGGCTGAGGGGCCAGTTGATGACCGCGCTGTACCGTTGCGGCCGCCAGGCGGACGGGCTGGCGGTCTACGAGGAGGGCCGCCGCCTGCTCGCCGACGACCTCGGCATCGACCCCGGCCCTGACCTGCGCACCCTGCACCAGCGGATACTCACCGCCACCCTGCCGCCCCCATCCGCCGCTCCCGCGCCTCCTGCCCCTCCTGCCCCTCCCGTCTCTCCGGCACCCACGGCGGTCACGGCACCCACGGCGGCCGGCGGCGCCGGGACCGCGGCGCATGCCCCGCCCGCCCCCGCCGCGGGCCCCGCACACGGCGGGGACGCCCGGCCCGTGCCGGCTCAGGTGCCAGCGCCCCCCGGTGACTTCACCGGGCGGCGGGCCGAGGTGGCACAGGTGGCCGGTGCGCTGCTGGGCGGGCGCGACGTGGTGGTGACCGGTGCACCGGGGACCGGGAAGTCCGTGCTCGCGCGCCGGGCCGCCGAGCAGTGCCGTGACGCCTTCCCGGACGGCCACCTCTACGCCGACCTCGGCTCCCCGGCCGCCGTGCGCGGCGGCCCCCGCGAGATCCTCGGCTGGTTCCTGCGTGCCCTGGGCGCCGGCGACCTGCCCGCCGGACTCGACGAACGCGTCCACCTCTACCGCACCGTGTCGGCGGGCCGGCGCATGCTGGTCGTCCTCGACGGCGCGGTGGACGACGTCCAGGTACGCCCGCTGCTCCCCGGCGGCGGAGCCTGCCGCACCGTAGTCACCGGCGTCCGCGCCCCGCTCGCCTCCCTGGAGGGCACCCGCCTGGTGCGGCTCGGGCAGATGTCGCCGGCCGACGCGGTGCGCCTGCTCGCCGCCGTCGCGGGCCGGCCGCGCATCGTCGCCGAGCCCCAGGCCACGGTGCGCCTCGCCGAGCTGTGCGACCGCAACCCGCTGGCGCTGCGCACAGCCGCGGCCCGCCTCGCGGCGCGCCCCCAGTGGTCCGTCGCCCGGTTGGTGACCCGTCTGCAGCCGGAGGAGCGTCGGCTGGCCGAGCTGCGCCTGGGCAGTCTCGACGTGGCGGCAGGCCTCAGCGCCGTACGGGACACGCTGCCCGCCTCCCTCGCCGCGGCGTTCACGGCGCTCGCCGCCTCGGGCGCGGGACGGCTGACCGCCGCCGACGCCGCCCTCGTGCTGGGCACCGGGGCGGACGACGCCGAGGACGCCCTCGGCCAACTGGCCGACGCCGGGCTGCTGGAGGCCGAGGACGCCGGCGGCGAGGACTGGCCGTCCTACCGGCTTCCGCCGCTCGCGCGCCTGCTCGCCCGCCGCTCCCGCGGTCACACGCTCGCCGCGGCCTGACCGCCCCTTCGGCACGCCCCCACACAAGGGGCCGGCGACCGCGCATCCCCGGTGGGCGGTCCGCGGCGCCGGGACGGCCCACCGGGGCCTGCCGTGCCGTCAGCCGCAGCCGCCCGCGTGCCCTTCGTCGAAGGTGTACATCTCCGCGGGGGGCTCGACGGTACGTCGTGCCATCAGCTCGGTGAGCGCGTTGACGTACTCCGCGAGGAGCCGGGCCCTGGGCACCGGACCGTCCTGCGGCGGCTGAAGGCCGACGCCGGCCCACGCCGCCGCACGCTGCTCGATCTCGTTCAGGAACTGCAGCGGATCCTGAACCCCGGCAGCGGATCCGTGATCGTCGCGCATGGCTCCTCCTCTGTGTCGGTCCCGGCCTTCGTGGGCCGTGACGACAGATTCGGAGGAGCCGGTATACGAATTGCCGCACCCTTCTCCGCCCCCGGGTACAGGGGCGTGCAAGCTCGGATACAGATTCCGTACAGACCCGCGGCGCCGGGCAGCCGGCGGCGTGGCCGCGGGCGCGACCGGCGGCTGCGCACCGGGGCTGCATGAAGCTGCCACGGGACCCCGGGGCGGGGCGAGTTCGGCCTAGGGTGACCCGCGACCTACCCCAGGGAGCGGTTTCATGGCATTACTGGCTGAAGGTGAATTCGGCGACGTATCCCTCACTCTCCTCGTCGCCCTGATCGCCACCGTCCTGCTGGCCGTCCTCGCGTTCGGCGTCTCCACGGCGTCGCGCCGGCTTCTCGGGGTCACCGTCGCCCCGCTGCGCGCGCTCGGTGCCGGCCTGGTGGGCGTGGCCAGCCTCTTCGTCTACGGGCAGGTCCCGGGGAGCCGCGACGACGACCTCGGGGCCCTGTCGACCATCCAGATACCGCTGGCGCTGTTCGCGGCGATGGCCACCCTGGTGGCCCTGGAGGTCTTCGTGCCCTACGGCACCTGGGCCCGGCCCCTGCAGGCGGCCCGCGGCCTCGGGGACCGGATGCGCCGTGCCCGCCGCTACGCGCAGATCAGCCGCATCCTCATGCGCAACGGACTGGGCTGGGTACTGCGTGGCCGGGCCGGCTGGGACCGGGCGATGCGGCCCGGGCCGTACGGGGAGCAGTCCGCCCGGTCGGCGCGCCGCGCCGTGGAGGAGTGCGGCGGGGCTCTCATCAAGTTCGGGCAGGTGCTCTCCACCCGGCGCGATCTGCTGCCGCCCCACTTCATCGACGAACTGAGCAGGCTGCAGAGCGATGTGCCCCCGGCACCCTGGCCGGAGGTCGAGGCGGTGCTGCGCAAGGAGCTGGGCAGGCCGGTCGCCGAGGTGTTCGAGAGCATCGAGCACGAGCCGCTGGCCGCCGCCTCCATCGCCCAGGTGCACCGGGCGCGGCTGCGCGGCGGACCCACCGTCGTGGTCAAGATCCAGCGGCCCGGCATCCGCGAAGTGGTGGAGCGGGACCTGGACATCGTCCTCGCGGTCAGCCGCAGTCTGCAGAGCCGGGTGCGTGCCGCGCAGGCCTTCGGTCTGCGCGAGCTGAGCGACGGCTTCGCCGGGTCGGTGCGCGAGGAGCTCGACTTCCGTATCGAGGCGCGCAACGCGGGCGCCATCGCCAAGGCCACCGGAGGCCGCGAGGGTGACGCCCGGGTGCGCATCCCGCACGTCTACTACGAGTACACCTCGGCGCGGGTCCTGGTGCAGGAGTGGCTGGAGGGTGTCACCTTCGACCGGGCGGCGGCGGTCGCCGACGAGTCGGGCCGCGACCGGGAGGCGCTGGCCCGCACCGCCCTGCGCTCGATGCTCCACCAGATCCTGCGGGTGGGCGTCTTCCACGCCGACCCGCACCCGGGCAACATGCTGCTGCTGGAGGACGGGCGGATCGGGCTGATCGACTTCGGCTCGGTGGGGCGCATCGACCCCTCCGCGCAGAGCGCCATCCGTGAGCTCCTGGTCGCCGTGGACCGGGGCGACCCCGCCGGGCTGCACGACGCGCTGCTCACCCTGCTCGGCACCCGCGCGACCGTGCACGAGGAACTGCTGCCCGGTCCGCTGCTGGAGCGGGAGCTGGCCCGGTTCATGGCCCGGCACCTGGGCGTGGACGCGCAGCCCGACACCGAGATGTTCACCGCCCTGTTCCGGATGCTGGCGCAGTTCGGGCTGGCGGTGCCCCCGGAGGTCGCCGCGGTGTTCCGGGCGCTCGCCACCATCGAGGGGACCCTCACCCGGATCGCACCGTCCTTCAACCTTCTGCAGGAGGCACGCGCGTTCGCCGTCGGCATGCTCACCGACCGGTTGAGGCCCGGCGCGTCGAAGGCGTACGGCGGGGCCGGTGATTCCGGTACGACGACGGTGTCGGCCCTGATGCACGGAGCGGCCCAGGAACTGCTGCACGTGCTGCCCATGCTGCGCAGGCTGCCGCGGCGGGCGGAGCGGATCAGCGCCTCACTGGAGGAGGGCCGGCTCGGGGTGCGGATCCGGCTGCTCGCCGACGAGCGGGAGCGGCGGTTCGTCTCCGGACTCATCCACCAGGTGACCGTCAGCCTGATGGCCTGCTGCACCGGGCTGATGGGGGTGATGCTGGTGGTGTTCGGCACCGGCAAGGGACCCCGGGTGACCCGCCAGCTGGAGCTGTACCCGCTGGTCGGCTACCACGTGCTCGCGGTGAGCGCGATCCTCATCCTGCGGGCGCTCTACACGGCGATGCGCCGCCCGGAGTGAGCGGCGCATCGCCCGGGTCTCACGGACGCAGCAGGACCGGCAGGGCCTTCAACGGGCGTACGACCACGTTCTGCTGGTACTCCAGACGGGCGGGGTCGACGGCCAGCCGGGCGTCGGGGAACCGCTCGAAGAGCCGGCGGGCGGCGATCTCGGTGATCACCTTGGCCAGGTGTGCGCCGGAGCAGTAGTGGATGCCGTGCCCGAAGCTGAGGTGCGCCGGCTTGGGCCGGTCCAGGTCCAGTTCGCCGGGGTGGTCCGGGAACTGCCCGGTGTCCCGGTTCGTCGACATCACGCAGATGACGACCACTTCACCGGCCGGGATGGTCACCCCGCCCAGCTCCACCGGCTCCGTCGTCACGCGCTGCAGCGCGTTGCTGATCGGGCCGACGTACCGGATCAGCTCGTCCATCGACTTGCCCCACCGGCCCGGCTCCGACATCAGCCGCTCCCGCTCGGCGGGATGCGTCAGCAGCGCGGCGAGCACCCCGCCGACCAGGCTCGCGGTGGTGTCGTTGCCGCCCGTCATCAGGGCGAACCCGGTGGACAGGATCTCGGTGCTGGTGAGCCGGCGTTCCGGATCGGCGTGGATGAGCGCGGAGAGCAGGTCGTCGCCCCGTTCCCGTTCCTTGCGGGCGATCAGCTCCGACATGTAGGAGGACAGCTCACGGATGTTGCGGTCCAGGGCGCCGGAGCCGTCCGTCGGCGAGTACGTGCGCAGGGCGGCCGACCAGCGCAGGAAGTCCGGCCACCGGTCGGAGGGCACGCCCATCAGCTCGGCGATGGTGATGACCGGCAGGGGATCGGCGTACCCGGCGACCAGGTCGGCGCCGGCACCGGTGGGCAGTGCGTCGAGGAGGCTGTCGGCGATCACCTCCACCCGGGGCCGCAGGGCCTCCGCCCGGCGCGGGGTGAACGCGAAGCTGATCGCCCGGCGCAGCGGTGTGTGCCGTGGCGGCTCCAGGTTCGCGAGGTGGTTGGCCTCCTCGGGCGGCGGGTTCATGGTGCGCCCGGTGCGCTCGGACATCAGCCGGTAGTGAACGTGGATGTCCCGGCTGAGCCGCGGATCGGCGAGCGCGGCCTTCGCGTCCTCGTAGCGGGTCACCACGAAGGCCCGTCCGCCGTCCGGAAAGGCGAGTTCGCGCACCGGGCATTCCCGCCGCACGTATTCGAGCACCGGATAGGGATTCTGGGTGAACTCGTTGGTGAGCATCCAGAACCTGGAGAGGGTCCGCGTGGCTGTCATGTCCGACCTCCGTGCCGCCGAGCCGGGAGTACCCCGTTCGGTCCAGCACGCTAGGCGGGCTCTGCCGTTCGGCGCAGTGCTGGTTTCAAGAGTTCGATCTGCGCTCGGAACAGGGGGTCGGACCGGGAGACCATCTATGCCGTTTGGTGGATGTGGCCCGAGCGGGTCCGCTCGTAGGTTCTTGTCCACGGCCGGGCACGGTGCACAGTGACCCGCTTATGAACCATCCGATCTCAGAACCCTTGTGGGGAGTGTGAGTCATGACCGCGACCATTTCGGCTTCGACGAAGCGACAGGTCGCCGCCCGAGCTGTCGGGGTGACGAAACTGTACGGCGAAGGGGAGGCGCAAGTCGCGGCATTGCGTGGTGTGGACGTCGAATTCACCGCCGGTGAATTCACGGCGATCATGGGGCCGTCCGGCTCCGGGAAATCGACGCTCATGCACACGCTGGCCGGCCTCGACACGCTCACCGAGGGCGAGGTCTACATCGGTGACGCCCGGGTCAGCGACATGTCGGACAAGAAGCTGACGCTGCTGCGGCGCAATCGGATCGGCTTCATCTTCCAGCAGTTCAACCTGCTGCCGACGCTGACGGCCGAGGAGAACATCCTGCTGCCCCTGGCGATCGCCGGCCGCAAGCCGTCGAAGGACTGGTTCGACCGGGTCGTCGACACGGTCGGCCTCGGCCAGCGGCTCGGCCACCGGCCCACCCAGCTGTCCGGCGGCCAGCAGCAGCGCGTGGCCTGCGCCCGCGCCCTGGTCTCCCAGCCGGAGGTCATCTTCGCGGACGAGCCGACCGGCAACCTGGACTCCGCCTCCGGCACCGAGGTGCTGGAGTTCCTGCGGGACTCCGTACGCACTCTCGGCCAGACGATTGTCATGGTCACGCACGACCCGCGGGCCGCGTCCTACGCGGACCGTGTCGTCTTCCTCGCCGACGGCCGGATCGTGGACGAACTGCGCGAGCCCACCGCCGACGCGGTCCTCGACAAGATGCGCAACCTCGACTCCCGGGTGCGGGTGGCGTGATGCTGACCGCGACCCTCAAGAGCCTGCTCTCCCGCAAGCTGCGCCTGGTCCTGTCGGGCCTCGCGATCGTGCTCGCCGTGATGTTCGTGTCCGGCGCCATGGTCATCAAGGACACCCTCAACCGTTCCGTCGACGCGCAGTTCAGCGGCGCGTACGAGGACATCGACCTGTACGTGGAGCGCAAGCCCAAGGTCGAGGCGCAGACCGCCGACGACCCGGCCGTCGTACCGCCGGTGGACCCGGCACTGGTCGAGACGGTCTCCCGTGTCGAAGGCGTCGACCGGGCCGCCGGCCTGGTCCTCGCCGAGGGCGCCCGCGCCATCGGCAAGGACGGCAAGGTCGTCCCCGGCACCGGCGGTCCCCGCTACGGCGGCAGCTGGCGCGGGGAGAGCGATCTGATCAAACTCCGTGAGGGACACGAGCCGCGCACCGACGGCGAGGTCGCCGTCAACGCCGGCCTCGCGGAGGAGGCGGACCTGAAGGTCGGCGACCGGATCGGCGTGCTGACCAACGAGCCGCGGCAGGACTTCACCGTGTCGGGTGTCTTCGGATACTCCGGCGACCGCGATTCCATCGGCGGCGAGCAGACGGTCGTGTTCAGCGAGCCGGTCGCCCAGCGGCTGATGCTCGACGGCGCGGGGGGCTTCTCCGGGGTGCGGGTCGGCCTCGCCGCGGGCGCTTCCGCCGAGACCGTGGCCGCCTCGCTCGGCAAGAAACTGGGCGCCGAATACGAGGTGCTGACGGGGCGTGAGCTCGCGGAGAAGGCGTCCGACAAGTCACGCGGCATTCTCGACATGATGAGCACGGTGCTCCTCGGCTTCGCCGGTGTGGCCGTCCTCGTCGGGGTCTTCCTGATCATCAACACCTTCTCCATCATCGTCGCCCAGCGCCTGCGGGAACTGGCCCTGCTGCGCGCCCTCGGTGCCAGCCGCAAGCAGATGATCGGCTCCGTGCTCCTCGAGTCGTTCGTCGTCGGCCTGGTCTCCTCCGCCCTGGGGCTGGCGGCCGGCATCGGTATCGGGGCGCTCGGCTCCAACCTGCTGGCCGGCTCGACCGACGGCCTGGAGGTGGCCTCGCTCGGCATCCCGGCCAGCGCCGTGGTCACCGCGTTCGCGGTGGGCGTCTTCACCACCATGCTGGCGGCCCTCTTCCCGGCGCTGCGGGCCTCCAAGGTCGCGCCCATCTCGGTGATCAGGGCGTCGGCGGGACCGGAGGGCCGGCACCGCAAGCAGACCTGGACCGGCGGAATCCTCCTCGGCCTCGGTGCACTGCTGCTCGTCGCGGGCTCCCTGTCCTCCGACGGGGCCAACCTCATCCTGCTCGGCCTCCTTCCCGCGTTCATCGGCGTCGTCCTGCTCACCCCGCTGATCAGCCGGCCCGCCGTCCACCTGCTCGGAGCGGTGTTCGCCCGCTCGGTGCCCGGGCGGCTGGGCCGCGGCAACTCCGCCCGCAACCCCCGCCGTACCGCCATCACGGCCTCGGCCATGATGATCGGGGTCGCGCTGGTGACGGCCATCAGCACGGTCGCCGCATCCTCGGAGGACAGCGTCACCCATGACATCCGGCGGGACCTGAAGGCCGACCTGGTGGCCATGGGCGAGGCCGGTTCGGCCAACTCCGCGTCCATCGAGCCGGCCGCCCTGGACCGGATCGCCGAGGTGCCCGGGGTCCGCCACCTCGCCGCCGCGGTGATGGACACCGCCGCCGTCGGCAAGGAGAACCAGCCGGTCGCCGCCTGGCGGGACTGGAACGCCGCGCGCGAGGTGCTCGGCCTGCGGTCCGCCGGCGGGTCCGTCGAGACCCTGGCCGCCGGGACCGTGGTGATGAACACGAGCACGGCCGAGGCGCGCGGACTGAAGGTCGGCGACACCGTCCGCCTCCAGCTCCAGCGCGGCGAGGAGCGCACCTACCGGGTCGGTGGCCTCTTCGCCAACTCCACCCTCATCAACGGCATGGTCGTGCCGTGGGCGGACGCCGAGGCCGGTTTCCGCACCGGTCAGCCCTCGCAGGCCTACTTCCAGCTGGCGGGCGACGCCGACGAGTCCGAGGTGCGGTCGCGCATCGAGACGCTCCTGAAGGACAGCCCCGAGGTGACGGTGCAGACCCGGGAGGACGTCATCGAGGAGTTCAGCGGCGGGTTCGCCATGATGCTCGCGATCGTCCAGGCACTGCTGGGCGTGGCGATGCTCATCGCCATCCTCGGCATCGTCAACACCCTGGCCCTCTCCATCCTGGAACGGACCCGCGAGATGGGCGCGCTGCGCGCCATCGGGCTCAGCCGGGGACAGACGAGGCGCATGATCATGACCGAGTCGGTGGTGATCTCGCTCTTCGGCGCCGTGCTCGGCATCGCGGTCGGCGGAGTGCTCGGCCTCGCCGTCTCCCACGCGATGGAGGACCAGGGCGTCACCCGGCTCTCCCTCCCGTGGGGGCAGATGGCCGCCTACCTGATCGGCGCGGCGGTCGTCGGGGTCATCGCCTCGATCGCCCCGGCCCGGCGCGGCGCGCGGCTCAACGTCCTCGCGGCCGTCAACCACGGCTGACCGCACGGCACCCGTACGAGCCCGGTTTCCCCCTACTGCGGGGGAAACCGGGCTCGATGCTGTCCGTAGCACGTCCCCCGATTGCAGCTTCCTGCACCGTTCATTGCCTCTTCAGACCAAGTCGGCTGACATGGAAGCGCATTTCGACGGAATCCGGCGCCACCGCGCGGAGGCCCGTCGGAGCCGCTTGTGTTCCACCAGACAGACAGGGGGAGTGATGCACGAGCGTGAGTTCCGTGCTTTCGTGTCCGTGGCAGAGATCGGGCGTATGGACCAGGCCGCCAGGGTGCTCGGATATTCACAACCGGCCATCAGTTACCAGATCAAGTGCCTCGAACAGGTACTGGGTATCAAACTCTTCACCCGCGATTCGACCGGCGCGAGACTCACCCGCGAAGGCCGGATGATATTGCCCTCGGCGCGGGCGGTACTCGCATTGATCGACAGTATGAAAGACGTCTGTGCGCCGGCCTGACCCGGCCGGCTCCGGCCCCGGCGGAGGGGGCCGGCGCCGGCCGGATTCCGTACGGTCAGTTCTGGGCCAGGCCGTTGCCCCACACCCAGGCGGCGATGCCCACCCGGTTGCGGGCGTCCAGCTTCCGCTGGATGTTGGCGATGTGCGTCTTGGCCGTACCGGCCGAGATGAACAGCTCCGCGCCGATCTCGGCGTTCGTCAGTCCCTTGGCGACCAGCCGGGCGATCTCCGTCTCCCGCTCCGTCAGCGACTCCAGCGGCCGCGCGGCACCGGGCCGGTTCGCGCCCTGCAGATTCTGCAGCAGGCTCACCGTCAGCGAGGGGCTGATGAGGGTGTCGCCGGCCATCGCCGCCCGTACGGCCTCCACCAGGAGGGTCGGGCCCGAGCGCTTGAGCAGGAACCCGCAGGCACCGTTGTGCAGTGCGGTGTGGACGTACTCGTCCAGCCCGAACGTCGTCACCACCACGACGCGCACCGGGTTCGCGGCCTCGGGGCCGGCCAGCCGCCGGGTCACCTCGAGACCGTCCATGCGGGGCATGCGGATGTCGGCGAGCACCACGTCCGGCTTGAGCCGCTCGGCCAGATCCACCGCCTGCCGTCCGTCCTCCGCCTCCCCGACGACTTCCATGTCCGGCTGGGAGTCCAGGATCAGGCGGAATCCGATGCGTACCGACTCTTGGTCGTCGGCGAGAAGAATACGAATGGTCACGGACAGCACCGTAGTTGGACGGGCCGACGGGCAGCCACCGGAGCGTATTCAAAGATTCTCTGCGGACTGGGGCCCCGATCCGGCCACTGACAGGATCGGGACGGCAGTACCCGAGCGCCGCCGCGCGCCGCCTTCCCCCCTTCTTCTCGCTTCTTCCCTCTTTGGAGCGGTGATTGAGCATGGCTCACACCAAGAGACTCGGATGGACCGCCGCGACCGCGGCGACGGCTCTGTCCTTCACCCTGCTGGGAGCTGTCCCCCCGGCGGCGGCCGAGGCCGCGGCGCGAGGTGACGCCACCCGGGTGCCACTGCTGCCCGCCGATCCCGGATCGCCCAACCGGCCCGCATGGCCGGAGGGCGACTTCGACACGGCCGCCACGCCGTCCGACGGCAGCGGCGCCCGGCCCGCCGCGCTGGCGCCCGCCGACGGTGCCGCCGTCACCGGTGTCCGGCCCTGGCTGTCCGCCGAGCGGCAACGCGGGGCGCGCGCCTACGAGTTCGTCATCGGCAGCGGCGACGGCGCGCGCACCGGGCAGGTGACCTCGTCCGGCTGGATCCGGTCGCCCCGGTGGCAGGTTCCTGCCGGGCTGCTGAAGGACGGTGGCCGCTACCACTGGACGGTACGCACCAAGGACGCCGCCGGCCGCGTCGGCAAGGACGCCGAGGCCCGCACCCTCACCGTTCGCCGGCTGCTCGGCGCACAGGAGGCGGGCGGCCCCGTTCCCGTCGACAGCCTCGGCCCGGTCACCGTCGACCTCGCCACCGGCAACGTCACCACCTCCGTCAACACCGCCCAGGTGCCCACCGGTTCGGGCGACCTCGGCGCCATGTTCAGCTTCGACGCGCAGGGCGCCGCCACCGTCGGCGGACTGACCGGCTCCTATTACGCGGGCGACGACGAGGCCCGTATCGGGGAGGCCGCCGAGCCGGCCGAGGTGCGCACCGACGCCCGCGTCGACTTCCGCTGGGGCGGCGGCGCCCCCTACCCGGATGCCGAGCCCGGCGCCGGGTTCCGGGTGCGCTGGAGCGGACGGCTGTCGGTTCCCGCCGACGGCACGTACCGCCTCGGCGGCACCTACGACGGCGGACTGCGCGTCCTCGTCGACGGAAAGCCGCTTCTGGACGACTGGCAGGGCGACCGGGCCGGTGAGGACGAGCCGGTGTACGGGCGAAACGTCCGGCTGAAGGCCGGAACCGCCCACCGGATCACCGTCGAGTACCGCCGCCCGGAGCAGGGCGGCCAGGTCACCCTGTGGGCCGCCGCCGGCCGCCACGCCGCCCCCGTCCCCGCCTCCTGGCTGCAGCCGTCCGGCGCCGTGCTCCCGCCCGGCTGGACGGTCACCCCCGACGCGACGCCTCCCGCCGCGGCCTCCACCGCCGGCGCGCCCACGACGCCCGGAGCGGCGGCACCGGCCGCCACGAGCGCGGGGCAGGCGCCCGCCGGGGCCACGACCGCAGGGCAGGCGCCCGTTGGGGCCGCGGCCTCCGGGCCCGCCGCCTCCGGGTCTGCCCCCTCCGGCTCCGCCGCCTTCCCCACGCCCGGAGACCGGGCAGAACGGGGCGACCACGTCGGCGAGGACGGCGCCGACACGGTCCCCGCCGCCGTCCCCGAGGGCCAGGCCGCGGCGATCGACGCCGCCGAGGAGGAAGGGCTCACCTTCCGCTACGCGGGCGACGAGGCCTGCGCCGATCACGACGCGCCGGCCGGGTACGTGTGCGCCGTCCGGGTGCCCGGCGCCGGCACCACCCAGCTGCACTACCGCGACGGCAAACTCGTCCGCGTCGTCAACCCCGGTGCGGAGGTGACGGACTTCGGCTACACGGCCGACCACCGGCTCACCACGGTGCGCCCGCCGCTGGTCATGGACTGGATCGCGGCCGGCACCGGCCGCGACACCGCCGCCGCCCAGTACCGCGTCGCCTACCGCGGGGACACCCCCGTCGTCTCCCGTGTCACCGGACCCGCGCCGGACGGCACCGACGCCCGGTCCGCACTCCGGCCGATGCGTTCCTACGCCATCGCGGCACGGGGGACCGAGGTCGAGGTCGCGGGAGTCACCACGCCGCAGGGCTGGGCGCGCCGGGTCACCTTCGACGCCGCCGGCCGGCTCGCGACGGACACCGACGCCACCCGCCGCACCACCCGCTACACCTGGACCGAGGACGGCCGCCCGCGGTCGCGTACCGACCCGGCCGGGCGGACGAGCACGACCGTCTACGACGAGACCGGCATGCCGTCCGGCTCCTACGGCCCCGGACCGCGCGAGTGCTTCGGCGCCGATCTGCGCCTCATCAGCCCGGCCCCCGACGGCTGCGCCCGAGTACCGGCGCAGACCACCCGAGTCGGCGCCACCGGTCTCACCACCGTCCGTGCGGACTCCGACGGCGTTCCGCCGCTGACCACGCAGACCCGCCTCGACGGACTCGGCCTCCCGTCCGCCGTGGTGACCGACCCCGACGGTCTCGCCCTCGCCACCGGCTACACCTACGACGAGGCGTTCCGCCCGGTCGCCGAGACCAGCCCGGCGGGCACCCGGAAGACCTTCACCTACTACGGCAGCGCGGAGAGCGCGGACAACCCCTGCACGGAGGAGAACGACCCCGCGCCGCAGCGCGGACTGCCCAAGTCCATCGCACTGCCCGCCGGCGCCGACGGCGCCGCCCGCGTCGAGAGGTTCGTCTTCGGTGCTCGCGGCCTGCCCGTCGCGGTCAACTTCGGCGGCCCCGAATGGACCTGCGTCGAGTACGACGAGCGCGGTGTCATCAGCAGGATGTCCATGCCGGGCAACGCCAACCTGCCCGCCTGGAGCGTGGCCTACGACAACAGCCACCGCGGCGACCCGCTGACGCTGCGGGCCACCCAGCACGACCACACCATGACCCGCACCGTCGACCTGCTCGGCCGCACCGTCGACTACACGGACGGCCAGGGCACCCGCACCCGGACCGCCTACGACCGGGCCGGCCGCGTCGTGCTCGAAACGGTGACCCCGCCGTCCGCGGGCGACGCGCCCCAGGTCACGAAGTTCCGTCGTGACGCCGCCGGCCGCGTCGGCACCGTCGTCCTGGACGGCAGGCGGCTGGCCTCCGCCGCGTACGACGCCGCGGGCGAGCTGAAGGGCGTGCGCTACGCCAACGGCACCCGGCTCGCCGTGGAGCGCGACGCCGCCGGACGGATCACCGCCAAGAACTGGACGCTCGCCGACGGCACCGGCAGGAACACCGGCGTGACCCGGTCCCGGTCCGGCACCGTCGTGGACGAGACCGTCGCGGGCGCCGACGGCCGCCCCGGCGGCCCCGACTTCGTCTACGACACGGCCGGGCGGCTGGTGCGCGCCTGGACCACGGGACACGAGTACGTCCGCGACTTCACCTCCCGGGCGGCCGACGACTGCCCGAGCGGCACCCGGCCGGACGCCGGCGCCAACGGCAACGTCGTCCGCCTCACCGACCGCACCGCCCGCGGCACGACGGTCACCGGTTACTGCTACGACGACGCCGACCGGCTGCTCGCCACCACCGGCGACCACGCCGTCACCGGCCCGGACTACGCCCTCAACGGTCACCTCACCGGGTACCGGGCCGACGGCACGCGGGTGACGCAGCGTCCCGACGCCGCGGAGCGCTACCTCGGCGCCCGTGTCACCGGCGCGGGCGCCGGCGACGCCGACGTGACGTACAGCAAGGACATCGCCGACCACGTGATGGCCCGCACCACCACCACGGCACAGGGCACCCAGCACCTGCGCTACGGGCACACCGACATGGCCGAGGCCGCTCCCGACCTGGTGCTCGACGGCGACGGGCGGCTGCTGAACCGGGTCGTCGGCCTGCCCGGCGGAGTGGTGCTGACCGTGGACGCCGGCCGGGACGGCGCCACACCCACGACGTGGAGCCACCCCACGGTCCGCGGTGACGTCTTCCTCGTCACCGGCGACGACGGCCGGCAGCGCGGGGACCTCCACCGTTACAACCTGAACGGCGAGCCCGTGACCGCCGACGGCACCGTCGACCCGCGGCGCGTGCCGGACAACATGCCCGGCGACTTCGACTACGGATGGCTCGGCCGGTACCAGGTGGGCACCGAGCATGCCGGAGCCCTCTACAACGTGGTCCTCGACACCCGCGTGTACAACCCCTCCTTCGGGCGGTTCTCCGCCCCGGTGTCGTCGGGCCCCTTCCTCAACCCCTACGAATACGCGGCCGGCGACCCGGTCAACCACACGAGCATCAACGGCTACAGCCTGGACGTGGAGAAGGAATGATGACGACGCCTTTCACCGACGCCGAGACCGAGCTGGTCGAGCACAACGGCACCCACCTGGTACGGGTGACGCCCCGTTCCGGCGGCGACCACCGTGGCTGGTTCACCGCCAACGCGGAGGCGCTGCGATCGACGATGTACGAGCACGCCGCCGTCATGGTGAAGGGGAGCGGGCTCGCCGAGCAGGCCGAACTGGCCGAGATCGCCGAGGAGATCGGCGGGGGCCCGAGCCTGGAGTACAACGAGCGCTCCACCCCGCGCAGCCGGGTGACCGGCAACGTCTACACCTCGACCGAGTACCCGCAGGAACAGACGATCCCGCAGCACAACGAGAGCGCGTACTCGCAGAACTGGCCCCACAACGTCTTCTTCTTCTGCGCGCGCGCCGCGCAGACCGGCGGGGAGACCCCGGTCGCCGACAGCGCCGCCCTTCTCGACGCGCTCCCCGCCGACCTGGTACGCCGGTTCGAGGACAAGGGCGTGCTCTACACCCGGACCTACCGCACCGGCATGGGCCTGTCCTGGCAGGAGGGCTTCCAGACCGACGACAAGGGCCGGGTCGAGGCGTACTGCGCCGAGCACGGCATCGAGGCCGAGTGGGACGGCGACGTGCTGCGCACCCGCCAGCGGCGGCCCGCCGTCATGGAGCACCCCGTCACCGGGCGCAAGGTCTGGTTCAACCAGGCGCATCTGTTCCACGTCCACGCGCTGCCCGAGGCCGTCCGCGAGGGCCTGCTGGAGATCTGCGGCGAGGACGGTCTGCCCCGCAACGCCTACTACGGCGACGGCACGCCCATCACGGGCGACGAGATCGACACCATCCTCGGCGCCTACCGGGACAAGACCCTGGCCGAGCCGTGGCGTACCGGCGACCTGCTGATGATCGACAACATCCTCACCTCGCACGGCCGCCGTCCCTTCACCGGCGACCGCACGGTGCTGGTGGCCATGACCCAGCGCACGGCGGACGCGGCATGACCACCGCCACCAGGGCCCCGGGCGACGTCGACCTCACGGACATCGACCTCACCGACCCGCGGACCTTCCTGGACCGCCAGAAGGAACTCGTCGGCATCTGGCGGGCGTTCAGGACGCAGGACCCGGTCCACTGGCACCCCGTGCGGGGACGTGCCGTGCCCGGCTTCTGGGTCCTGTCCCGCTACCGGGACGTGATGGAGGTGTACCGGGACAACAAGCGGTTCACCTCCGAGCGGGGCAACGTGCTCGCCACCCTCCTGGAGGGCGGCGACTCGGCCGCCGGCCGCATGCTGGCCGTCACCGACGGACGGCGCCACCGGGAACTGCGCAACGTCCTGCTCAAGGCGTTCGCGCCCCGTGTTCTGGAGCCCGTCGTCGAGGGGGTGCGCCGGCGCGCCGACCGGCTGGTGCGCGAGGCGGTGGCACGCGGCACCTGTGACTTCGCACAGGACGTCGCCGAGCACATCCCGATGGCGACCATCGCCGACCTGCTCGGCGTGCCCACCGCCGACCGGGACTACCTGCTGTCCCTGACCAAGCAGGCCCTCAGTTCCGAGGAGGAGGGCCAGTCGGAGGAGGAGGCGCTGGTCGCCCGCAACGAACTCCTGCTGTACTTCTCCGACCTGGCCGCCGACCGCCGGGACGATCCCCGCGACGACGTGGTCAGCGTGCTCGCCGCGGCCACCGTGGACGGCGAGCCGCTCAACGAGCAGGAGATCATGCTCAACTGCTACAGCGTCATCATCGGCGGCGACGAGACCAGCAGGCTGTCGATGATCTGCGGGATGCACGAGCTGATCGAGCACCCCGAGCAGTGGCGCCGCCTCAAGGAGGGCGAGGTCACCGTGGAGAGCGCGGTGGAGGAGGTGCTGCGCTGGGTCTCCCCGGCCATGCACTTCGGACGCCGTGCCCTGACCGACGTGGAGATCGGCGGCCGGACGATCCGTGCCGGGGACGTCGTCACCCTGTGGAACAGCTCCGCCAACTACGACGAGGACGTCTTCGACCGGCCCGAGGTGTTCGACCTGCGCCGGACACCCAACAAGCACGTCTCGTTCGGGTACGGACCGCACTTCTGCCTCGGGGCCTACCTGGGCAGGGCGGAGATCCACGCGATGCTCAGCGCGCTGCGCACCCATGTCGCGGAGGCGGCCCTGACCTCGCCCGGACGTCCCATCCACTCGAACTTCCTGCACGGGTACAGCAGTCTGCCCGTCTCCCTGCGCGCGGAGCGGTAACCCCCCGGCCGACCGTGCGCACCCCGGGTGCCCCGCCTCTTTTGAGGTGGGGCACCCGGTGCTTTCCGGGTACCTGGAATGCCCTGCTGTACAGCGCGATGAGCATTCTTCGATATGGCTGTCCGGCGCTTCGAAGTTTTCCATGAGTCACCTGACCGGCGGGATTTCATTCGTAGGGTGGGCCGGGTCGCCGCGACTGCCGCCCCCTGTCGGCAGGCGATTCTTCACGGGTCTCGACGCATCTACTCAATCGGAGTGAATGGCAATGGCCGATCGGAATGGACTCCAATTGCCGCTGACGGCCGCTCAGTACGGAATGTGGCTGGCGCAGCAGGTGAATCCGGAAAACCCGATGTACAGCATCGCCGAGTGCGTTGAGATATCGGGGGAGATCGACCCGGGCCTGTTCGAGACGGCGCTGCGCCGGACGGTCACCGAGGCCGACGTGCTGCGCGTCCGGCTGGCGGAGGGCGACGAAGGCCCCGTGCAGAGCGTGGTGGCGGAGCCGGACTGGCAGCTGCACACCCTCGACGTCAGCGGTGCGGCGGACCCCGCCGCCGCTGCCGAGCAGTGGATGCTGGAGCGGGTGAGGGCGCCGGTCGACCTGGCGTCCGGGCCGCTGTTCACCTTCGGCCTGGTCAAGCTCGCCGACGACCGCCACACCTGGTTCAGCCGGGTCCACCACGTCCTCGTCGACGGCTACAGCTGGTCCCTGATCGTGTCCCGGGTGGCCGCCGTCTACTCGGCGCTGGTGGCCGGCGAGGAACCCGCGCCGGCCGGCTTCGGCAGCCTGCGCGAACTCGTCGACCTCGACACCGCCTACCGCGGCTCGGACCAGTTCGCGGCCGACGCCGCCTTCTGGAGCGAGGAGCTGGCGGACGTCGCCCCGCCGACCGGCCTGGCCGGCCGGCCCGCCCGGGTGCCGGCCGACCACGTCCGTCAGGCCGGCCACATCACCCCCGGCACCGCGTCGGCGCTGCGCGACCTGGCCCGCGAGACCCGGGTCAGCTGGCCCGCCGTGGTGGTCGCGGGCCTCGCCGCCTACCTCAACCGGCTCACCGGCGCCGACGACATCGTCGTCGGACTCGCCGCCGCCGCCCGCCCCGGGGCCGCCGCCCGGCGGACCCCCGGCATGGTCTCGAACGCCCTGCCGATCCGCGTGCGGGTGCGGCCCGGAACGAGCAGTGCCGAATTCCTGGCCTCGGTCAGCGACGGCATCCACCGCGCCCTGCGCCACCAGCGCTACCGCTACGAGGACATCCACCGCGACCTCGGCCTGGTCGGTGACCGCAAGCGGCTGTGGGGCCCGGAGATCAACTTCGTCATGTACGGCGAGCCACTGGTCTTCGCCGGCCGCCCGGCCACCGTGCGGGGCTTCTCGATCGGCCCGGAGGAGGACCTGTCGCTGGTCGTCGACAACCGCGCATCCGACGGCGGATTCCTCATCGACTTCCACGCCAACGCCGACCTCTACACCGAAGAGACGCTCACCGGTCACCGCGAGGCCCTCACCGCCTTCCTCGTCGCGCTGGCCGGCGCGGATCCGGACGCCCCCCTCGACTCCGTCGCGCTCACCGCGCCGGCCGGCTGGACCCCGCCGCGGACGGACGACGACGCCGGCGGGCCCGCGGCCGCCGAGGCGGTGGCGTACCGCGCGCCAGGCACCCCGCACGAGGAGACCCTGTGCGGGCTGGTGGCCGACGTGCTGAAGGTGCCCCGCGTGGGCCTCGACGACAACTTCTTCACCCTGGGAGGCCACTCGCTCACCGCGATCCGCCTGCTCGGCCGAATCCGGGAGGCGTTCGGCGCGGAGCTGTCCATCCGCGCCGTCTTCGAGACACCGACCGTCGCGGGACTCGCCGCCCGGCTCGACGGCGCCGGTGACCGCCGCAGAGCCCTCGAACCCGCCCCCCACCGCCCCTCCGAACTGCCGCTCTCCCTGACCCAGCAGCGGCTGTGGCTCGTCAACCGGCTCCAGGGTCCGAGCGGCGCCTACAACATGGGCCTGGCCCTGAAACTGACCGGCCGGCTCGACAAGGCAGCCCTCGGCGCCGCCCTCGCCGACGTCCTGGCACGGCACGAGAGCCTGCGCACCACCTTCCCGGAGGCCGACGGACGGCCCCGCCAGCACGTGCTCACCCCCGAGGAGGCCGCCACCCGCGCACGCCTCGTGGAACTGCCCGCCGACCCCGACACCGTGGACGCCACCGTCGCCGGGGTCGTCGCCGAGGCATTCGACCTCACCACCGACCTCGCCGTGCGCCCCCGCCTGCTGGTGCTCGCCCCCGAGGAGCACGTCCTGCTCGTCGTCCTGCACCACATCGTCGCCGACGGCCTGTCGCTCGCCCCCCTCGCCCGCGACCTGGGACGCGCCTACACCGCCCGCACCGCCGGGCGGGCCCCGGACTTCGCGCCGCTGCCGGTGCAGTACGCCGACTACACCCTCTGGCAGCAGTCGGTGCTCGGCGACGACAACGACCCGGACAGCCCACTGGGCCGCCAGCTCGCCCACTGGACCCGGGCGCTGGCGGGCCTGCCCGAGGAACTGGACCTGCCCGTCGACCGGCCGCGTCCGAGCGAGCTGAGCCAGCGCGGTGACATCGTCCGCTTCGAGATCGGTGCCGAACTGCACCAGCGGCTCATCGACCTGGGCCGCACCCACCGGTGCAGCCTCTTCATGGTGCTGCAGAGCGCGGTCGCCGTACTGCTGAGCAAGCTCGGCGCGGGCGACGACATCCCGCTCGGCAGTGCCGTGGCGGGCCGCGGCGATGCGCGGCTGGACGAACTGGTCGGATGCTTCGTCAACACCGTGGTGTTCCGCAACGACGTCTCCGGCAACCCGACCGTCGCCGAACTCATGGACCGCAGCCGGGAGACGGCACTGTCGGCCCAGGCGCACCAGGACCTCCCCTTCGAGCGGCTCGTCGAAGTCCTCAACCCCGAGCGCTCGCTCGCCAGGAACCCCCTGTTCCAGGTGATGATGGACGTCCAGACACCGGCCGAGGCCACCCTTGAACTGCCGGGCCTGGCCACCGCCCCGCAGCAGGTGGACCCGGGCGTCACCAAGATCGACCTGCTGTTCGGGTTCGACGAGCGGTCCGCGGGACACGAGGTCGCGGCCGGCGTCTCGGGCCGCCTGGAGTACAGCACCGACCTCTTCGACCGGTCGACCATCGAGGCGATGGGCGACCGCCTGCTGCGGGTGCTGGAGGCCTTCGCCGCCGACCCCGCCCGGCGGACCGGCGACATCGGCGTCCTCTCCACCGCGGAACGCCGGCAGGTCCTCGAGGAGTTCGCCTCCGCCCCCGCCGTCGCCCCCGAGGCGCTGCTGCCGCGGCTGTTCGAGCAGCAGGCCGCGCGCAGCCCGCGGGCCGAGGCGCTGCGCGAGGGCGACCGGGTGCTGACGTACGCGGAGCTCAACGCGCGAGCCAACCGGCTGGCCCACCACCTGATCGCGGCCGGCGCGGGCCCCGAGCGGCGAGTGGCGGTCCTGCTGCCCCGCTCCGTCGAACTGGTGATCGCGCTGCTCGCCGTCACCAAGTCCGGTGCCGCCTACGTCCCGGTCGACCCGGACTACCCCGCCGAGCGGATCGCGTACATGCTCGACGACTCCGCGCCCGCACTGGTGCTGGCCGACGAGCGCACCCGGGCAGCGGTCCCCGGACGGCTGCCGGTCGTCGACCCCGGCGCGGAGCACTCCGCCCCGGAGACCGACCCCACCGACACCGACCGGATCCGGCCGCTCGGCCCCGCCCACCCCGCCTACGTCATCTACACCTCCGGCTCCACCGGCCGGCCCAAGGGCGTGGTGGTCGAACACCGCTCCGTCGCCGTCTACCTCCAGTACGCCCGCGAGCACTACCCGTCGGTGGCCGGCGGCACGCTGCTGCACTCCCCGGTCTCCTTCGACCTGACCGTCACCTCCCTGTACGCGCCCCTCATCACCGGCGGCACCGTCCGCGTCACCGCGCTCGACGGACCCGCGACGGGAGCCCGGCGCCCCGCCTTCCTGAAGGCCACCCCCGCCCACCTGGCCCTGCTCGGCGTGCTCCCCGAGGAGTTCTCGCCCACCGGGGAACTCGTCGTCGGCGGCGAGATGCTGATCGGCGAGGCCGTCACGGAACTGCGCCGCCACCGCCCGGGCGTGACCGTCGTCAACGAGTACGGCCCGACCGAGGCCACCGTCGGCTGCGTCGCGTACCGCATCGGCCCCGACGAGCCCGTGCCCGGCGGACCGGTGCCGATCGGGCGCCCCATGTGGAACTCGGTCGTCCATGTGCTCGACCCCGCCCTGGGCCCCGTCCCGCCGGGCGTGGCCGGCGAGATCTACATCGGCGGCGGGCAACTCGCCCGCGGTTATCTGGACCGGCCGGCGCTCACCGCGGAGCGGTTCGTAGCCGACCCCCACGGCCCGGCCGGCGCCCGCATGTACCGCACCGGCGACGTGGGCCGCTGGCGCGCCGACGGCCGGCTGGAGTACCTCGGCCGGGTCGACGACCAGGTCAAGCTGAACGGCTTCCGCATCGAGCTGGGCGAGGTCGAGGCCGTGCTCGCCCGCCACCCGAAGGCGGCGCGGGCCGCCGCCACGGTGCGCGAGGACCTGCCCGGCCACCGGCAGCTCGTCGGCTACGTGGTCCCCGGCGAGGGCGAGCGGCCCGGACCCGAGGAGGTCCTCGCGCACGCCGCCGGGCGGCTGCCCGCCTACATGGTGCCCGCGACGGTCGTCGTCGTGGACACCCTGCCGCTCACCCCGAACGGCAAACTGGACCGCAAGGCCCTGCCCGCCCCCGAGCTCACCGCCGGGGCCCCGGCCGGGGCGGACCGGCCGCGCACCCCGGCGGAGGAGACGCTCGCCGCGCTGTTCGCCGAGGTCCTCGGCCGTGACGCCGTCGGCCTCGACGAGAGCTTCTTCGAACTCGGCGGTGACAGCATCGTCTCCATCCAGCTGGTGGCCCGCGCCCGGCGCCGCGGCATCGCGCTGAGCCCGAAGGACGTCTTCGAGCTGAGGACAGTGGCGGCCCTGGCGGCCCAGGCGGCCCCCATGGAGACCGGGCCGGCCGACGACACCGCCGCGAGCAGCGGTCCGCTCACGCCGACCCCGGTCATGCGCTGGCTGCGCGAACGCGGCGGCCCGGTGGACGCCTTCCACCAGTCGATGCTCGTGCAGGTCCCGCCCGGCCTGGGGGAGGAACCGCTCACGGAGGCCTTGCAGGCCCTGCTCGACCGGCACGCGGCCCTCCGCCTCCGCCTGGACCGGAGCGGCGCCGAGTGGACGTACGACATCCCCGCGCCCGGCAGCGTCCGTGCCGCCGGCCTCGTGCACCGGGTCGGCATCGCCGGGCAGCGCGGCGAACGGCTGCGGGCGACCCTGGAACGGGAGGCCCGCGCCGCCTGGCGGCGCCTCGACCCGGAGGCCGGCACGATGGCCGGGCTGGTGTGGTTCGACGCCGGTCAGGACGCCCCCGGCCGACTGCTGTTCGCCGCCCACCACCTGGCCGTCGACGGCGTGTCGTGGGGTGTCCTGCTGCCCGACCTGCGGGTTGCCTGGGAGGCGGCCGCGGTCGGCAAGGAACCCGAACTCGCCCCCGTGGGCACACCGTTGCGGCGCTGGGCCGAGCTGCTCACCGAACAGGCCACCGCCCGGGCCGCCGAGGAGGAGCTGTGGGCACGGACGCTCCGGCAGCCCGCCCCCGCCCTCACCGACCGGCCGCTCGACCCGGCCCGGGACACCGCGCACGCCGCCCGGCACCTCACCCAGGTGCTGACCGCCGACGCCACCGCCGGACTCCTGGACCGGGCGCCCACCGCACTCAACGCCGGTGTGCACGAGGTCCTGATCACCGCGCTCGCCGTGGCGGTCGACCACTGGCGCAGGCACCGGCACCGCGGCGGGGGCGAGGGAGTCCTCCTCGACGTGGAGGGCCACGGCCGCCAGGAGATCGCCGACGGCGTCGACCTGTCGCGCACCGTCGGCTGGCTGACCGCCATCCGGCCCGCCCGGCTCGACCCCGGCGTCGAGGACTGGGAGGGGCTGTGGTCCGGAGGGCCGGAGGCCGGCCGGGTGCTGCGCACGGTCAAGGAACAGTTCAGGGCCGTACCCGACGAGGGCATCGGCTTCGGGGTACTGCGCCACCTGCATCCGGAGGCCGGGCCACGCCTGGCCGGGCTCGCCGCCTCACCCCTGCTCTTCAACTACCTGGGACGAGTCGCCGCCTCGGGCGGCGACTGGGCGGCCGCCGCCGAGAGCGACGTGGTCCTCGCCGAGGGCGCCGACCTGCCGCTGTCCCACCTGATCGAGATCAACGCCCTCATCCAGGAGCAGCCCGACGGGCCGCGCCTGACCGCCCGCTGGACCTACCCGGGACGGCTCCTGTCGGAGGCCGACGTCCGCGAACTGTCGGACACCTGGTTCCGCGCCGTACGCGCGCTGCTCCACCACGCCGAACGCCCCGACGCCGGCGGCTGGTCCCCGTCGGACCTGGCCCTGGTGGAACTTTCCCAAGACGAGATCGACGGCCTCGAAGCCGAGTGGAGGACGCTGCAATGACGAACACGGGTCCCGAGGACATCCTTCCGCTGTCCCCGCTCCAGGAGGGACTTCTCTTCCACGCGCTGTACGACGAGACCGGCAACGACGTCTACACGGTGCAGGTCGTCCTCGACCTGGGCGGGGCCCTGGACACCGAGGCGCTGCACCGCACCGCGCAGGCACTGCTGGACCGGCACGCCAACCTCCGGGTGGCCTTCCTGCACCCCAAGCAGAGCCGGCCGGTGCAGGTCGTCGCCCGACAGGTCGAGGTGCCGTGGGCCGTGAGCGACCTCAGCCCCCTGGGCGAGGCCGAGCGGACCGCCGAACTGGCCCGCATCCAGGCAGCGGAGAAGGCCCACGCCTTCGATCTCACCCGCCCGCCGCTGATGCGCTACCGCCTGGTCCGGCTCGCCGAGGACACGCACCGCCTGCTGTGCACCTTCCACCACATCCTGCTCGACGGCTGGTCCACGTCCGTGCTGCTCGGCGAGCTGTTCCAGGTGTACGCCGCCGGCGGCGACGCCTCCGGCCTCGAGCCGGTGACGCCCTTCCGTGAGCACCTCGCCCACCTCGCCCGCCAGGACCACCGGGCCTCCGAGGAAGCCTGGCGCCGCGCCCTCGCCGGCATCGACGCCCCCACCCGGCTGGTGCCGTCGGACCCGGCGCGCGAGGTCCTGCACCCCGACACCCGCGTCCTGGAGCTGTCCACCGAGCAGACCGAGGTGCTCTCGGCCCGGCTGCGTGCCCTCGGCCTGACCTTCTCCACGGCCGTCCACGGCTCCTGGGCCCTGCTGCTGTCGGTGCTCGCAGGCCGCGACGACGTGGTGTTCGGCACCGTGGTCTCCGGCCGGCCCCCGGAGGTGGCGGGCGTCGAGCGCATGGTCGGCATGCTCATCAACACCCTGCCGGTCCGCGTCCGGCTGGGCAGCGGCGACACCCTGCACAGCGTGCTCGACGCGGTGCAGCGCGAGCACCTGGAGATGACGGCCCACCAGTACACGGGCATGCGGGACATCCTCCGTGTCTCCGGCCACCCCGAACTCTTCGACACCTACGTGGCGTTCGAGAACTTCCCCTTCGACCTGCAGAGCCTGCGCGGGCTGGCCGGTGACCTCAGGATCGACGGCTTCGACGTCCTGGACGCCAACCATTATCCGCTCTGCCTCGTCTCGCACGTCCACGAGGGCCGGCTCCGGTTGCTGCTCAACTACCGCCCGGACCTGTTCGAACCCGAGCAGGTCGAGGTGATCGGCGCCCGGCTGGTGAACATCCTGAACACGCTGGCCGAGGACCCCGCGCGAACCGTCGCGGGCCTGGACCTGCTCGACGACGACGAGCGGGCCCGCCTGACCGCGGGGGCGCAGGAGGCCGAACGGGCCACCTTCCCCGAGCTGTTCGCCGCCCAGGCGGCCCGTACCCCGAACGCCGTGGCGGTGGACGCCCCCGGCCTCACGCTCACCTACGCCGAACTGGACGCGCGCACCGACGCGCTCGCCGCCCGCCTGAGCGCCGCGGGCGTCGGCCCCGAGCAGACCGTCGCCCTCGTCCTCGGCCGCAGCGCCGAGTCCGTCATCGGCTCGCTCGCCGTGATGAAGGCCGGCGCCGCCTACCTCCCGGTCGACCCCGACTACCCGGCCGAGCGCATCGCCTTCATGTTCGACGACGCGCGTCCCGCCGCCGTGCTCACCACCACCGCCCACCGCGCCGTCGTCCCCGCGGGCGACGCCACCGTCGTCGTCCTGGACGACGACCACGCCCGGACCGACACCGCCGAGCGGCCCGCCGGGCCCGTGTCGGCGGCGTCGCCCGCCTACCTGATCTACACCTCCGGCTCGACCGGCGTGCCCAAGGGCGTCGTCGTCAGCCACGCCGGGCTCGCCGCGTTCGCCGCCACCGAGCGCGAGCGGTTCGCCGTCGACGCCACCGCCCGCGTCCTGCAGTTCTCCTCGCCCAGCTTCGACGCCTCGGTGCTGGAGCTGTGCATGGCGCTGACCTCCGGGGCCGCTCTCGTCGTCCCCGAGCCCGGCGCGCTCGCCGGTGAGCCGCTCGCCGAGCTGATCGACGCCCGACGGGTCACCCACGCCCTGATCCCGCCGGCGGCGCTGGCCAGCGTGCCCGTTTCCGAACTGCCGGGCTTCCGCTGCCTGATCGTCGGGGGCGACGCCTGCCCGCCGGAGCTGGTGGAGCGCTGGGCACCCGGCCGCCGCATGGTCAACGCCTACGGTCCTACCGAGTCCACCGTCGCCGTGTCCATGAGTACTCCGCTGGAGCCCACCGGAACGGTCCCGCCGATCGGCGCCGCGGTGCGCGGCACCCGCCTCTACGTCCTCGACGCGGCACTGCGCCTCGTGCCCCAGGGCACCGAGGGCGAGCTGTACGTGTCCGGCGCCGGTCTCGCCCGCGGCTATCTGCGCCGCCCGGGCCTGACCGCCGAGCGCTTCGTCGCCGACCCCTTCGGCTCCCCGGGCGAGCGGATGTACCGCACCGGTGACGTGGTGCGGATACGGCCGGACGGACAGCTGGAGTTCGTCGGCCGCGCCGACGGCCAGGTCAAGATCCGCGGCTTCCGCATCGAACTCGGCGAGATCGAGAGCGCCCTGGCACGCCACCCGGCGGTGGACCGGGCCGCCGTCGCCGTCCACGAGCTCCAGGAGGGCGTACGGCAGCTCGTCGCCTACGTCGTGCCGTCCGGGACGGGCGACGCCGACGCCGGCACGCTGCGCACCCACGTCGGCGAACTGCTGCCCGAGTACATGGTGCCGTCCGTCGTCGTCACCCTCGACACACTGCCGCTGACCGCCAACGGCAAGCTCGACCGCAAGGCGCTGCCCGCCCCGCGGCCCGCCGCCGGCGCGGGCCGGGCCCCGGCCACCGAGCGCGAGGAACTGCTGTGCGGGATCTTCGCCGAGGTGCTCGGACTGGAGAAGGCGGGCGCCGACCAGAGCTTCTTCGAGCTCGGCGGTGACAGCATCGGCTCCATCCAGCTGATCAGCCGGGCCCGCAAGGCCGGACTGCGCCTCACCCCCCGCGACGTGTTCACCCACCGCACCGTCGAGGCGCTCGCCGAGGTCGCCCAGGAGGGCGCCGCCCCGCGCCGTGCCGCCCCGTCCGACGGGGTGGGCGGGGTCCCGCTGACACCGATCATCCACTGGTTCCGCGAACACAGCGGCCCCGCCGCCCGGTTCAGCCAGGCCATGCCCGTGCCGGTGCCCGCCGGCCTGGACACCGCGCGGGTCACCGCCGCCCTGCAGACCCTCCTCGACCACCACGACGCGCTGCGGCTGCGGCTGACCCGCATCGAGGACATCGACGAGTGGACATTGGAGATCACCCCGCCCGGCACCGTCGCGGCCGCCGACGCCCTGCACCGGGTCGACGTCGCCGGCCTCGAGGCGGACGCCGTGCGGGCCGTCACCGAGCGGGAGTCCGCCGCCGCCCAGGACCGGCTCGCCCCCGAGGAGGGCCGGACGGTGCAGGCCGTCTGGTTCGACGCCGGTGCCGGCCGGCCCGGCCGCCTGCTGCTGGTCGCCCACCACCTGTGCGTGGACGGCGTCTCGTGGCGCATCCTGCTGCCGGACCTCTCCGCCGCACTCGACGCGGCCGCCCGGGGCACCACCTTCGCACCGGAGCCCGTCGGCACCTCCTTCCGGCGCTGGGCCCAGCACCTGACCGCGGCCGCCGGCGAACCCGACCGCATCCGCGAACTCTCCCTGTGGCGCTCCGTCCTCTCCGCGCCCGATCCGCTGCTCACCGACCGCCCCCTCGACCCGGCGGCCGACACCCTCGCCGGCGCCGGGCACCTCACCCTGCGCCTGCCCGCCGACGTCACCGAGCCGCTTCTCGGCCGGGTCCCGGCAGCCTTCCACGCACGGATCAACGACGTCCTGCTGACCGCCCTCGCGCTCGCCGTCGCCGACTGGCGGCGCCGGCAGGGCCGCGGCGACACCTCGTCGGTGCTGATCGGGCTCGAGGGCCACGGCCGCGAGGACATCCTCGACGGCGCCGACCTGTCGCGCACCGTCGGCTGGTTCACCAGTCTCTACCCGGTGCGTCTCGACCCGGGCCCGGTCACCGCCGCCGGCCTCGTCGCCGAGGGCCCTGCGGCGGCCCGCGCGCTCAAGGCCGTCAAGGAACAGCTGCGGGCCATCCCCGACAACGGCATCGGCTTCGGCCTGCTGCGCCACCTCAACCCGCGCACCGCGGCCGCCCTGGCCCGGTTCGCCGAGCCGCAGATCGGCTTCAACTACCTCGGCCGCATCGGCGAGTCCGGCGACACCGCCGACGACGGGCAGGACAGCGGCCTGGGCGGCGGCGCGGACCCCGGCACGCCGCTGCCGTACACCCTCACCGCCAACGCGGTCACCGAGACCCACGCCGACGGCCCGCGGCTGAGGGCCACCTGGACCTGGCCCGGCGGCCTGCTCACCGAGGAGGACGTGCGGGACCTCGCCACCGGCTGGTTCGACGCCCTGCGCGCCCTCGTCGCGCGCGCCGACCGGCCCGAGGACACCGGCGGCCTGGTCCCCTCCGACCTGCCGCTGGTCGCCCTCGACCAGAACGAGATCGACCGCCTGGAGCGGGCCAGGCCGCGGCTGACCGACATCCTGCCGCTCTCCCCGCTGCAGGAGGGCCTGCTCTTCCACACCGAGTACGACCAGGACGCCGAGGACGTCTACATCACCCGGCTCGCCGTCGACGTGCGCGGTGAACTGGACACCGGGGCACTGCGCGGTGCCGTCGCCGGGCTGCTCGCCCGCCACGCCAGCCTGCGCGCCTGCTTCCACCGCACCACCGACGGCACACCCGTGCAGCTGATCCCGGCCGAGGCCGGCACCCCCTGGCACGACATCGACCTCAGCGGCCTCGGCGAAGCCGCCCAGCAGGCCGAACTCGACAGGCTGCTGGCCGCCGAGCGGTCCCGTCGCTTCGACCCCGAGCAGCCGCCGCTGCTGCGCTTCACCCTCATCCGGCTCGGCCCGGACCGCCACCGGCTGCTGTTCGCCGCCCACCACCTGCTGCTCGACGGCTGGTCGGCACCGGTGCTCGCCGGCGAGCTGTTCGCGCTGTACGGGCAGCGTGGCGACGCCCTGGCGCTGCCGCCCGTCGTCCCGTACCGGGAGTACCTCGCCTGGCTCGCGCGGCAGGACCGCGGCGCCGCGGAGGACGCCTGGCGGGCGGCGCTCGCCGGCGTCGAGGAGCCGACGCTCGTCGCCCCGCAGGCGGCCGGGCACGCCGCCGCCCTGCCCGGCCGGATCGTGGACGAACTGCCGGCCGGCCTCACGGCCGACCTGACCACGGCGGCCAGAGCCCACGGCCTCACCATGAACGCCGTGGTGCAGGGCGCCTGGGGCCTGGTGCTGGCCGGCCTCACCGGCCGCGGCGACGTGCTCTTCGGAGAGACCGTCTCCGGCCGCCCGCCGGAGCTGCCGGGTGTGGAGTCCATGGTCGGTCTGTTCAGCAACACCGTGCCGGTACGCGTCCGCGTCGACCCGGCCCTCTCGCTCGCCGAGACGCTCACCCGCGTCCAGGCGCAGCGCGTGGAGCTCCTCGGCCACCACTACCTGGGCCTGGCCGACCTCCAGCGCCTGACCGGCCTCGGCACCCTCTTCGACACCGCCGTCGTCTTCGAGAACTTCCCCGCCGACGACGGCACGGGGCGGACCGTGCACGGGCTCACCCTGTCCGACGTCGACACCAAGGGCGACAACCACTACCCGCTGGGCATGGTCGTGATGCAGGACGACCGGCGGATGGTCATCAACTGGTACTACCGCGGCGACCTGCTCGACGAGGACCTGGTGCGGTCCGCGACCCGTCAGCTGCGCCGCGTCCTGGAGGCCGTCGTCACCGCGCCCGACACCCCCGTCGGCCGGCTCCGGCTGCTGGACGACGAGGAGACCCGGCAGCTGACCACCGGATCCGCCGGCCCCGCCGTGGCCGCCGCCGCGACCCTCGTCCCCGAGCTGATCGAGGCCCAGGCCGCCCGCACCCCCGACGCCGTCGCCGTCGCCGACGCCACCACCGAACTCACCTACGCCCAGCTCGACGAACGCGCCAACCGTCTCGCGCGGACGCTGACCGCCGAGGGAGCCGGACCCGAGCAACTCGTCGCCGTCGCCCTGCGACGGTCGGCGGACCTGGCGGTGGCACTGCTCGCGGTACTCAAGTCCGGTGCCGCCTACGTGCCCGTCGACCCCGCCCACCCGGCCGAGCGCATCGGGTACCTGCTCGCCGACGCCCGCCCGGGCCTGGCGCTCACCGACCGGGCGACGGCCGCCGTTCTCGCGGACCACGACGTGCGCACACTCGTCGTCGACGACCCGGAGACGGCCCGGCGCGCGGACGCCCACCCGGCCACCGCCCTTGTGAACGCCGACCGGCGCGCCCCGCTCACCGCCGACCACCCGGCGTACGTCATCTACACCTCCGGCTCCACCGGGCGCCCCAAGGGCGTCGTCGTCACGCACCGCTCCGTCGCGGACTACCTCACCTGGGCGGGGAGCGCCTACCGGGGCGCCGCCGGCCTCGCGCTGCTGCACTCGCCGGTCGCCTTCGACCTGACGGTCACCGCCCTGTTCACGCCCCTCACGGTCGGCGGCACGGTACTGATGGCCGCCCTGGAGGAGGACCCGGCGACCGCCGGGCGGCTCCGGCACACCCCGGTCGCCTTCATGAAGGCGACCCCCAGCCACCTCCCGCTGCTCGGCGCCCTCCCCGAGGAGTACTCGCCGTCCGGCGAACTCCTCCTGGGCGGCGAGGCCCTGCTCGGCGAGTCGCTGACCGCCTGGCGGAACCGCCACCCCGACGCCACCGTCTGGAACGTCTACGGCCCCACCGAGGCGACCGTCAACGTCACCGAGTACCGCATCGACCCCGGCACCGGACTCGTCCCCGGCCCGGTCCCGATCGGCCGGCCCCAGGGCAACGTGCGGGCCTACGTCCTGGACCGGGCGCTGAGGCCCGTCCCGCCCGGTGTCCCCGGCGAGCTGTACCTCGCCGGGCCCTGCCTGGCCCGCGGCTACCTCGGGCGCCCCGGCCTGACCGCGGAGCGCTTCACCGCCGACCCCCACGGTCCGGCCGGCTCACGGATGTACCGCACCGGAGACGTGGCCCACCGGCTGCCCGACGGGAACCTGGTGTTCACCGGCCGCGCCGACGACCAGGTGAAGATCCGCGGCCACCGGGTCGAGACCGGCGAGATCTCCGCCGCCCTCGCCGCCCTCCCCGGCGTCGCCGCCCAGGCCGTCGTGACCACCGGCTCCGCCGACGGAGCCCGGCTGCTGGCGTACGCCGTGCCCGCGCCGGGGACGGCGCCGGCCGCCGCCGCGCTGCGCGAGCAACTCGCCGCGGTCCTGCCCGACTACATGGTCCCGGACGCCGTCGTCCTCCTCGACGAGCTGCCGCTCACCCCGAACGGCAAGCTCGACCGCAGCGCCCTGCCCGAACCGGAGACGGCCGCCGGCCCGGCCACCCGCGCCCCGCGCGGCCCGCAGGAGGAGATCCTGTGCGGTCTGTTCGCCCAGGTGCTGGACCGCCCCGAGGCCGGCCCCGACGACCACTTCTTCGAGCTCGGCGGCAACTCGCTCAGCGCCGTCCGGCTCCTCAGCCGGATCCGCTCCGCCTTCGGCTCCGAAGTCGACGTGCGCGCCGTCTTCGAGGCGCCGACACCGGCCCTGCTCGCCGCCCGGCTGACCGCGTCCGGCAGCCGGCGCCCCGAGCTCACCGCCCGGGAGAGGACCGCCGGGATCCCACTGTCGTACGCCCAGCGCCGGCTGTGGTTCCTGAGCCGGCTGCACGGCCCGTCCGGCGCCTACAACATCCCGCTCGCCATCCGGCTCGACGGCGCCCTCGACGTGCCGTCGCTGCGCGCGGCCCTCGCCGACGTGGTGGCCCGGCACGAGGCCCTGCGCACCGTCTTCCCGGACGACGGCGGCCGGCCGCGGCAGGCCGTCCTCGACGCCGCCGGCACCCCCGTGCCGCTGCGCGTCGTGACGTGCGGGCCGCAGGAGCTCGACGCGGCGCTGCGCGAGGAGGCCGCCCGCGGCTTCGACCTCGCCACCGAACCGCCGCTGCGCGCCACTCTGTTCGCCGTCTCCGACACCGAGCACCGTCTGCTGCTGACCCTGCACCACATCGCGTCCGACGGCTGGTCCAACGCCCCGCTGGCCCGCGACCTCTCCCGGGCGTACGCCGCCCGGCGGGCCGGCCGCGCGCCGGACTTCGCGCCACTGCCCGTGCAGTACGCCGACTACACCCTCTGGCAGCGCGACCTGCTCGGTGACGAGGAGGACGCCGACAGCCTCGCCGCCCGCCAACTCGCCTTCTGGCGCGAGGCCCTGGCCGGCGCGCCCGCCGAACTGGCGCTGCCCACCGACCGGCCCCGGCCGGCCGAGATGACCGGCGACGGCGCCACGGTGGGCTTCCGGATCGAACCCGCGCTGCACGCCCGCCTCACCGAGCTCGCCCGCACCCACCAGGTCAGCCTGTTCATGGTGGCGCAGGCAGCACTCGCGGCACTGCTGACCAGGCTCGGCTCCGGAACCGACATCCCCGTCGGCACCGCCGTCGCCGGCCGCTCCGACGCGGCCCTCGAGGACCTCGTCGGCTTCTTCGTCAACACCCTCGTGCTGCGCACCGACACCTCCGGCGACCCCACCTTCGCCGAGCTGCTGCGCCGCGTGCGGGCCACCGACCTGGCGGCCTACGCCCACCAGGACCTGCCCTTCGAACGGCTCGTCGACCACCTCGGGGCCGAGGCCCGGTCACTCGCCCACACCCCCCTGTTCCAGGTGTTCCTCGCCTTCCAGAACAACGCGGCCCCGCGCCTGGAGCTGCCCGGTCTCACCGTCCGGCCGGCGGTCGTGGAACTCACCTCGGCCAAGACCGACCTGGGCATCGAACTCACCGAGGAACGGACCCCCGACGGGGGCCCCGCCGGACTGCGCGGACTGGTCAGCTACCGCACCGACCTGTTCGACCGCGGCACCGTCGAGTCCGTGGTGTCCCGCTTCACCGCACTGCTCGGCGCGGTCACCGCCGACCCGGACCGCCCGCTCGGCCGGATCGACCTGCTGCCCGAGGCCGAACTGCACCGCATGCTCACCGAGTGGAACGACACCGCCCGTGAGGTGCCCGCGGCCACCCTGCCGCAGCTGTTCGAGCGGCAGGCCGCCGCCACCCCCGAGGCCACGGCCGTGATCACGGGACAGGAGCGGCTCACCTACGCGGCCCTCAACGCCCGGGCGAACCGCTGGGCGCAGCACCTCATCAGGCACGGTGCCGGTCCCGAGCAGCGGGTCATGGTCGCCCTGCCCCGCTCGGCGGAGTGGCTCGCCGTCACCCTCGGCGTGCTCAAGGCGGGCGCCGCCCACCTGCCCGTCGACCCCGGCTATCCGGCCGAGCGCATCGCCTACATGGCCGAGGACGCGCGCCCCGCCCTGGTCGTCACCAGCGGCGAGGCCCTCGCGGACCGGGCGCTGCCCGCCGGGGTGCCGGTCCTGCGCGCCGACGCCGCCGACGTCCGGGAGGCGGTGGCCGCCGCCTCGGCGACCGACCCGGCGAACACCGACCGCACGCGGCCGCTCGCCCCGGACCACCCCGCCTACGTCATCTACACCTCCGGGTCGACCGGCCGGCCCAAGGGCGTCGTCGTCACGCACCGGGGTGTCGCGGGCATGGCCGGGGCCCACGCGGAGAACTTCGCCATCGACGCGGACAGCCGGATCCTGCAGGCCGTGTCGCCCAGCTTCGACGTGTCCGTCGCCGACCTGGCGATGACCCTGCTGAGCGGTGCCGCCCTGGTGCTGCCCGACGGCAACCGCGCCCCGGTCGGCGACGAACTCGCCCAGCTGCTCACCGAGTACGAGGTCACCCACCTGCAGATCACGGCCGGCGTGCTGGCCACCCTGCCGGGCGACCCGCTGCCCCACCTGCGCACCCTCGCCGTCGGCGGCGAGGCCTGCCCGCCCGAGCAGGTGGCCCACTGGTCCCGGGGCCGCCGGCTGCTCAACGTCTACGGCCCGAGCGAGGTGACCGTCTGCGCGACGATGAGCGCGCCCCAGTCCGGCGCGGTCCAGCCGCCGATCGGCGCCCCGCTGTGGAACACGCGGGTGTACGTCCTCGACGACTTCCTGCGCCCGGTGCCGGCCGGGGTGACCGGCGAGCTGTACATCGCCGGCGACGGGCTCGCCCGCGGCTACCTCGGCCGGCCCGCCCTCACCGCGGAACGCTTCGTCGCCGACCCGTTCGGGGCGCCCGGAGCCCGCCTGTACCGCACCGGCGACCTGGTGGCCTGGAACGCCGACGGGCAGCTGCGGTTCGCCGGCCGTGCCGACGACCAGGTCAAGATCCGCGGGTTCCGCATCGAGCTCGGGGAGATCGAGGCCACGCTGGACGGCCACCCGTCCGTCGCCCGCTCGGCCGTGACCGTCCACCACGGCGACGACGGCCGCAAGCAACTGGTCGCACACGTCGTCGCCGCCGACGGTGCCGACGCCGACCCGCGGATGCTGCGCACCCATCTCGCCGAACGGCTCCCGGAGTACATGGTCCCCGCGGCGTACACCCTGCTGGAGGCCCTGCCGCTGAACGCCAACGGCAAGGTCGACCGCGCGGCGCTGCCGGCACCGGACTTCGCCTCCCGGGGCGAGGGCCGCGCCCCGCGCGACGCCAAGGAGACCCTGCTGTGCGAACTGATCGGTGACCTGCTCGGCGTGGAGCCGGTGAGCATCGACGACAGCTTCTTCGACCTCGGCGGCGACAGCATCGTGTCCATCCAGCTGGTCAGCCGGGCCCTCGAGGCGGGCCTGGAGTTCACCGCGGCGGACGTCCTGCGCCACCGCACCGTCGAGGCACTCGCCGCCGCCGCGACCGGACCGGCCGCGCTCCTCCCGGCCGACGGCCCGGGCGGCTCCGGTGACACCGGGACCGGCGAGGTTCCGCTGCTGCCCGCCGCGCACGCACTGCGCGAACGCGGCGGCCACGCCGGCCACTCGGCGGCCACAGCCGTGCTCGCCCTTCCGCCCGGCACCGGCGAGTCCCGGCTGCACACCGTGCTGCAGGCACTGATCGACCACCACGACGCCCTGCGGCAACGGCTCACCCGCCGGGCCGGCAACCTGGTGTGGGGCCTGGAGGTTCTGCCGCGCGGCGACGTACCGGCGGCCGGCCTGCTCACCCGCGTCGACGTGGCCGCGGCCGACAAGGACGCGCTCGCCGCCGAGACCGCCCGGCAGACGGACGCCGTCCGGTCCGCCCTGGCGCCCGAGGACGGCGTGCTGCTGCGGGCCGCGTGGCTGGACGGCGGACCCGACGGTGAGCACCGGCTGGTCCTCGCGGTCCACACCCTCGCCGCCGACGCCGCCTCCTGGCGGATCCTCCTCGACGACCTGCGCACCGCCTGGCAGGCGGCCGGCACCGGGGCGGCGCCCCAGCTGCCGCCGGTCACCACCGCCTACCGCACCCGGGCCGAGCAGATCGCCGCGGCGGCCGCCGTCCCGGAACTCGTCGACGAGCTCGAAGCCTGGACCGACATGCTCGCCGCCCGGGCCGTGGCCCCGGTGGCGGCGGCGCCGGACCAGCGCCGCGACACCGAGGGGACCGTCCGCCGCCTGGAGATGACCTTCTCCGCCGCCGAGTCGAAGGCCCTGCTCACCACCGTCCCCGAGGGCCTGGCCACCGGGGTGCGCGAAGTGCTGCTCGGCGCGCTGACGGCCGCGGTCGCCCAGTGGCGCACCCGGCGCGGACTGCCCGCGGACGCGGGTGTCCTGGTCGCCGTCGAACAGGACGACCGCGACGCCCGGAGCGGCACGGGCCGTACCGTCGGCCCGTTCACCGCCGTCCACCCGGTGCTGCTCGGCACCGGCGAGCCGGGCACCGCGCCCGCGGCCCGGGTCAAGCAGGTCAAGGAACAGCTCGCGGCCGTCCCCGGTGACGGCTCCGGCTACGGCCTGCTGCGGTACCTCAACCCGCAGACGGTCCCCCTGCTGGCCGGGCTGCCCGCCCCGTGGGTGCGCGTCGCACACCGGGACGGCTGCGCCGAGCCGCTCGCCGACGGCTCCGTGCCGGTCGACGCACCGGGAGCCCTGCGGCCCGCCCGTGGCGAGGACGCGGACACACCGGCCCGCTACGTCCTCGACGTGGAGACCTGGTCCCACGACGGCCCGGGCGGCCCCCGCCTGACGGCCGTCTGGTCCTGGCCCGAGGCGCTGTTCGGGGACGGCGAGGCCGCCGAACTCGCCGCGGACTGGCAGCAGGCGGTCCGGGAGACCGCCGCCGTCCACGACGGTGGCCGGTCCCCGTCGGACTTCCCGCTGGTGGACCTCACCCAGCAGGACATCGACGTCCTCGAACGCGACGGACACCGGCTCGCCGACGTGCTGCCACTGGCCCCGCTGCAGGAGGGGCTGCTCTTCCACTCCCTCTACGACCAGCGCGAACCGGACGTGTACACCGTGCAGTTCGGACTCGACCTGGAGGGCGACCCGAAGACCCCGGTGCTGCGGGCCGCGGTCGGGGCGCTGCTGCGCAGGCACGCCAACCTCCGCGCCGGCTTCGCCCACCAGGGCCTCAGCCGACCGGTGCAGTTCATCCCCGAGGACGTCGACGTGCCGTGGTCGGAGACCGACCTCGGCGACCTCGACGAGGCCGCACGGCAGGACGCCGTGGAGCGGGCGATGCGCGAGGCCGGGACGGAGCGGTTCGACATCGGCAGGCCCCCGCTGCTGCGCTGCGCGCTGCTCCGCCTCGGCGGCGGCCGGGCACGGCTGGTGCTGACCCTGCACCACCTGCTGCTCGACGGCTGGTCCACGCCGGTCCTGCTCGACGAGCTGATGCGGCTGTACGCGGCAGAGGGCGACCCTGCAGGTCTGCCCGAGGTCCGGCCGTACCGCGACTACCTGTCCTGGCTCGCCGGCCAGGACCGCGCGGCCGCCGAGCGGGCCTGGCGCCGGGTGCTGGACGACTCCGCCGAGCCGACCCTGCTGGCACCCGCGGACCCGGAGCGGGCGGCCGTGGCGACCGAGAAGATCTCCGTGACCTTCGGCGGCGAACTGACCGCCGGCCTCGCGGCACTCGCCGCCCGGCACGGCACCACGATGAACACGGTCGTGCAGGCCGCCTGGGGACAGCTGCTGGCCCGGCTCACCGGCCGCGCCGACATCGTCTTCGGCGCCACCGTCTCCGGCCGGCCGCCCGAGGTCGCGGGCGTCGAGCGCATGGTGGGGCTGTTCATCAACACCGTGCCGGTACGGGTGAGTCTCAGGCCCGGGGAGAGCGCCGAGGCCGTGCTGCCCCGGCTGTGGGAGCGGCAGCTCGACCTGACGGCACACCAGTACATCCGTCTGGTCGACCTTCAGCGGCTGACCGGCAAGGGCGAACTCTTCGACACCCTGCTGGTGTTCCAGAACATCCCGGCCGACGGCGCCGGGTTCGGCGGCGACGGCGACCGGGTCCGGGCGGTCGACCTGGTGATGGACGACGCCACCCACTACCCCCTCACCCTGGACGCCGGCCTCGCCGGCGACCTGCTGCACTGCCGCTTCGGGTACCGGCCCGACCTGTTCACCAAGGCCGACGCCGAGGCCGTCGCCGACGGGCTGCGCGACGTCCTGGAGGCGCTCGCCGCGAACCCGGCCGGGCCCTGGCATCCGGCGGACGACCCGCTCCCCGGCTGGTGGGCCGGCGTCCGCGCGCGCATCGCGGGGCAGCCGGCGCGGGAGCGGCCCGCCACTGAGGCCGGCGTGCCGGAACCGGCCGACGCGGACGGACCCGCCGCGCGTGAGCGGATCCTCACCGGGCTGTTCGCGGAGTTGTTGGGCGTCGCCGAGGTCGGTCCGGACGACGACTTCTTCGAGCTGGGCGGCGACAGCATCGTCTCCATCCAGCTGGCCGGCCGGGCCCGCAGCGCGGGCCTGCTGATCAGCCTGCGGGACGTCTTCAAGCACAAGACGGTCCGCGCGCTGGCCCGCATCGCCCGGCAGGACGACGGCGCCGGAGCCGGCGAGGCCCCCGAGGAGGCCATCGGCGAACTGGCCCTCACCCCCGTGATGCACGACCTGTACGAGCGGGGCGGCCCCACCGACGAGGTCCACCAGGCGGCCCTGCTCCAGGTCCCCGCCGACGCGGGCCGGCGACGGCTGGCGGCAACCCTGCAGGCGGTCCTCGACCACCACGACATCCTGCGCGCACACACCGTCGCCGGGCCCGCGGGCCCGCGCCTGGAGGTCACCCCGCGAGGCTCGGTCGACGCCACAGCGCTGCTCGACCGCGTCGACGTCACCGGCGTGGCCGCCGGGGACCTGATCGGCGTCGTCGCCGACACCCAGACCCGGGTGCAGGGCGACCTGTCGCCCGCCGACGGCAGGATGGTCCGCGCCGTCTGGTTCGACGCGGGCCCCGGCCGGCCCGGACGCCTGCTGATCCTGGTGCACCACCTCGCCGTGGACGGCGTGTCCTGGCGGGTGCTGCGGGAGGACCTCAAGGCGGCCTGGGACGCGGTGGCCGAGGACCGCGAGGTCCGGCTGGAACCGGTGCGGACGTCGTTCCGCCGCTGGTCCCACGAGCTCGGGAGGGAAGCTCTGAGCGAGCGCCGCACCGCCGAACTCGGCCTGTGGCGCGACATCCTGGACACCCCCGACCCGCAGCTCGGGCGGCGGCCCCTCGACGCCGCGGCGGACGTCGCCCACACCGCCCGGCGACTGACCGTCAGCCTGCCTCCCGAGGCCGCCGCCCCCCTGCTCGGTACGGTGCCCGCGGCCTTCCGCGCCGCGGTCGACGAAGTGCTGCTCACCGGCCTGGCGCTGGCGGTCGCCCGCTGGCGGCGGGAGCGGGGCCGCGGTGACGGCAGCGCCGTCCTCGTCGGTCTGGAGGGACACGGCCGTGAGGAGATCGTGCCGGGTGCCGACCTGTCCCGCACGGTCGGCTGGTTCACCAGCCTCTACCCGGTCGCCGCCGACCCCGGCGCACACGGCGACCCCGGCGCCGCCCTCAAGACGGTCAAGGAGCAGCTGCGGGCCATCCCCGACAAGGGCATCGGCTACGGCCTGCTGCGCCACCTCAACCCCGACACCGCCCCCGAACTGGCCGGCCGCCCCGAGCCGCAGATCGGCTTCAACTACCTCGGCCGGTTCGAAGCGGCCGGCACGGCCGCCGAACGCGCCGAGGACTGGGCCGCGCCGCCGGAGGCCACCGAGACCCTCGGCAGCGGCGGGCACGAGCAGCGGCCCCTCACTCACGCCCTGGGACTGAGCGCGGTCGCCCAGGACCGCCCCGACGGGGTGCACCTCGTCGCCATCTGGTCCTGGCCCGGCGCCCTGTTCACCGAACAGGAGGTCGGCGAACTGGCGGACCTGTGGTTCCGGGAACTGACAGCGCTCGCGCAGTGCGCCGAGCGCCCCGAGGCCGGCGGCCTCACCCCGTCCGACGTGGACCTGCTGCAACTGTCGCAGGACGAGATCGATGAATTCGAGAGTGATCTGAGCTGATGGAAGGAAACAGCACGGTGACGAAGCCTGGATTCGTCGACATCTGGCCGCTGTCCCCGCTCCAGAAGGGCATGCTCTTCCACGCCCTCTACGAGGACGGGGACCGGGACGGGACGCGGAGCGATGACGTCTACGTCATCCAGATGGCGCTCGACCTGCGCCGCGACCTGGACACCGCCGCCCTGCGGGCCGCCGTGACGGCCGTCCTCGGCCGGCACGACAACCTGCGCGCCTCGTTCCGCAACCGCAAGAGCGGCGAACCGGTACAGGTCGTCCTGCGCGACGCGGACCCCGACTGGTCCGAGACCGACCTGAGCGGACTGCCCGGTCAGGAGCGGGAGGAGGCACTGCGGCGCCTGCTGGACACCGACCGCACCCGCCGCTTCGACCTCACCCGCCCCCCGCTGCGGTTCTCCCTGGTCAAGCTGGCGCAGCAGGAGTACCGGTTCGTCCTCACGGCCCACCACATCCTGCTGGACGGCTGGTCCATGCCGCTGGTGCTCGGCGAGCTGATGACGCTGTACACGGCCGGCGGGGACACCTCGGCCCTGCCGCCGGTCGTGCCGTACAAGGACTACCTGGGCTGGCTCGCCCGGCAGGACCGGGGAGCCGCCGAACTCGCCTGGAAGCAGGCGCTCGACGGGGCCGAGCCCACGCTCGTGGCCGGGGCCGAAGCGGGCGCCGCCCTGCCGGTGACCCTGATCAAGGACGTCGGCCCCGACCTGACCACGGCGCTGACGGAGCGGGCCCGCTCGCTCGGACTCACCCTCAACAGCGTGTTCCAGACCGCCTGGGGCCTGGTCCTGGGCGGGCTGACCGGCCGCGACGACGTCGTGTTCGGCGAGACCGTCTCCGGTCGCCCGCCGGAGCTGCCCGGCGTGGAGAAGATGATCGGCCTGTTCATCAACACGCTGCCCGTGCGGCTGCGCCTGGACCCCGCCCTCACCCTCGGCGAGCAGGTGCGTGCGCTGCAGGACGGTCAGGCGGACCTGCTCGCCCACAAGCACCTGGGGCTCCCCGAGATCCAGCAACTGCTCGGCGTCGGCCCGCTGTTCGACGCCATCACCATCTTCGCCAACTACCCTGTCGACACCGACTCCCTGCAGGACTCCGCCGAGGGCATCGGTGCCGTCGCCGCCACGACCCGGGACGCCACGCACTACGCCCTCAACCTGGAGGGCACCGTCCGCGGCGACCGTATGACCGTGCGCCTCGACCACCGCCCCGACCTGTTCACCGAGGACGCCGGACGCGAGATCCTGGACCGGCTGCTCGCCGTACTGACCGCCTTCGCCACCGACCCCCACCGGCCGGTGGGCACCGTCGGCACGTTCACGGCCGCCGACCGCGCACGGCTGCTTCACGCGGGACGGACCGGGCCCGCCGCCCCCGAGCCGACCGCGCAGGCGGCACCGGCGGGCTGCGCCGACGTGGAACGCGAGGCACTGCTGTGCCGGCTGTTCGCCGAGGTGCTGGGCGTCGAGTCGGTCTCCGTCCACGACAGCTTCTTCGAGCGCGGCGGAGACTCCATCAGCTCCATCCAGCTGGCCCACCGCGCCCGCAAGGAGGGCATCGCCCTCAGCCTGCGGGAGATCTTCGAGCACCGCACGGTCGCCCGGCTCGCCGCGCTGGCCCCGACGGCCGACGCGGCCCAGGCCGCGCCGGAGCACGGCCCGGACGACGGCATCGGCCCGGTGCCGCTCACCCCGATCATGCACTGGCAGGAGAGCCGGGGCGGCCCGGTCGACGCGTTCAACCAGACCATGACCGTGCCCGTGCCGGCGGGCCTCGACGAGGCGCACGTACGGGCCGCCGTGCAGGCCCTGCTCGACCACCACGACGCGCTGCGCCTCAGGCTCGGCCGGACCCCGGACGGCCACTGGAGCCTGGAGGTCGCCGAGCGGGGCGCGGTCCGCGCCGAGGCCTGCGTCCACCGGCACGTCCCCGCCGGCGAGGACGCCGAGGACGCCGAGGACGACGAGGCGGCGCAGGTCCGGGCCGCCACGGCGCGGCTGGCACCGGCCGAGGGCCGCATGGTGCAGGCCGTCTGGTTCGACGCCGGCCCGGCCGCCGAGGGCCGGCTCGCCCTCGTCGTGCACCACCTCGCCGTCGACGGCGTGTCCTGGCGCATCCTGCTGCCGGACCTCCGGGCGGCACTCGACGCCGCACGCACCGGCACCTCCGTCCGCCTCGAAACGGTGGGCACCTCCTTCCGGCGCTGGGCGCGGGAGCTGCGGCAGGAGGCGCTGAGCGAGCGTCGTACCGTCGAGCTCGACCTGTGGCGCGCCGTGCTGGACACCGAGGACCCGCTGCTCGCCGACCGGCGCACCGACCCCGCCCGCGACACCCTGGGCGTGGCCCGCCGGCTCACGGCGGCCCTGCCCGCCCCTGCCACCGAGGCGCTGCTCGGCCCGGTGCCCGCCCTGTTCCGCGCAGGTCCCGAGGCGGCCATGCTCACCGCGCTGGCGCTGGCGGTCGCCCGCTGGCGGCGGGAGCGGGGCCGCGGTGACGGCAGCGCCGTCCTCGTCGGTCTGGAGGGACACGGCCGTGAGGAGATCGTGCCGGGCGCCGACCTGTCCCGCACGGTCGGCTGGTTCACCAGCCTCTACCCGGTCGCCGTCGACCCCGGCGCACACGACACCGACGAACTGTTCCGCGGCGGACCCGCCCTCGGCGCGGCGTTCAAGACGGTCAAGGAGCAGCTGCGGGCCATCCCCGACAAGGGCATCGGCTACGGCCTGCTGCGCCACCTCAACCCC
>NZ_JBNGGE010000023.1:0-115103 GCF_049975785.1 Streptomyces sp. WG7
TTCTCAAGGAACGGACGCTTCCTTTGTACTCACCCGAGAGACTCTCTCAGGCTTTCCTCCGGGCGCTTCCCTTCGGTGTTTCCAACACTATCAGGCTTTCCCGGTCCCTCTGACCACCGTCCTGCGAGCACGCAGAAGGCGATCCAGCGATAGGATCTGATGAGTTGGGTACTGCCGGGGCGAGGACGCCTGCTTCGCATCGCTCAGCCTCATGCAGGAGTAACGACTCTACACGGAGCCGTGGAACGGGTGCAAATCCGTGGGGACTGTGGTCTAGACCTCTAATCGGAACACTCATGCGGAACCGGTACTTCCTATGACATACCCTGCTCGTCAGTGCGCCGTCCGGGACAGGCAGTGACGGCCCGTACACATCACCGCCCCTGGGAGGCTTCCCATGACCACCGTCTCGTCCCCGCTCGCAGGACGTGCCATCGGACTGGCCGCTGTGCCCGACCCCGTCTTCTCCGGCGCCATGGTCGGCCCGGGTACCGCCATCGATCCCGTACGGGAGCCTTCTGAGGCGGTCGCCCCCGTGGACGGGGTCATCGTGTCCCTGCACCCGCACGCCTTCGTCGTGGTCGACGACAGCGGGCACGGTGTGCTGACTCATCTCGGCATCGACACCGTGCAGCTCAACGGTGAGGGTTTCGAGCTGCTGGTGAACAAGGGCGACACCGTCGTGCGTGGGCAGGGCGTGGTCCGCTGGGACCCGGCCGCCGTCGAGGCCGCGGGCAAGTCGCCGGTCTGTCCGATCGTGGCCCTCGAGGCGACGGCCGAGGCCCTCACCGATCTCCGTGAGGACGGCGAAGTGAAGGCCGGCGAGAGTCTCTTTCTCTGGAAGTGACATCACCGCCGTCGTATGACGGCTGGTAGGACAACCACCGCGGCGGCGGGACCCGCCGCATTATCGGGACGGGTGAGATGGAGACAACGCTGCGAGGCGTCGGTGTGAGCCACGGTGTGGCGATCGGCGAGGTTCGGCACATGGGGACGGCGGTGCTCGAGCCGCCGGCCAAGCAGATTCCGGCCGAGGACGCGGAGCGTGAGCAGGGGCGCGCCCGCAAGGCCGTGGAGGCTGTGGCGGCCGACCTGATGGCGCGCGGCAATCTGGCGGGGGGCGAAGCCCAGGCGGTGCTCGAGGCGCAGGCCATGATGGCCCAGGACCCCGAGCTGATGTCGGACGTGGAGCGGCGGATCGCCGTCGGCAGCACGGCCGAGCGCGCGGTGTACGACGCCTTCGCCGCCTACCGCGCGCTGCTGGCCGGTGCCGGCGAGTACCTGGCCGGCCGCGTGGCCGACCTCGACGATGTGCGGAATCGTATCGTCGCCCGTCTGCTGGGGGTGCCGATGCCGGGCGTCCCGGACAGCGACGAGCCGTACGTTCTCATCGCGCGGGATCTGGCACCCGCGGACACGGCGCTGCTGGACCCGGCGCTGGTCCTCGGTTTCGTCACCGAGGAGGGTGGGCCGACCAGTCACAGCGCGATTCTCGCGCGGGCGCTCGGCGTGCCGGCCGTGGTGGCGCTGCCGGGCGCCGGGGAACTGCCCGAAGGCACGGTCGTCGCCGTGGACGGCAGCACCGGTGAGATCTTCGTGAACCCCGGCGAGGAGAAGAAGGCGCGGCTGCGGGCGGCGGCTGCCGAGCGCAAGGCCGCGCTGGCCGCGTCGACGGGACCGGGTGCGACCTCGGACGGTCACAAGGTGCCGCTGCTCGCGAACATCGGCGGGCCCGCGGACGTGGCCGCGGCGGTCGAGGCCGGGGCTGAGGGTGTCGGTCTCTTCCGTACCGAGTTCCTCTTCCTCGACGACAGCGAGAAGGCGCCGTCGGAGGAGAAGCAGGTCGCCGCCTACCGGCAGGTGCTGGAGGCGTTCCCCGAGGGGCGCGTCGTCGTGCGGGTGCTGGATGCCGGCGCCGACAAGCCGCTGGACTTCCTGACCCCCGGTGACGAACCGAACCCGGCATTGGGCGTGCGTGGTCTGCGGACGCTGCTCGACCACCCGGACGTGCTGCGCACGCAGCTGACGGCGCTGGCGAAGGCGGCGGAGGGGCTGCCCGTCTACCTCGAGGTCATGGCCCCGATGGTGGCGGACCGGGCCGATGCCAAGGCGTTCGCGGACGCGTGCCGCGAGGCCGGGCTGCGGGCGAAGTTCGGCGCGATGGTGGAGATCCCGTCGGCCGCGCTGCGGGCGCGCTCGGTGCTGCAGGAGGTCGAGTTCCTGTCGCTGGGGACGAACGACCTCGCGCAGTACACCTTCGCGGCCGACCGTCAGGTGGGCGCGGTGTCCCGGTTGCAGGACCCGTGGCAGCCGGCGCTGCTCGACCTCGTGGCGTTGTCCGCCGAGGCGGCGAAGGCCGAGGGCAAGAGTTGTGGTGTCTGCGGTGAGGCCGCTTCGGACCCGCTGCTGGCGTGTGTGCTGACCGGTCTGGGCGTCACCTCGCTCTCCATGGGTGCGGCTTCTCTTCCCTATGTCCGGGCGACCCTGGCGAAGTTCACGTTGGCGCAGTGCGAGCGTGCCGCGGCTGCCGCCCGGGCGGCGGACAGCGCCGATGAGGCGCGCAACGCCGCGCAGGCGGTGCTGTCCGGCGAGTAGGAGCCGGACGAGGCTGCGGCTGTGGCGCGGGGCGTTCCACCTTCGGGTGGGGCGCCCCGCACGCGTTCAGTGGTGGTGTCCCGGTGGCAGGTGGTCGTCTCCGAGGTCGGGGGGCGCGCAGTAGTCGACGTTGGATTCCGGGGAGATGAGGTCCCCGGAGTCCGCGTCGGTGCAGTACGCGTCGAAGACTTCACCGGCGGTGAGGGGTTCGAGGCCGTATCCCCGCAGGCGCCAGCCGTGGATGCGGTCCGGGCCGCCCGGGGTGCTGATCCGCATGACGAGTCCCCCGGGGCTGTGGGTGGCGAGGCCGAGGGCGAGGACACTGGTGAATTCCAGGGTTTCGGCCTCGTCGATGTGCGGGGTGCCGTCGATGTCCTCGTCGGCGTACAGGGCGGAGACGAGGGTTTCCGGGGAGCCCGAGACACTGCAGACCAGGTGCCGGTTGCCCGGTGGAGCCGTTTCGAGGATGCGGACGAGGAGGCGCGTGGCCCGGGTGAAGGCGGCTCGGCCGAGATCCTCGCCGCAGGTGGCGCAGTTGCCGAGGCGGGCGAGCAGGGTGGACGCGTACTCCCAGGTGGCCTGGCGGACGGCTTCGTCGACGAGGTCCGGGAGGAGGTCGGCGAGGGGCTGGCCCTCGTACGGGACGGTGGGTCCGCTGGCGGCGAGTTCGGCGGTGAACCGGGTGCGGCTGGCGGCGGCGTCGGGGTCGAGGCCCGTCGCCGAGCAGAAGTCGGCGTATTCCTCCGGGTCGAACAGGGCGACGCTGGTGTGGGCGCCCTGTGAGGCGCGTGACCTGAGCAGGGCTTCCACCTGGTGGAGATAGGCGGCGTGGTCGTCGAAGGTGAAGCTGCGGTAGCGCCGCATGGCACGGAAGTCGTGTTCGTCGGTGAGCAGTCCGATGGTGCCGGCGATTTCCCGGCGCAGGACGCGTCGCCCGGTCTGGTCGGTGTGCGCCATGATTCCCCCTCTGCGCAGTCGATCAATGCTCACTCACAGTAACTGGCGGCACTGACAACAGCGTCGGGGCGGCGTCGTGAGCCGGCCGCCGTTCTGGGCGGCCGGCTCGTCGAGGGTCTTGCGGCCGGCTCGTCGAGGGTCTTTCAGGTGCGCTCGCGGGCGAGGTCCTCGTAGAAGCGGAGCAGGTCCGGGTTGTCGATGGAGCCGGGGTTGACGGCCTTCTCCAGCGGGGTGCCCTGGAGGAGGCGCTTGACCGGGACCTCGATGCGCTTGCCGGTCAGGGTGTGCGGGATACCGGGTACCTCGATGACCTCGTCGGGAACATGGCGCGGAGAGAGCTGTTCGCGAATGGTCTGTTTGATGCGGTTCAGGAGGGTTTCGTCGAGTACGGCTCCGGAGGCCAGGTGCACGAACAGGGGCATCCAGTAGCCGCCGTCGGGCTGCTCGACGCCGATGACGAGGGATTCACTGATTTCGGGAAGGCGCTCGACGGCCTCGTAGATGTCGGCCGAGCCCATGCGGACGCCCTGCCGGTTGAGGGTGGAGTCGGAACGGCCGTGGATGACGACGGATCCACGGGAGGTGAGGGTGATCCAGTCGCCGTGCCGCCAGACGCCGGGGTAGGTGTCGAAGTAGCTGTCGTGGTAGCGGCTGCCGTCGGGGTCGTTCCAGAAGCGGATCGGCATCGAGGGCATGGGGTTGGTGACGACCAGCTCGCCGACCTCGTCGGTGAGGGGCGCGCCGCTGGGGTCCCAGGACTGCAGGTCGGTGCCCAGGGCGGGGGCCTGGAGTTCGCCGATGTACACCGGCAGGGTGGGGACGGCGCCCGCGAAGCAGGAGCACACGTCGGTGCCGCCGCTCACGGAGGCGATCCACAGGTCCGCCCCGCTCGCGGCGAACTCGTCGTGCAGCCAGCGGAACCCGTCGGGCGGGAGCGGAGAGCCCGTGGTGGCGACGCACGTGACCCGGGAGAGGTCGTGGTCGCGGGCGGGGTGCACGCCGGCCTTGCGGCAGGCCATGACGTAGGCGGCGGAGGTGCCGAAGAGGGTGGCGCCGGTGCGTTCGGCGATGCGCCACTGGGCGCCCGTGTCCGGGTAGCCCGGGCTGCCGTCGTAGAGGACGATCGTGGTGCCGGTGAGCAGGCCGGAGACGAGGAAGTTCCACATCATCCAGCCGGTCGACGTGTACCAGAAGAAGCGGTCCTCGGGGCCCAGGTCGCAGTGCAGGCCGAGCTGTTTGAGGTGCTCGACCAGGATGCCGCCCTGGGACTGGACGATGGCCTTGGGCAGGCCGGTGGTGCCGGAGGAGTAGAGCACCCACAGGGGGTGGTCGAAGGGCACCTGCTCGAAGACGGGGTCCGTGTCCGCGGCCGTCAGGGCCTGCCAGTCCAGCGCACCCTCGGGGGTCTTGGTGCCGAGGAGCGGGATGTGGACGACGGCGCGCAGGGTGGGCAGTTCGCGGCGGAGTTCGGTGACGGTGTCGCGGCGGTCGTGTTCCTTGCCGCCGTAGCGGTAGCCGTCGACGGTGAACAAGACGACCGGTTCGACCTGCTGGAAGCGGTCCAGGACGCTGCGGGCGCCGAAGTCGGGGGCGCAGGACGTCCAGACGCCGCCCACGGCTGCGGTGGCGAGGAGGGCTACCACGGCCTGCGGGATGTTCGGCAGGTAACCGCTGACGCGGTCACCGGGGCGTACGCCGAGGGCGCGCAGTTCGGCGGCGAGCGAGCCGACCTGGCGGCGCAGCTCGGACCAGGTGACGGGGCTCGGCTCGTGGGTCTCGTCGACGTACAGGAGGGCCGGTGCGTCCGCTCGGGTGGCCGCCGCGCGCAGGGCGTGCTCGGCGTAGTTGAGGGTGGCGCCGGGGAACCACTGGGCGCCGGGCATCGAGCGGTCGCCCAGTACACGCGTGTAGGGGGTCGAGAAGCGTACGTCGAACCATTCCGTGACGGCCTTCCAGAAGGCGGCCGGCTCGTCGACGGACCAGCGGTGCAGGGCGGCGTATCCGCCCTCGGCGGGGGCGCCGTGGTGTTCTGCGGCCCAGGTCTGGAACCTGGTGATCCGTGCCTGGTCGATGCGCTGCGGATCTGGCTGCCAGAGCGGCTGGGGGTTCACGGTCGGCATGGGGCGGCTCCCGGACTGTGCGCGTCGTGTGCGTCCTCCGCGCACGGGCTGGGGTGTGCGCGTGACGCGGCTGACACGGACGATGCCACGTGATCGATTTCCGCACCAGGGCGCGCGCCACATAGTCGGCGTCGTGAAGATGTGGTCCCGTCACGGGTGAACGGCAGTTGAACGAGGCCCGCGCGGGAGGTCGTCGATGGCAGGGTGAGCAGCATGGACGGTCGTGACCTGGTGCGTTCGGTGAAAATGGTCGGCTCTGCGGGGGCGGCGCAGGGGTTGCGTACCGTACGGGCGGCGTGGCGCAGGCGGCGTGCCGACGCCGCGGGGCTGCCGCCGCGGGGTGCGGAGCGTGCGCGGGTGCCGGGGCCGATGCGGGAGGTGGAGCCCGGGCCCGGCGGTGGTGTCGTCCGGTTCAGCCGCTCGGAGCTGCGCATTCTCGTCGCCGTGAACGGGGCCGTGTTCTGGGGCTGGGACGGGGCCGGGCCGGAGCCGTCGTACGCGTTGGCGGGCCGTTGTCCGGAGCCGGACCCGCGGGCGGTGCTGGAGCCGGACAAGGACGGCGGCTGGCGGGTGGTGGCCGAGCGGGCGACCGTGTCAGTGTCCCGGCACGGCCAGATCGAGGTCCGTACGCCTGGGGGCGTGGTGCTGCGCCGTGAGCTGCCGCCCCGCTGGTGGGAACCGGTCGGCGGTGGTGCGGCGCGCTGGACGCAGCGTTCGGAGGTGGCGGCGGACGCCCGGTTCTTCGGGCTCGGCGGGCGGGCCACGGGTCCTCGGCTGAGGCCCGGCACGTACCGGCTGTGGAACACGGCGGTGGGACCGGCCTTCTCTCCTGCGGAGGATCCGTCGTCCGTCACGATGCCGGTGCAGCTGGTGGTGGCCGACGCGGGGACGCATCTGGTGTTCCACGACAGTTCGTGGGACGGCACGGTGGCGTTGCGGGAGGGCGAGGAGGGGTCGGGTTCCGGGCACGACCGGCCGGGGCGGAGTGTGCTGCGGATGGAGGGCGGTCCGCTGCGGTGCTGGGTGATGGCCGGTACCCCCGCGCGCGTGCTGCTCACCTGGGCGTCGCTCACCGGGGCGTCGGCGCTGCCTCCGGCGTGGGCGCTCGGTCACCATCACGTGCGGTCGGGTCTCGGTGACGAGCAGGAGGTGCGGCGGATCGTCGCCGGCTACCAGGAGCGTGACCTGCCGCTCGACGCCGTGCATCTGGACGTCGGCCATCTCGATGCGCGGCAGGTGTTCACCGTGGACGAGGAGCGGTTTCCCAAGCTGCCCGTCCTCGCCGAGGAGCTGCGGCGGGACGGTGTCCGGCTGGTGTCGGTGGTGGGGCCCGTGGTCCCCGCCGCGCCCGGCAACGCCGTCTACGACAGCGGGACGGGCCAGGACGTGTTCGTACGGGACGCCTCGGGGCCGGTCGTCCGGGGGGTGGCGTGGCCCGGGGACGTGGTCTTCCCGGATTTCACGCACGCGCGTGTGCGCGAGTGGTGGGGCGGGCTCTACGAGGAGCGGCTGGGGCAGGGGTTCGCAGGGTTCTGGCACGATCTGGACGAGCCCACCTCGTTGGCCGCGTTCGGGGAGTCGACGCTGGCCCGTTCGGCCCGGCACTCCCTGGAGGGCGGGGGCGGCGATCACCGGGAGGCGCACAACGTGTACGCGCTGTGCATGGCCCGGGCCGGCTACGAGGGGCTGCGGAGCCTGGTGCCCGAGGAGCGGCCGTTCGTGCTCTCGCGGTCCGGCTGGGCCGGGATGCAGCGTTACGGCGGCACGTGGTCCGGTGATGTGGCCGCGGGCTGGCCCGGACTGCGGGCGTCGCTGGCGCTGGTGATGGGGCTCGGGCTGTGCGGCGTGCCGTATGCGGGGCCGGATGTGGGCGAGGCCGGCGGGGACCGGTCGCCGGAGCTGTACCTGCGGTGGTTCCAGCTGGCCGCCTATCTGCCGCTGTTCCGCACGCGCGGTGGGTCGCGGGCGGGCCGCGGGGAACCGTGGGCGCTGGGTGCCGAGGTGCTGGAGCACACGCGGACGGCGCTCGTCGAACGGCGGCGGTTGCTGCCCTACTTCATGACACTGGCGCATCTGGCCCGGCGTACGGGCGCGCCGTACGTGCGCCCGCTGTGGTGGTCGGCGCCGGAGGAGCGGGCGCTGCGGGACTGCGAGGACGCCTTTCTGCTGGGTGACTGTCTGCTGGTGGCACCGGTGCTCGATCCGGGGGCGGACCGGCGGGCCGTGCGGCTGCCGCGGGGGCGCTGGTACGACGTGGTGACGGAGCGGGCGTACGAAGGGCCCGCGCAGATTCTCGTCGATGCTCCGCCGGCGCGGATTCCGGTGTTCGCGCGTGCGGGAGCCGTGCTTCCGGTGCGGGGGGAGGACGGCGGGACCGAGTTGGAGGTGTGGGCGCCCGCGCGGGGGCGGACCGGCGGCGGGCTGGTCGTGCCGGACGCGGGCGACGGCTGGGCGGAACCGGAGATCGAGCGGTACGTGTCCCGTTGGGGAGCGCGGGGGCTCGTCGTGGAGAGGGAGGGCGAGGACGGCGTGAGCGAGCCGTCCCGACCGGTGCGCGTCCGTGGGCTCGAGGAGCGCTCGGCTCAGATGTAGCGGCCCTCGAACCAGGCCCGCACGGCCCGGGTGTGGAGGGGGAAGGCGAGCTCCTCCGCCCTGCGCAGCAGGTGCCACCCCTCGGTCTCGTCCGTGGCGACGGACGACGGGAGGTTCTCGGCCGGCCGCTCGGGGAGGAGCCCGAAGAGGAGCAGGTGGCCGTCGGGCGAGCTCATGGCGTCGATCAGCCGTACGTCGCGGCTCGCCGCGTCGATGCCCGTCTCCTCCTTGAGTTCGCGCACGACGGCCTGCCGCCAGTCCTCCCGGTCGTCGATGTAGCCGCCGGGCAGTGCGACGCCTCCGCGCGCGGGGGACACGGTGCGGGTGATGACGACCAGGGCGGTGCCCTGCGTGTCGTACACGGGCTGGAGGGCGACCGCGACCGGCAGTGGGTTGCGGTAGGCCGTGGTGCCGCACGCCGGGCAGGTGCGGGGCCGGCCGGAGACGCCCTCTCCGTAGGGCGATCCGCAGCTCGAACAGTGGGAGTCGGGTGCGGAGTTGGGAACGGAGGTATGAGTTTCGGACACGCGGCGGACTGTATCCGATGGCTCGGCGGGCGGCTCCGGCAGGCGGCTCAGTGGCGGCCGGCGAGGGACTTGGCGGAGACCGGGAAGTCGAAGTAGGTGTCCGGGTAGGGCTCGGGCTTGTACGTGAAGTGCCACCACTCCTCGGGGAGGTTCACCAGGCCGACGTCCTCCAAGGTGTTCTTGAGCAGCAGCCGGTTGGCCCGCTGGGCGCCCTGGACGCGGGGGTCGAGGGTGTGTGAGCGGGTGTCGAAGCAGTCGTAGCCGGTGCCCATGTCGACGGAGTTGTCGGGGAAGCGTTCGTCCTGGGGGGCGAAGCAGGGGACCAGGGGCTGCCCCGGGTGGTACGGCCGGGTGGGCTTCGCCGGGAGCTTCACGATCGTGAGGTCGACGGTGGAGCCGCGGCTGTGGCCGGACTTCTCCGCGATGTAACCGTCCGCGAACAGACGGGTCTTGTCGACGTCCGGGTAGAACTCGGCCTTCATGTCCTGGTCGTCGAGGTCCTCGGCCCAGCGGACGAAGTGGTCGACGGCGCGCTGCGGCCGGTAGCAGTCGTACACCTTGAGGGAATAGCCCTGGCGCAGCAGCCGGGTCTGGGCGTCGTGGAGGGCTTCGGCCACGGGGCGGGTGAGGATGCACAGGGGCTGCCGGTAGCCGTCGATGCGCTCGCCGACGAAGTTGTGCGGGGTGACGTAGCGCATCTCCTGGATGATCGTCGGGTCGACGCTTCTCAGGGCGACGAAGTCCTTCGGGGCCCTCGGTTCGGGGGTCGCCGCCCGGGCGGCGGCGGGAACGGCCGTGGCGGCGAGCAGGGCGGCGAGGGTGGTCGCCAGACCGCGGAGCGCGGTGGAGAGTCGTGTCATGCTCCCTGCATCTATCAGGTGCGCGTTCCGTGGGGGAAGTGGGCGGGCCGGCGACTCGCCGTCCGTACGCTTCGCGGGCGTGCCGGAATCCTGTGTGAACGTCACGTGAACTGGGCCCGTGGGGCTGCCCGCGGCGCCATTCTGCTCCCGTGCGCTCCTGGACGGACACTCTCCGCTTCGCCTTCCAACCGGTGGTCAACCTGATGACCGGCGGGGTCACGGCGCTGGAGATACTCGCCCGCCCGGAGACCGGCGACATCCTGGCCGAGGCCCGGCGCGACCCGGAACTCGACGGCCGGCTGGCGGTGGCGGCGTTCCGCGCGGCGGTCCGCAAGGAGACGCTGCTGCCGCTGCACGTCAACGTGTTCGCGGGCACGCTCGCCGACCTCGGTGGTCTGCAGGAGCTGCACGGCGCCGTACGCGAGGCGGGACGGATGCCGTGGGAGGTGACGGTCGACGTCTGTCCTCCGTACACGCATGTTCCGCGTCGCGCCCTGCTGGAGGCGGTGACCGCGTTGCGGGGCCAGGGGTTCCGGGTGTGCGCGGACGGCGTCGGTGACGGGGACGCGCCGCTGCGGCTGCTGACGGACCTGGCGCCGGAGCTGGTGAAGCTCGACGCGTCGTTGCTGGCGCGGCCGGCGGCTGTACGGGCGATGCGGGTGCTGTGCGACGAGCTGGGGGCGCTGCTGTCCGTGGAGGGCGTGGAGACGGAGTCGCAGTGCGCTGCCGCGCGGTCGGCCGGGGCACAGCTGGCGCAGGGTGAGTTGTTCGGGCCGCCGACGCGGCTGCCCGCGGCGGACGTGTACGTTCCGGCCGGTTCCGCCGGCGTCGTACCGGCACCGCGTTCGGGGCCGTCGGTACGGCAGTTCGTGCGGCCGGCCGCGCTGCTGCCCGTGACGGCTTCGGCGGGGCAGGTGCGGGCGCTGCTGACCGGGTCGCCCGACGTGTCCGGGGTGCTGCTCGTGGACCGGGAGGGGGTTCCGGTGCGGTCGGTGCACCGCTCCCGCTTCCTGCTGTCGATGTCGGCTCGCTACGGGCATGCCCTGTACGCCGACCGGCCCGCCGCGAAGCTCGGTGACCTGCCGCGGACGGTGGGGGTCGACGCGACGGCCTGGGAGGTGTTGGACGTGGTGGCGGTCGGCGGCCCGGGCCGTACGTCGGACGACGTGGCCGTGGTCGACGCGTGCGGCCGGTGCGTGGGCGTCGTGCGGCTCGCGGATCTGGTGCGGGCGCTGGCCGAGAGCCGGGTCGAGGAGGCGGCGGGGCTCAATCCGCTGACGCGGCTGCCCGGTTCGGACGCGATCACGGGCGAGGTGGACCGGCGGATCGCGGACGGGCGGGCGTTCGCGCTGAGCTGGCTCGACGTGGACCACTTCAAGCAGGTCAACGACGGGGCCGGCTTCGCGGCGGGTGACGAACTGATCCGGGCGATCGGGCGCACGCTGCTGCAGAAGGCGGCGGGCTCCACGCGCGTGGGGCACATCGGCGGTGACGACTTCCTGGTGCTCACCGACCCGGACGGGCTGGATCCCCTGGCCACCTCCGTGCTGGACGTGGCGTGGTCGGCCGGCGGGCGGCCCGTGACGCTCTCCTTGGCGACGGTCCTGTGCCCGCCGGGCGGCGTGCCGGACCACCGGCAGGCGGCGGCCTGCCTGGCCCCGCTGAAGAAGGCCGCGAAGGCCCTGCACGGGGCGAGTTGGGTGCTGGGCCGGGCGGGCGTGCCGGGGTGGGAGGTCCGGCGCGGCTCGGACCGGGCGGCGGCTCCGGCGGGGTGAACCGGACCGGCTCCGTGGGCACCGAGGCGCGACCGTGCGGCCGTCGTCGGCCAGGTCGGCGTGTACGTCGGGAGGGCCGGTGTCCACGCGCGTCGGCAGCCGTCGGCCCGCGCTCGCGGTGCCGTAGCGGCCGGTGCTCGTCCCGCGGGCCGCGAACCGTTGCGGCCGGTGCTCGTCCCGCGGGTCCCGAACCAGTGCGGCCGGCGGGTGTCGTCTCCGTGCCCCCGGCCGTCACGTCATGACGACCGGGCGGCGGTCCGCCGCCTGGGCCATGGCGTGCTGGACCACGCCGATGAGTGTCTCCTTGACCGACTCCCGGTCACGGGCGTCGCACATCACCAGGGGCACGCCGGCGTCGAGGTCGAGGGCCTGGCGTACGGTTTCCGCCGGGTAGCGGGCCGCCCCCTCGAAGCAGTTGACGCCGACCACGAACGGGATGGAACGGCGTTCGAAGTAGTCGACGGCGGCGAAGCAGTCCTCCAGGCGGCGGGTGTCGGCCAGCACGACGGCACCGAGCGCGCCCTCGGAGAGCTCGTCCCACATGAACCAGAACCGCTCCTGGCCGGGTGTGCCGAAGAGGTACAGCACCAGGTCCTCGCGCAGCGTGATCCGCCCGAAGTCCATGGCCACCGTGGTGGTGTGCTTGCCCTCCACACCCCTGACGTCGTCGACGGGCCGCCCGGCCTCGGTGAGCAGTTCCTCGGTACGCAGTGGCCGGATCTCACTGACCGCGCCGACGAGGGTGGTCTTGCCGACGCCGAAGCCGCCGGCCACCAGGATCTTGAGCGTGACGGGCTCGACCGGCGGCTTGCCGCGCTGAGAACGCCCGAAGATCATCGATTTCTTCTCCTTAACGTGCCGCTTGCCGTGCCGCTTGCCCTGCCCTGAGGCCGCTTCACAGTGCCCTCAGCCCGTTGATCACGTCGCGCAGGATGTTCTCGTCCGGCAGCTCGGCCGGGGGCACGGGCCGGTTCACGTGGACGAGTTCGGCGTCCACGAGGTCTCCGACCAGTACCCGTACCACGCCGATGGGCAGGTCGAGTTCGGCGGCGAGTTCAGCGACCGACTGCGGGGTGTCCCGGCACAGTCCGACGATGTCCACGTGCTCCGGGGAGAGCGTGACGTCCGCCTCCGGATCGTCCCCGTGGGGTTCCGTGACCACCATCGCGATCAGGTCGAGGCGGTGCTGGGCCGCACTGGTGGTGCGGCCGCGCGTCATGGCGTACGGACGGACGACGGGCCCGGCCTCGTCGTCGAACCAGTGGTTTCTTCCCTGACCGTCTGCGCTCATGTCATCCCACTTACCCGCCCGAGGACAGATCGGTGCGCGGAGCGGTGCCGAGATGCACGCCGACCCGCTTGACGAGGAGGGTCATCTCGTAGGCGACCTGGCCGACGTCGGAGTCGGCGTCCGACAGGACGGCGAGGCAGCTGCCGTCACCGGCGGCGGTGACGAACAGGAAGGCGTCGTCGAGTTCGACGACCGTCTGCCGGACGCTGCCCGCCTCGAAGTGCCGGCCCACGCCCTTGGCGAGACTGTGGAAACCGGACGCCACGGCGGCCAGGTGTTCGCTGTCCTCCCTGGTCAGGTCCTTGGAAGCCCCGGTCGCCAGACCGTCGCCGGACAGGACGACGGCTTTGCGGATGCTCGCGACACGGTCCACCAGGTCGTCGAGGAGCCAGTTGAGCTCCCCGGACTTGGTCGTGGTGTGGCCGGTCGTCTTCGGTGCGGTCATCGACCGTCCCCCTTACTCGTTTCCTGTGGTGCTTGTGGTGCCGTACCGCCGGGGACGTCGTCCCCCGCGGCGTTCTCCTCGCGGCCGCGCTGCCAGCCGCGTTGGAGCGAGGCCATACGGCTGCGCACTTCCTCGGCGTCCCGGTCGGCGGGATCCGAGCGGTCCTCGGCGGGCGGTTCGGGGCTCTGTCTGAGCTGGGGTGCCAGGCTTGCCTGCCGCACGCGCCGGGGCAGCGCGCCCGCACCGGGTCCGGAGGCGTCCGGGGTTCCTCTCTGGACGCCGGGGGCGCGGTCGGCGTGCCACGAGCGGTCCTCGCCGTTGCCGGACACGGGGCCCCTGCGCGCGGCAGACGCGCCGCGGCGGCGAGCGGGGAGGGACGACAGCGCGTCGGGCTCCGGGCGGTCGGCGTCACGACCGTTGGTGCCTCCGTCGCCGCGGTCGTCGGTGCGGTCGTCGGTGCGGCGGCGGGTCGGCAGCGCGGGCGGCTCACCCGTTCGTGCCTGGGGTCCTGGCCGGGTTGCCGTGCGCTCCGCGTCTGCCGGAGCCGCCTCGTCCGCGTCCCGGGGGGCCCGTTCGGAGACCGGGCGCCCGTGTGAACTGACCAGCTTGGGGGTCCGGCGGCGGGGCAGCGCGACCGGCGCGCTCGTCCCGTCCTCGTCCCGGGGCGAGTCGCCTTCGACGGCGGGCTCCTGACGTCTCCGTTGGGCGCGGCGGGCCACCCGGTCGTCGTCCGCCGCGACGAGCGAGCGGTGCGGGCGGAACAGGCCGCCCCGTTCGCTGTCCTGGCCGTCGAGGGCGCCCGGCAGGTCGTCGAGGGCGTCCAGGTCGACAGGCGCCTCCAGTTCGACCGGGCCGTCCAGCAGCGGGGCCGGCCGGTCCGGCGACCGTGCGGGCATGTGGGAGAGGGCGGACCGGCGGCTCTCCGCCCCTTCCTTCTTCTTGACGTGCTGGGGGCGGTCGAGACGGAACCCGACGCCGTTGGTGTCCGGCGCGTCGTCCGTGAGCAGCGCGTCGGGCACGAAGACGACCGCGGTGGTACCGCCGTACGGCGAGGGCTGCAGGGACACCCGGACGTTCTGCCGCTGGGCGAGCCGGCTGACGACGAAGAGACCGAGCCGGTCGGTGTCGGACAGCTCGAACTCGCGTGTCTCGGCGAGCCTGAGGTTGGCGTCGAGAAGGGCGTCGGCCGCCATGCCGAGGCCACGGTCGTGGATCTCCAGGGTGAAGCCGTTGGCGACACGCTCGCCGAGGACCTGCACCGCGGTGTGCGGCGGCGAGAACACCGTGGCGTTCTCGAGGAGCTCGGCCACGAGGTGGGTGAGGTCGGCGACCGCCGGTCCGGTGACGGCGATCCGGGGCAGCCTGCGGACCTCGATGCGCTCGTAGTCCTCGACCTCGGCGACGGCGGCACGCACCACGTCCATGAGCTGGACGGGCTTGCGCCACTGCCTGGACGGGGCGGCGCCGGAGAGGATGACCAGGCCCTCGGCGTGCCGGCGCATACGCGTGGTCAGGTGGTCCAGGCGGAACAGGTCGGCGAGTTCCTCGGTGTCCTCGGTGCGGCGCTCCATGGTGTCGAGCAGGGTGAGCTGCTTGTGCAGCAGCACCTGACTGCGGCGCGCGAGGTTGACGAACACCTCGGAGACGCCGGCGCGGAGTTCGGCCTGTTTGACGGCTGCTTCCACCGCGGCCCGCTGGAGGGTGTTCAGTGCCTGGCCGACCTCGCCCATCTCGTTCCTGTCGTACTCCAGGAGCGGCACCTCGGTCTCCACGTCCACCTTCTCGCCGGCCGAGAGGCGGCGCATCACGCTGGGCAGGCGTACGCCGGACGCCTCGTGGGCCTCCATGCGCAGCTGCCTGAGGTCGCGGATGAGGGAGCGGCCGACGCGTACGGACAGGAAGAGGGAGTACAGCAGCGCGATCAGGCCGAGCGCGCCGGCGACGACCACCTTGGCGATGACGTTCGTCGCTACCGGGTCGACGCGGTCCTGGTAGCGGTCGGCGGCGTGATCGTCGAGGGCGCCGAGTTCGTCGAGCACACGGCCCGCGGCGGTGTCCCAGCTCTTGGCGGTGACGCCGCGTGGCGTGCCGGCCTCGGTGGAGACGGCCGCCTCCTCGGCGACGCGCAGGGGGGCGGAGAAGGCGTTCTTCCAGAAGCGCTGGTACCGCCCTCGTTCGGCGGCGGGCAGCAACGGGAGGTTGATGTCGTACATCATGGTGCGCTGGGCCACGAGGTCGGAGACGTCCCGCGTCTCACCGCGGGTGAGCCGGCCGGTGACGAGGGCGGAGCCGAGGAGGGCGTCCTCGCGGGAGAGCAGTTCGCGGGCGCGTGAGACGTTGACGAGGGCTCGGTACTGCTTGTCCAGGCCCACGTTGTCGACGACGTGCAGGTTGGCGAGCAGTTCGTGGCAGGAGTCGACGAGCCGGTTGTAGAGGCCGAGCGCCTGCGCACGCTCGACGGTGCCGTCCTCCACGCTGCGGCGCAGCGAGCCGATGCCGTCGAGGGCGTCCAGTACGGCGGTGAGCCGTTCCTCCTCGGCCTCGCGCAGCGCGTCGCGTACGTCGGCGTCCGCGGCGTTGCGGCGGATCTCGGCAAGGGCCTCGTCGGTGGCGGCGCGGCTGCGCCGCAGGGCGGAGAGTCCGTCGGAGGCGCGCGGGTCGGCGAGGTGGACCAGGGTCTGGCGGCGTTCCTGCTGGAGGACGCGGACGGTGTCCTCGACCGGGTAGCCGATCTCCTCGACGACGGTCGAGACACTGAACAGCCGGCTCGCCTCACGCCCCGTGAGCACCGTGGCGAAGGCCCAGATCGCGGTCAGGGACACCAGCGGCACGAGAAGCAGCGCCACGATCTTCCGGCGGATCGACTTCCCGCGAAAGCGCATGGCCTCCCCCAGCTCGACCCCCACCGGCAGGGGGTGCACATGTACGTCAACAAACGGCGCGAGCCTACTACTGACGCGCAGGTAACTCGAAGACCCGTCCGGGGCGCGAACCTCCGCACCCCCGCCGGGCGATGGTCAGTTGTCCGGTCATTGGGGGAGATTGCCTCCCGGGATCCGGTGGCGGTCGGGGAGGAGCTTCCTCGTGGTATGGCGGGCGGATTGGCCGGAATTTTTCGACTGTGCGGGATTTTCGGGAATCTTGAAGGCCCGCCGTTCGTCCTTCACTACGGGAAATCGAGGCGGAATCGGCCGCGGGGGCCGCATCCCGGCCTCGAGCGGCGTAAAGCAGCGCAAGCAGGGCAGCCAGAGGGGAGCCGTGCTTCGTACACGGGAGAGCTGTCTGCTGGCGGTGGGGAGTGACATGTCGATGGGCACGGCGGAGCGGCGCAAGGCGCCGGAGGGCGGCAGTGCGGCCGAGTTGACGGCCCGCTCGGTCCCCGAGGTGCCGGATGACGGCATCCCGGCGGCGGGGCCGGACACGTCGGCGCGTGAGCGGCCGGAGCGGTCGGGCCGGCCGGAGGCACGGGAGCAGGAGTCGGCCTACCGGCCGTTGTGGACCGAGGAGCCCGCGCGGCGGCGTCGCCTGCCGGACCCGGTGCGTACGGCGGCCGTCCGCGCGGTGCTGGTCGTCGCCGTTACGTTGATCATGGCCATGGTGGCCTTCCTGTGCACGCTGGCGGAATCCTGGCTGGCGTTCCCCATGGTGATCGGCAGCGTGGCGGGCACGGTGGTGGCCACCTGGGGCGTGCTGGACGTCTGGGTGACGAGGCAGGTCTGGCACCAGCGGCACGGCGTGGTGTCGATGCCGAGCAGCACCGCGCGGGCCATGCGACGCGAGCGTCGCCGTGCCAGGCGGCAGGCCCGGTCGGCGGAGCGGGCCCAGGAACGGATACGCCGGCAGGGCGGCGCGGGGCGGTTGTCGCACGGTTGAACGGCCGGGTTCCGGAACATTGCTGAGTGAACGGGCTACGGCGGGGCCGTGTCTCACGGCGCGGCCGACCGCAGACGGTCGGCCGTCGGTTGGATGCGGTCGGCCGCGGGCCGGTTCCACCCGGCCTCGCGGGCGATGTCGCGTCGGGCCCGCATGAAGGGGCGTGGCCGGTCCACGGCGAGTACCGCGGTCGTACGACCGTCGCGTTCGTATCGGACGAGGAAGCCGCCCTCGGCCGGCGCTCCGTCGGAGACCTCGCCTTCGGCGATGCGGGCGGTGTCGCCCTCCAGGCGTCGGCCGGCGAACTGAAGGCGGGCACCGTACTGGTCGGACCAGAAGTACGGCAGCGTTCTCGCGCTCTCCACGGTGCGTCCGGCGAGCAGGTTGGTCACGGCGGCCCGCGGCTGTTGCGTGGCAGAGGTCCAGTGCTCCGCGCGCGTGCCGCCGACGCGGGCGACGTCGCCGACGGCGACCACCTGCGGCAGGGACGTCACACAGCCCTCGTCGCACAGGACGCCGTCGTTCAGGGCCAGTGACGACCCCGCCAGCCAGGCGGTGTTGGGCGTGGCACCGATACCGACGACCACCACGTCCGCGGGCAGGGTACGGCCGTCGGCGAGTGCCACCGAGGTGACGGCGGTCGTGCCGTGCAGTGCGGCCACGGACGCGCCGGTGACCAGTTCCACACCACTGCGGCGGTGCAGCGCGGCGCAGACGGCGGCCATCTCGGCGCCGAGTTGGGGCACGAGCGGGAGCGGAGCGGCCTCGACGACGGTGACCGTGTGACCGAGGGCGGCGCACGAGGAGGCGGTCTCCGCGCCGATGAAGCCGCCACCGATGACGACGACTCTGCGGGGACCCCGGGTGAGCTCCGCGCGCAGGGCACGGGCGTCGTCCAGCGTACGCAGGGTGTGGACGCCGTCCAGGCCGTCGCCGGCCAGGCGCCGGGCCGAGGCACCGGTGGCCACGACGACGCCGTCGGTGGACACCGTACGGCCGTCGTCGAGCAACACCGTACGGCCGCGGGCGTCCAGGCCGCGGGCACGGACGCCGAGCAGCCACTCGGCGTTCAGCTCGGCCGTCTCCTCCGCATCGGTGAGGGCCAGTCGGTCCTCGTCCGCCCGGCCGGTGAGGAAGTCCTTGGAGAGGGGAGGACGGTCGTAGGGGCGGTGGGGCTCGTCGCCGACCACCACCAGCCGGCCGTCGAAGCCCTGGGCACGCAGTTCCCGGGCGGCGTACAGGCCGGACAGCGAGGCGCCGACGACCGTCACGGTCCTCATGCGGCGCTTCCCTCCTCCGTGGCGAGGCCGACGTGGACGATGCCGTCGTGGACGGTGACGCGGTGGGTGCGGACGGGCCTGCGAGCCGGGAGGCAGGTCGGCCGGCCCGTACGGAGATCGAACGAGGCGGCGTGCAGCGGGCATTCGACGAGGCAGCCCTCCAGCCAGCCCTCGGACAGGGAGGCGTCCTGGTGGGTGCATGTGTCGTCGATGGCGTAGAGATCACCGTCGTCGGTGTGGAAGACGGCGATCGGCGGGCTCGTCCCCACGCGGGCGGACTCCCCCTTGGGGAGGTCTTCGAGGCGGCAGACGGGAATCATGGCTCCCCCTCTCGGTCCGGAGCGCGTGTTCCCGACGGTGCGGGACGCGTGCTCTTCCGGGATCCGGACGCTTCGGTAACATGATGTTTCACATGACGCATTGAAGAGCGTCATGCGCAACAGAATCCGGGGCGGGTGCCCGTGGCGTCAAGGGCTTCCCGCAGATGCGGTCCGAACGGGGCCGCCAGGTGGTGGGAGTTGAGCCATGACCCGCACACAGAACCAGCCCGACCATGGTGAGGAGCACGTGGAGAACGCGGAGGACTTGGCGCGCTCGGCCCCCTCGGGCAGGCAGGCCGGCAGAGGGACGGCGAGCGCCGTGCAGTCGGTCGACCGCGCGGTGAGCGTGCTGGAGATCCTCGCCCGGCACGGGGAGGCGGGCGTCACCGAGATCGCCGACGAGCTGGACGTGCACAAGTCCACCGCGTTCCGGCTGCTCGGCGTGCTGGAGAACCGCGGCCTGGTGGCCCAGGAGAAGGAGCGGGGCAAGTACTACCTGGGTGCCGGCGTACTGCGCCTCGCGGGGGCGGCGGCAGTGCGCCTGGACATCTCGCAGGAAGGCGTACCGGTGTGCCGCGAACTCGCCGACGAACTCGGGGAGACGTCGAACATCGCGGTGCTGGACGACGACGCGGCGGTCAACGTCATGCAGGCCCGCGGCACCGCCTCCGTGACCGCGCAGAACTGGCTCGGCCGGCGCACTCCGCTGCACGCCACCGCCAGCGGCAAGGTGCTGCTCTCCCACCTGCCGCCCACCCTGCGCGAGGGCCTGCTGGCCCGCCCGCTGCACCGGTTCACCGAGCACACCGTCACCGGCGCGGCGGTGCTGCGGGGCGAACTGGAGGCCGTGGCCGGGCAGGGTTACGCGATCACGCAGGAGGAACTGGAGATCGGGCTCGCCGCCGTGGCGGCGCCCGTCCGTTCCCACGACGGCAAGGTGATCGCCTCGATCAGCGTCTCGGGGCCGGTGTACCGGCTGACGCCGGACCGGCTGCCCGGCCTCGCGAAGCGTGTCCTGGCGGCGGGGGCCGAACTGTCCCGCCGCATGGGGTACGGCTCCTGAGCCGACGACGGGAGGCACGGGACGGGACGGGCCCGAACGACGGGCCGGGCCGGGCCGGGCCGAAGCAGACAACCGCGGCGCGGGACCGGGATCCCCGAGGGTTCGTCCGGCCCCGCGCCCTTCCTCCGGCTTGCCCTTCCTCCGTCCCGCCCTCTCCGGCCCGCCCCTCCTCCGTCCCCGCGCCGTGGTGTGTCCGGTGTGTTCCGGTCCTGGTTCCTCTCGCCATTCGGCCCGTTCCCACGGCCAAGGGTCGCCCGGTCCTCTTGACGGCCGCTCGATGGCCTTCTCACTATGTTCCTCAGCGCGCAACCCATCGTGCAATGCGCAACAGCAGAGGAGCTTGTCGTGCCACACGAGGTCCGTGCCGTAGTCGCTGGGAAGAAGGGCGCACCGGTGGAGGTGCAGACGATCGTCGTCCCGGATCCGGGGCCCGGCGAGGTTCTCGTCGCGGTACAAGCCTGCGGGGTCTGCCACACCGACCTGCACTACCGGGAGGGCGCGATCACGGACGGCTTCCCGTTCCTGCTGGGCCATGAGGCGGCCGGCACGATCGAGGCCGTCGGAGCGGGTGTCCACGATCTGCGGCAGGGCGACTACGTGGTCCTCGCCTGGCGGGCGCCCTGCGGCGGCTGCCGTTCCTGCCGGCGGGGCCGCCCCTGGTACTGCTTCGACTCCCGCAACGCCGCCCAGCCGATGACCCTGCTCGACGGCACCGTGCTGACCGCCGCCCTCGGCATCGGCGCGTTCGCCGAGATGACGCTGGTCGCGGCGGGGCAGGCGGTGAAGGTCGACCCGGCCGCCCGGCCCGAGGCGGCCGGTCTGATCGGCTGCGGGGTGATGGCCGGGTACGGAGCCGCGGTCCACACCGGCGACGTCAAACGCGGCGACTCGGTCGCCGTCATCGGCTGCGGTGGCGTCGGCGACGCGGCGATCGCGGGCGCCGCCCTCAACGGCGCCACGAAGATCATCGCGGTGGACGTGGACAGCGGGAAACTGGACCGGGCGGAACGGTTCGGCGCCACACACACCGTCGACTCCCGCGGCACGGACCCGGTGGAGGCGGTCCGCGCCCTCACCGACGGCCACGGCGTGGACCTCGCGATCGACGCGGTGGGGCGTCCGGAGACGTTCCGTCAGGCCTTCTACATGCGCGACCACGCGGGCGTGCTGGTCCAGGTCGGGGTGCCCGCACCGGAGACGACGGTCGAACTTCCGCTCATCGACGTGTTCTCGCGCGGTGGCGCGGTCAAGTCGTCCTGGTACGGCGACTGCCTGCCGAGCCGGGACTTCCCGTTCCTCGTCGACCAGTACCTGCACGGGATGCTGGACCTGGGCGCCTTCGTGTCGGAGACGACCTCGATGGACCGGGTGGAGGAAGCGTTCGCCAAGATGCGGCGCGGTGAGGTGCTGCGCTCGGTGGTGGTCCTGTGAGCACCCGCGACGCCCACCCCGAAAGCCCCCGCGTGGTCGTCATCGGCGCCGGCATCGTCGGCTGTTCCCTCGCCGACGAGCTGACCGCCCGCGGGTGGCGGGACGTCACCGTCCTTGAGCAGGGCCCGCTGCCGGCCCCAGGCGGTTCCACCTCCCACGCGCCCGGCCTCGTCTTCCGGACCAGCCCGTCCCGGACCCTGACGGCCTTCGCCCAGTACACGGTCGACAAGTTCAGCTCCCTCGAGGCGGACGGCGTGCGGTGCTTCGCCCCGGTCGGCGGCCTGGAGCTCGCCACCACCCCGGAACGACTCGCCGACCTGCATCGCAGGGCCGGTCATGCCGCCGCCTGGGGTGTGCGCGGCGAGGTCGTCGACGCCGCCCGGTGCAAGGAACTCTGGCCGCTCCTCGACGCGTCGGTGGTGCTCGGCGGCTTCCACACCCCCGGGGACGGCCTGGCCCGCGCCCTGCACGCGTCCCGTGCCCAGCTCGACCGGGCCACCGCGCGGGGTGCCCGCTTCCTCGACCGGCACACGGTCACCGGCATCGAGCGGCGGGACGGCCGGGTCACGGGGGTCGTCACCGACCGGGGCGCGCTCCCCGCCGACCACGTCGTCTCCGCCGCCGGTTTCTGGGGGCCGGTCGTCGGCCTCATGGCCGGCGTCGACGTGCCCCTGCAACCGCTCGCGCACCAGTACGCGAGGACCGGGCCGGTGCCCCGGCTGAGCGGCGCCACGGAGGAGGCCTCGAAGCCGATCCTCCGCTTCCAGGACCGCGACCTGTACTTCCGAGAGCACACCGACCGGCTCGGCATCGGCTCCTACGCCCACCGCCCGCTGCCCGTGGACCCCTTCGCCGTCCCCGCCTACGACGAGGCTCGCGCCCGGGACATGGACATGCCCTCGTCCTACCCCTTCACCCCCGACGACTGGGCGCCGAGCTGGGAGGACTGCCGCCGGCTGATGCCCGCCCTGCGCGAGACGGAGATCGAGTCGGGGTTCAACGGCGTCTTCTCCTTCACCCCGGACGGCATGCCCGTCCTCGGCGAGTCGCGCACGCTGCGGGGATTCTGGCTGGCGGAGGCCGTCTGGGTCACCCACTCGGCCGGTGCCGCCCAGGCCGTCGCCGAGTGGATGGTGAACGGGCGGCCGTCGCTCGACGTGCACGAGTGCGACCTCACGCGTTTCGAGGAGGCGCAGCGTTCACCGGCGTACATCCGTGAGCGCGGTTCACAGCGGTTCACCGAGGTGTACGACGTCGTCCACCCGCTTCAGCCGACGGGGCGGCCGCGCCCCCTGAGGGTCAGCCCCTTCCACGCCCGGCAGCAGCGACTCGGCGCGTACTTCCTGGAGGGCGGAGGCTGGGAACGCCCGCACTGGTACGAGGCCAACGCCGGCCTCGCCGCGGACCTGCGGCTCCCCGCCCGCGACGCCTGGTCGGCCCGGCACTGGTCTCCCGTCGCCGCGGCGGAGGCACGGGCGACCCGCGAGAAGGCCGCCCTGTACGACATGACCCCGCTGCGCCGCCTGGAGGTCACCGGCCCCCGAGCCCTGGACTTCCTGGACCGCATGACCACCAACAACCTCCGCAGGAAGCCGGGCGCGGTCACCTACACCCTGCTCCTCGACGAGACCGGAGGCATTCGCTCCGACCTCACCGTCGCCCGCCTCGCCCCCGACCGCTTCCAAGTCGGCGCCAACTCCCCCGCCGATCTCGACCACCTCCTGCGCCACGCATCCGACGGAGTGCACATCAGGGACATCACCTCCGGCACCTGCTGCATCGGGGTCTGGGGCCCGCTCGCCCGCGACCTCGTCCAGCCACTGGTCCCGGACGACTTCTCGCACGAGGCGTTCGGCTACTTCCGCGTGAAGGAGACGTACGTCGGCCATGTCCCGGTCACGGCCATGCGCCTGAGTTACGTCGGTGAACTCGGCTGGGAGCTCTACACCACCGCCGACCTGGGGCTCAGGCTCTGGGACACGCTGTGGGAGGCCGGCCGGAGCCTGGGGGTGGTCGCGGCCGGGCGTTCCGCCTTCGACTCCCTGCGCCTGGAGAAGGGGTACCGGGCCTGGGGCACGGACATGACCGACGAGCACAACCCATACGAGGCGGGCGTCGGCTTCGCGGTCCGGATGGACAAGGCGGACTTCGTCGGCAGGGCCGCGCTGGAGCGCGCGGGCGCGCCGGCCCGGCGTCTGACGCCCCTCCTCCTCGACGACCCGGCCGCCGTGGTCATGGGCAAGGAGCCCGTCCACGTGGACGGCACGCCCGCCGGATACGTGACCAGCGCCTCGTACGGCTACACGCTCGGCCGCTGCGTCGCCTACGCCTGGCTCCCCGCCGGTCTGGCCACCGGCACCGGTGTGCACGTGGAGTACTTCGGGGAGAAGGTGCCCGCCACGGTCGCCGACGAGCCGCTGTTCGACCCGCAGATGTCCCGTATCCGCCGCTGAGGCCCCAGGAGGCTCGCTCTTGTCCCCCACCTACGACGTGATCGTCATCGGTCTCGGCGGCATGGGCAGCGCCGCCGCCCACCACCTGTCCGCGCGGGGTGCCCGTGTGCTGGGCCTGGAGAAGTTCGACCCGGTGCACAACCGCGGCTCCAGCCACGGCGGTTCCCGGATCACCCGGCAGTCGTACTTCGAGGACCCGGCGTACGTCCCCCTGCTGCTGCGCGCCTACGAGCTGTACGAGGAGTTGGAGCGGGCCACCGGCCGGGACATCGCCCTGCTGTGCGGCGGGGTGATGGTCGGCCGCCCCGACTCCTGGACCGTCTCCGGTTCGCTGCGTTCGGCACGCGAGTGGGACCTGCCGCACGAGATGCTGGACGCCCGGGAGATCCGCCGCCGGTTCCCCACGCTCGCCCCGCAGGACGACGAGGTCGCGCTGTACGAGGCCAAGGCCGGTCTCCTGCGCCCGGAGAACACCGTCGCCGCCCACCTCCAGCTCGCCACCCGGCAGGGCGCCGACCTGCACTTCGACGAGCCGATGACCCGCTGGGAGCCGTACCGGGACGGCGTGCGGGTGCACACCGCCGAGAACACCTACACCGCCTCCCGGCTGGTGGTCTGCCCGGGCGCGTGGGCACCGCGGCTGCTCACCGACCTGGAGGTGCCGTTCACGGTCGAACGGCAGGTCATGTACTGGTTCCAGCCGCGGAACGGCATCCGGCCCTTCCACCCCGACCACCACCCGATCTACGTATGGGAGGACGCGGCCGGCGTCCAGGTCTACGGCTTCCCCGCCATCGACGGCCCCGACCGCGGTGCCAAGGTCGCCTTCTTCCGCAAGGGGCGGGCCACCACCCCGGAGACCATCGACCGGACGGTCCACGACCACGAGGTCGAGGCGATGGCCGCCCACCTGTCCGGTTGCGTCCCCGACCTGCCCGGAACCCTCCTCAAGGCCTCGACCTGCATGTACACCACCACCGCGGACGAGCACTTCGTGATCGCCCGGCATCCCGCGCACCCCGACTCGGTGGTCGTGGCCTGCGGCTTCTCGGGGCACGGCTTCAAGTTCGTGCCCGTGGTGGGCGAGATCCTCGCCGACCTGGCCCTGACCGGCACCACCGCCCACCCCATCGGTCTGTTCGACCCCGCCCGCCTCCGCTCCCGGCTTCGCCCGGGCGGGGGGTCCCACACCACCGCCCCGCCCGCCCGAGGAGCACGCACGTGACGACGACTCCCCCGTCCCCCAGTCTCATCGCGACCCTGCCGGGCCACTACTACACCGACCCGGAGGTCTTCCGTCAGGAGCAGCGGCACGTCTTCGAGTCGATGTGGTTCTGCGCCGTCCGCGGGGCCGACCTCGACCGGCCCGGCTCCTTCCGCACCGTGCAGGTCGGCCGCGAGAACGTCGTCGTCACCCGCACCCGCGCGGGCGGACTCCGCGCCTTCCTCAACATCTGCCGGCACCGCGGGGCCCGGCTGTGCCTGGAGGAGTCCGGCCAGGTACGCCGCGGCCTCCGGTGTCCGTACCACGCGTGGACCTACGACCTCGACGGCAGGCTGGTCGCGGCGCCCAACCTGACGAAGATGCCGGACGTCGACCGTGCCGCGTACGGCCTGGTCGGGGTCGCTGTGCGCGAGTGGCTCGGCTACGCGTGGGTGTGCCTGGCCGAGGCGCCGCCCTCCTTCGAGGAGACGGTGCGGGGCGCGGCCGTCGAACGGCTCGGCGACCCGGCCGCGATCGAGCGGTACGGGACCGAGAACCTCGCGCTCGGGCGACGCGTCAGGTACGACGTGCGGGCCAACTGGAAGCTGATCGTCGAGAACTTCATGGAGTGCTACCACTGCGCGACCATCCACCCCGAACTCACCGACGTCCTGCCGGAGTTCGCCGACGGGTACGCGGCCCAGTACTACGTGGGCCACGGCGCCGAGTTCGGCGAGGAGGTGAAGGGCTTCACGGTCGACGGCGGCGAGGGCTTCGGCACGCTGCCCGAGTTGTCACCGGGCCAGGACCGTCGCTACTACGCCATCACCGTCAAGCCGACGGTCTTCGTCAACCTCGTACCGGACCATGTGATCCTGCACCGCATGTTCCCGCTCGCCGAGGACCGCACGGTCGTCGAGTGCGACTGGCTGTACGCCCCGGACGTCGTGGCGTCCGGGGCGGACCTGTCGCGGTCGGTGGAGCTGTTCCACCGGGTGAACACGCAGGACTTCGCGGCCTGCGAGCGGACCCAGCCGGCCATGTCGTCCCGGGCGTACCGTGCGGGCGGGGTGCTGGTCCCGACCGAGCACCACATCGGGGTGTTCCACGAGTGGCTGCTGGAGCGGCTGAACGAACCTGCCTAGGCGGGTGACTGGGCCGGCCGTCTGAACATCCGGGTCGCCGTGATCTCGCTGTGGACCGCCTCGCCGCCGCCCTCACCGGCCGGGGTCGGCTGGGGCAGTCCCGGCCGCAGGTGCTCCTCCACGCTGATGTACTTCAGGCCCGCCCGGAGGTCGGCGTCGTTGCGCAGCCGGATGACCAGCGGGAACTCCGCCAGCGCGGTCGTGTCGAACAGGCCGGTGGTGTACAGGAGCTGGACGCCGAGCGCGTCGGACACGGCCCGCTGGAGCTCCAGCAGATAGGTGGCGTTGGCGCGGCCGATGGGGTTGTCGAGGAACAGGGTGCCGGCGTGGCGGTGCCGGTCGCGGCCCCGGTCGTTGCTGCGGAGCGCGGCCATCGTGCAGTAGAGGGCGATGGCCGCGGTGAGCAGCTGCCCGCCGGAGAAGACGTCGCCCATCTGGCCGACGGGGACGCGCTCGGCGCGCAGTACGGCGTCGGGCTTGAGGATCTCGACGGCCACGCCCTTGGGCTGGAGTGCGGCGGCCACACCGCGCAGCAGCAGGGACATGCCGTCGCGGCGCAGGTCGGAGTTCTTCTTCACGGCCGCGCGGGTGGCCTCGTCGACGACCTCGCCGAGCCGCTCGGTGAGCGTGGCCTGATCGGGTTCCTCGAAGCGGATGCGCAGGAACTCCTGCCCGGACCACTCGCCGAGGCCCTCCGGGAGCCGGGAGAGCCGCTGGGCGGAGCGGAGCGTGGCGAGTGAGGACTCGACCAGGCCGCGCAGCCGGTCCACGATCGAGTCGCGGTTGCGCTCCAGCTGTGCCAGCTCGTCGGTCAGGACGCGCAGGCGGGGTGCGAAGGCGTCCGCCCACTTGGCGGCGTGCTCGGGCAGCGCGGAGGCGGGCAGCTCGCGGATCTGCTGGCGCGCGGGGGTGCGGACCTGCTCGTAGCGGGTGGAGTTGGCGTGGCGGACGAGGGCGTCGCTCGCCTCGCGCACGGCGGCCTCGGCGGCGGACAGGTCGGCGGCGCAGCCGCGCAGCGAGCGGCGGGCCTCGGCGGCGGCCCGGCGGGCGTCCTCCAGGCCGCCCGGGTAGGGCTCGGGCTCCTCCTGCTCCTCGTCGGCCGTGTGCTCGCGCATCAGGTCGCGGAGCATGGCGGCGATCTCGTCGAAGCCGCCGGCCGCGTCCTCGGCGGCACGGTGGGCGTCGAGGAGTTCGGCGTGCGCCTCGCGGGCCTGGGTGAGTGCCTCGGTTCGGGAGGCGAGTTCGGCGGTCGCCGTGCGCAGCAGGGTCTGGGCGTGCCCGGCGTCGCGCGGGAGGAGTTCCTCGGGGAGTTCGGTGTGGGCGTCGCCGTCCTCGGGTGCGTGCCGTTCGGCCTCGCCGCGCAGCCTGCCGAGCTGCTCACTCGCGCTGGACATGCGGGTCTCCAGGAGCTGCACCAGCTCCTCGGCGCGGGCGGCGGCGGCCTGCCGGGACGGTCCGTCGGAGCCGTCGGGCGACTCCAGCAGCTGCCCTGCCCGGGTGCGGACCTTGTTGCTGAGCCGGTCCAGGTCCGCGCGCGCGGCGCTCTCGTCGCTCTCCGCGCGGGCCTGTTCGGCGCGCAGGTCGGCGCCGACGCCCACCTTCTCGTAGAGCTGGGAGGCGGCTCGGTAGGCCTCGCGGAGGGCGGGCAGGGACGACTGCGGCGTGTCCGTGCCGTCCTCGGGTACGTCGTCGGGGGCGCCGGCGATCTCGGAGCGCTCGGCGCGCAGTGCGCGTGCGGTGCGGCGGGCGTCGTCGGCGGCGCGCTGGGCGGCGCGCCGGTCCTCGTCGGCGGCGCGGGCCCGCTCCAGGCAGGCCTGGGCGCGGGCCTCGGCCTCGGCGCCCTCGTCGGCCAGTTCACGGAGCCTGACCTGCCAGCCGGCGCGCTCGCGCAGCCGGAAGGCGAGTCCGGCGAGGGCGTCGGCGGCCCGGCGGGCCTTCTGCGCGGCCTCCTGCCGTTCGTCCCGCAGCCGTACGGCCTCGGCGGCGCTCTCGTCGGCCTCGGCCCGCACCGTGCGCGCCTCGGTCAGTTCGGCCTCGGTCTCCTCGGCGAAGGCGTGCGCTTCCTCGGCGGTCCGCGCCAGCTCGGCCAGGCGTCCGGCGGGGCAGCCGGTGCGCCAGGAGGCGAGCCGGGCCGCCAGTTCCCGGTCCTTGCCGAGCCGGGCGGCAAGGGTGCGGATCTCCTCGTCCCGCTCCGTCGCCCGCGCGCGCAGGGCGTGCCGCTCCTCGTCGGCGGCGTGCTCGTCGTGCATCGCGGGGTTCGGCGGTACGAGGAAGACGTCGCCGGCGTCGGAGCCCGGCGCGGGGGTGGGTGCGAGCAGGGCGGCGGCCGTGCCGACGGCGACGGCGGAGCGCGGCAGCAGGGCCGCGTCGCCGAGGACCTCGCGGGCGCGGGTGTGCGAGTCGGGGTCGGTGATGATCACGCCGTCGACCAGCTCGGGGCGGGCGGCCAGCACGCGCGCGTGGTCGGCCGGGTCGACGGCCTGCGCGAGGTAGCGCCAGCCGGGCAGGGCGGGGATGCCGTGCTCGCCCAGGAACTCCACGGTGGCCAGCACGTCCGGCCCGGGCGGCAGCAGTCCGCCGTCGCCGAGCGCGCCGAGGATGCGGGAGTCGTCGGCGGCGGCCGTGCGCAGCTCGAACAGCTGGCGTTCGGCGGAGGAGACGGTGTCGTCGAGGAGCTCGCGCAGTTCGTCGGCGAAGCGGTCGAGTTCCTCGGGGGTGAGGACGCCGTCGGCGGCCTCGGGCGCGGCGGCCGGGTCCCGGTCGGTCTCCTGGCGGGGCCGCGGGACACCGGGGCGGGTCTCGGCGGCCAGGCCGAGCAGCTCCGCCAGCCGCTCCTCGGCTGCCAGTGCCCCGGCCGTGCGGCGCTCGGCCTCATGGGCGCGTCCGGCCGCGGTGGCCGCGTCCGCCGCGCGGGCCGCCGTCAGTTCGGCGCGGCTCTCGGCGGCGGCCGCCTCACGCGCGTGCTCCGTGGCCCGGCGTGCCGCCTCCCGGGCGGTGTCCCAGGCCGCGACCGTCGTCTTCTCCGCGTCGCTGGCGGCGAGGGCGGCGCGGGCGGGGTCGGCGTCGGGCGCGCTGTCGTCGAGCCAGCCGGCGCGGACCGCCTCGTCGGTCTCCTGCTCGACCTCGGCGAGTCGCTGGCGCAGATGCCCGGCCTCGCTGCGGGCCCGCTGCGCCTCGGTGGCCGCGGTGGTGGCGTCCCGGTGGGCGGCGTCGCTGACCTCCTGGAGGGAAGCCGACCGCTCCTCCTCCTCGTTGGCGTGGTGTTCGACCTTCCCGGCCGCCGCGTGCAGGGCGCGGACGAGGTCGACGGCGGCCTTGGAGCGGGCGGCGAGCGCGGGTGCGGCGTCCCGCTCGGCCTCCTGGATCGCGGCGGACACGCGGGCGACGCGGTCGGCGGCGGCGCGGTGGCGCAGGACGGCCTCGGCGGCCTGCCAGGCGGAGTGCAGGGTGCGCGCGTCGGCGAGTTCGCGCTTCTGCGCGGCGGCCGACTTCTCGGCCGCGGTCAGGGCCAGCGAGGCGTGCCGGTAGGCGAGTTCGGCGGCGATGAGGGCGCTGCGGTCCTGGGCCGACTCGGCGTGCGTGACGGCGTACGCGGCGGCGGTGACCCGCTGGGCGAGGTCGCCGGCCCGACTCCGCTCCTGGGCGCCGCGGGCGGTGAGCCGGCGGGCCAGGGTCCTGGTCCGGCGTTCGGCTGCGCCGTGGATGTCCCGCGCGCGCGTGCGGGCGTCGGCGGCCTCGACGATACGGCCGAGGAGGTCGACGGACCCGGCGGTGAAGTCGCGTTCGGCGATCAGCTCGGCACGCCGGCCCAGTTTGCTGCCGAAGCCGCCGACCAGGTCGGCGAGTCCGTCGGTGTCGCGGGTGTCGGTGACGGCGCGCAGCAGCAGGTCGGTGAAGTCGGAGTCCTTCTTGACCGCGAAGAGACCGGCGGCCTCGCCCTCGTCGGCGTTCATCTCGCGCTGGTAGCGGAAGAGTTCCGGGTCGAGGCCGAGGTCGGTGAGGTGCTCGATCCAGCGGTCGTGGATCTCCTCCCAGTGCACTTCCAGGTGCGGGTAGGCCTTCCCGGCCTCGGTGATGGCGTCCCGGAAGCCCTTCATGGTGCGCCGTCGGCCCTGGGCGCCGGAGACGCCCTCGACGGGCGGGCGGACGGCGGTGGCCTCGGCGACGGGCAGGTTGTCCAGGGTGAGTCCGGGACCGGGCCGGAAGGAGTACCAGGCCTCGGCGAACTTGCGCGGGTCGCCGGAGACCTGGCGCCCGCGCCACTCGCTGACCTTGCCGACGACGACGCACTCGCCGGTCTGCACGTGCTGCCACTCCAGCGCGACGTGTCCACAGTCGTCGGCGAGCAGGAACTTGCGCAGCACTCCGGAGCTGGCGCCGCCCAGGGTGTTGCGGTGGCCCGGCAGCATCACCGAGAAGATCAGCTTGAGCAGGACGGACTTGCCGCCGCCGTTCTCCAGGAACAGCACGCCGGCCGGCGCGGGCCGGCGCGGGGGGCCGACCGGCTCCTCCTCGAAGAACTCCGCCTGCGTGGGCGCGGGGTCGGGCACGGGCCGGCCCACACCGCGCAGGTCAAGCACGGTGTCGGCGTAGCGCGCACCGGCGGGTCCGATGGAGTAGAGGCGGACCCGGGACAGCTCGTACATGGCGGACTCTCGTAAGTCTTCGTGAAAGTGGGGTGCGGGGGGCTGGTGGGGGGGTGTCAGGAGGAGTGAAACGGCAGGCCGGCGTCGGCCACCAGCTCCAGGTCGTCCGTCTCCTCGGCGGGCAGCAGCGTCGCGGTGCCGTCGGTCACCGGGACGATGCCCAGGTCCAGCAGCTCGGCCATGGCGGCGCTGCCCGCCATGTCGCGCACCTGGAGCTGGTACCGGGCCGTCGTGCGGTACGTGCCGCCGCTGTCGTCGCCGGTGCGCTGGAGGAAGCCGGATTCGGTGAGGAACGCGGCGGCCTTCCCGACGATGCCGGTGGTGGAGCCGGGAAGTCTGCGCGCGTCCTTGGTGGCGCCCGTCGCGCTGCGTCTGACCCAGATCCGCCAGGCGGCCTCCAGGCCCGGGGCGTCGGTGGCCGGGTCGGTGTTCTCGCCCTGCTCCTCCGCCCGCTCCTCCAGCCGGCGGCAGGCCTGGCGGACGAAGGCGTCCACGCCGTTGACCGTGACGCGGCCGATGTAGCCGTCGTCGGCGAGGTCCTCGGGGCGCGGGTAGGCCATGGCGGCCACGGCGAGGTGGGCGAGGCCGTGCAGGAAGCGGTCGCCGGAGTCGGTGGCGGCACGCCGCGCGTAGTCGCCCATGCGGACGGCGAAGACCGAGTCCTCGGCGGCGGTCACGGCCATCCCCGCGCGCGGGGACACCTCCAGGACGATCAGTCCGAGGCCGGCGGCGACGGCGTCGGCGAGCCGTGCGAACGGCGGGTCCTCGCGGTACCGGCGCAGCAGGTCGGCGTACTCCTGGTCCCGCGCGGGCAGCAGTTTGGGCTGGAGGCCGAAGGCGACGAGCCGCGCCGCGTCGGCGGCGTCGGCGGGCGTGACGGCCGTGGCGGCCGACGCGGCACCCGCCTCCGGTTCGCTCCGGTCGACGTGCTCGGTCACGGTCGGTACTCCTCGCTGTGCTGGTGCTGGTGTTGCCCGATTTGGTGCGGGTGCTGCTCAAGGTGCTGACGGTGCTCGGAGGGCTGCCGCCGGTGCCGCCGACGCGTCGTCATGCCGCCTCCGTGCGGTCCGCGGCCATCCCCGCCGCGTCCAGGAGTGCCGTGCCGACGATGAGGTCGGCACCGCCGAACTCGGGGTCGTCCAGCTCGGTGCCGTCGTCCACGGCGAACAGCAGTTTCGGCTCGCCCTGCCGGTAGGCGGTGCCGACGGGCGGGCTGGCCGCGTGGACGGCCAGCAGGGCGACGAGGTACGGCAGCTCGGCGTCGCGGGTGCGGGCGTCGGCCAGCAGCCCCGACAGCCGGCGCGGTGCGTCGTGCGGCAGGTCGAGCAGTTCCATGGCCGCGGCCAGCTGTTCCTCGCTGAAACGGCTGTCGTCCGGGGTGGCGATCAGGTCGGGTTCCGGCATCTCGGCGCCCAGGTGCTCCCGCTCCACGGGCGGGGTCAGCAGGATGTCGACGAGGTCGCCGACCCGGACGGAGACGGGCGTGCGCAGGCCGGTGCCGCGCGCGAAGAAGGCGTCGGTGACCCGGAGCGCCCGCTCCAGGGGCAGCGGCAGGACGGGGGCGACGAGATGGCCGTACAGGTCCAGGCCCGAGGTCGTCAGAGGGGTGGCGAAGGCCTGCCGGTCCTGTTCGGCGCGGAAGAGCGGGCCGGCCTCCAGCAGCCGGGACTGGAGCTGGGTGTGGCGGCGGATGCAGTCCTTGACGATGTCGACGAGCTCGGCGGCGCGACGCTTGTGCTCGGGGTCCTCGGACTCGTCACGGGCCTTGCGGATGTTGGTGAGGATCGCGTTCTCGTGGCGGTACCTGTCGGCGACGTGGTCCAGGGCCTCGGCGATCATGTCGGGGACGGCGCTCAGCCAGTCCACCGCGCGGACGTTGCGCCGGGTGGCGTCCAGGGCCCGGCGCAGGGTCTCCGAGTACTGCACGGTCCGGTACCGGGCCTGTTCGGCGGCGAGCTGGGCGTCGGCGAGGCGGCCCCGGCTGATCAGCACCTCCAGCTTGACCTCGGCGGCGATCTGGGCGCTGGTGACGTCGGTGTCCAGGGCACCGACGAGGACGTTGACCGCCTCGTCCGTGGTGCGCAGGTAGACGGTGCCGCCGGGACCGGGGACCTCTTCGAGCAGCTTGAAGTCGTAGTCGCGGCGCACATAGGTGCCGTCCGGCCCGAAGGTGCCGTACACCGCGCGGAAGCCGCGGTCGACGCTGCCGACGTTGATCAGGTTCTCCAGGACCCAGCGGGCCACCCGCTCGTGCTCGGCGGCGGGCCGTGCCGGGGCCTGGGCGGCGACGCGCGGGATCAGCCGGGCCACTATCTGGTCGTGGTCGGCGCCCGTGTCGAAGTCCATGTTCAGCGTGACGAGGTCGATGGCGGCGAGGGCGACCTCGGCCATGCCGTACACCGAGTACTCACCCGCGAGGTTCGCCTTGCGTACGTCGAGGTCGTGCAGCGGCGCCGTGCAGGCGAGCGCACGCAGCCGCCGCGCCAGCCCCTCGTCGGCGGCCGGGCCCGGGGCAGGGCGCGGCCCCGCGCTGAGCTGGGGCGGAACACTGTCCGTCGATGCAGGCGAAGTCACGGTGCACAGACTAGGTCCTCGGTCTGACAACAACCCAAACGACGCATCTGGGCCCCGACGCGACGGGCTCCGCGGGCGCTCCGGGGGCGCAACCGGGAGCGCTCCCGGGGGGAGCGGGAGGGGCCAGGGGGGCCAGGGGACCAGAGACCGGGGCCGGGGGCCGGGGGCCGTGGTGGGTGGGCTACCCCTCGTCCCCGACCCTCCGCAGGTAGACCTCCACGACCCGCTTCAGCGAGTTCTCGAGGTAGACCGCGAGAAGCCGCTCCGCCGCCTCCCGCTCGCCGGAAGCCAGGACGTCGAGGATCTCCGCGTTGCGCGCGATGTACGGCTCGTGCAGGCGCCGAGGGTCGTCCACGACGTGGAAGGCGAGGCGCAGTTCGGCGAAGACGCTGCGCATCAGTTCGTCCGTGCGTTCGCTGCCGGCCAGGGCCACCAGTTCCCGGTGGAAGTGGATGTTGGCGGTACCCACACCTTTCCAGTCACCTTCACGGGCCGACCGGCGCCCGTCCTCGACGGCCCCGGCGAGTCCGTCCAGGACGTACGGCGGCTCTCCGAGGCCCCTGACGACGGCGCACTCGACGAGGGCGCGGGTGCGGTAGATGTCCTCGACGTCCTCGACGGTCAGGACCCGGACGAAGACGCCCCGGTTGAGCTCGTGGACGAGCAGGCGTTCATGGGTGAGCAGCCGGAACGACTCGCGCAGCGTGTTGCGTGAGACCCCGAGCGCGCCGCCGATGCTGTCCTCCGACAGCCGGGTCCCGGGCGGGAAGTAGCCTTCGGCGATCCGGCTTCTGAGGATGTCGGAGACCCGCTCGGCGGTGCTGGTCCGCCCGAGGAGGGCACGGTCGTCCGCCAGTCCCGTCAACTGCTCTGCCATGCCCGGAATTCAATCGCAGATACCAGAACGAAACAACAGGGGTATTGAGGGATCGTTGAACGATCCCCTACGGTGCCTTCAAGTGTCGGCACGGCGCCCGCTCCGCGCACCGCGCCGCCGCACCGACCGGCTCACTCTCGGCAAGCACCCTCCGTCCTCCCACTGCGAGGTGCACCATGAGCACACCCCCTCGACCACAGGCACCGTCCGTCGGCACCCGTCCGTCCGGCACAGGTGAACACGCCCCGGACGACGGCCCGTTCGGCTGGCTGCGCGCCCTCGGCCCACAGGGGCGCCGCGCCTTCGGCGGCGCGTTCGGCGGCTACGCGCTCGACTCGTACGACTACTTCACCCTGCCGTTGACCATGGTCGCGCTGGCCGCGTACTTCGGCCTGGACAGCGGCCAGACCGGTCTGCTCACGACGGTCACGCTGGTCGTCTCGGCGGTCGGCGGCGCCCTCGCGGGCGTCCTGGCGGACCGCGTCGGCCGGGTCGAGGCACTGCTGCTCACCGTGATCACCTACGCCGTGTTCACCGTGGCCTGCGGCTTCGCGCCCAACTACGAGACGCTGCTGGTCTTCCGCGCCCTGCAGGGCCTCGGTTTCGGCGGCGAGTGGGCGGTCGGCGCGATCCTGGTCGCCGAGTACGCGAGCGCCAAGCACCGCGGTCGCACGCTCGGCGCGATCCAGAGCTCCTGGGCCGTCGGGTGGGGACTGGCGGTGGTCGTGTACACGCTGGTGTTCTCGCTGGCCGGTGACGACCTCGCGTGGCGCATCATGTTCTGGACGGGCGCGCTGCCCGCGGTGCTCGTGGTGTGGGTGCGGCGCAGCGTCCAGGACGCGCCCGAGGCCGCCGCGGCCCGCCGGAAGGACCCGGCGAAGGGCTCGTTCGCGGCGATCTTCAAGCCGGGCACGGCCGGCTCGCCGGGCCTGCTGCGGATCACACTCTTCGCCAGTCTGCTCTCCACCGGCGTCCAGGGCGGCTATTACACCCTCGCCACCTGGGTCCCGACCTATCTGAAGGACGAGCGCGACCTGTCGGTCGTGGGCACCGGCGGTTATCTGACGTTCCTGATCTCGGGCGCCTTCATCGGCTACCTCACCGGCGGCGTCCTCACCGACCTGCTGGGCCGCAAGCGCAACATCTGGCTCTTCGCGCTGCTGTCGGCGCTGTGCATCCTGGCGTACGCGAACATCCCCAGCGGCGCCAACACGCTGCTGCTGGTGCTCGGTTTCCCGCTCGGCTTCTGCATGTCGGCGATCTTCAGCGGCTTCGGTTCGTATCTGAGCGAGCTGTACCCGACGGCGGTACGGGGCGCGGGGCAGGGCTTCACGTACAACACCGGGCGCGCCGTGGGCGCCGTCTTCCCGACCACGGTCGGCTTTCTGGCCGACAGTTGGGGCGTGGGCGGCGCGCTGGTCTTCGGCGCCATCGGCTACGGCATCGCGGCGCTGGCTCTGCTGGGGCTGCCGGAGACACGCGGAAAGGAACTGACGTGAACCGCTCGCACCACATGGCCGACGACCGGCCGATCGTCCTCGCCGACGAGTACGCGCGCGCGTGGAGCCCGAGAACGGCCCGCTCCCGCTTCCGGGAAGGGCTGACCGGACCCACGGCCGGGGCCGCGGCCGGCCACACCCAGGCCAACCTGATCTCGGTGCCCGCCGACTGGGCGTACGACATGCTGCTGTTCTGCACCCGCAACCCGAAGCCCTGCCCGGTGCTCGACGTCACGGACGCCGGGTCATGGACCACCTCGCTCGCCGACGGCGCGGACCTGCGCACCGATCTGCCGCGCTACCGGGTGTGGCGGGACGGCGAGCTGGTGGACGAGCCGACGGACGTACGCGCCCACTGGCGGGACGACCTGGTGTCGTTCCTGATCGGGTGCAGCTTCACCTTCGAGTGGGCGCTCACCGCGGCCGGAGTCCCGGTCCGCCATGTCGAGCAGGGTCGCAACGTCCCCATGTACGTCACCACCCGGCAGTGCCGTCCCGCCGGGCGACTGCGCGGGCCGATGGTGGTGTCCATGCGCCCGGTGCCGCCCGCCCACCTGTCGGCGGCGATCCACGAGACCAGCCTGCTCCCCGCGGTGCACGGCAGCCCGGTGCACTGCGGCGACCCGTCGGCGCTGGGCATCGACGATCTGGGCCGGCCTGACTTCGGCGACCCGGTGGACATCGGGCCGGACGACATCCCGGTGTTCTGGGCCTGCGGAGTGACCCCGCAGGCGGCGGTCATGGCCTCGCGTCCGCCGTTCGCCCTCACCCACGCGCCGGGGCAGATGTTCCTCACGGACGCCCGTGACGAGCAGTACCGCGTGATCTGACGGCGGAGCCGGGGGGGGGACCCGTCCCGGAACGGAAGGGGAAGCGGAAGGGGAAGCGGAACGGAATCGTCAACGGCAACGGCAACGGCAACGGCAACGGCAACGGCAACGGCAACCGGAGACCCACCGGAGACACCGGAGACACTGGAGACATGACCTCGATCGACCTCAACGCCGACCTCGGCGAGGGCTTCGGCCGCTGGCGGCTCACCGACGACGAGGGCCTGCTCTCGGTCGTCACCAGCGCCAACGTGGCCTGCGGCTTCCACGCCGGAGACCCGGCGACCATGCGGCGGGTGTGCGAGTCGGCGGCCGAGCGGGGCGTGCGTGTCGGCGCACAGGTCTCCTACCGGGATCTGGCCGGTTTCGGGCGGCGCGCGATGGACGTGCCGCCCGGCGAGCTGGCGGCCGAGGTGGCCTACCAGATCGGCGCCCTGGAGGTCTTCGCCCGGGCGGCGGGCACGCGCGTGGCGTACGTCAAGCCACACGGCGCCCTGTACAACCGGGTGGTACGGGACGAGGAGCAGGCCGCGGCGGTCGTCGACGGGGTGGTCCTCGCGGGCGGCACCCTGCCCGTGCTGGGGCTGCCCGGCTCGCGTGTGCTGGAACTGGCGGGCCGGGCCGGGCTCCCCGTCGTCACGGAGGCGTTCGCGGACCGCGCGTACACCGACGAGGGCACGCTCGTGCCGCGCGGACAGGAGGGCGCCGTGGTCGCCGACCCGGACGCCGTCGTGGCACGCTCGGTGCGGCTGGCCGTCTCCGGCACCGTCACCGCCCGCTCGGGGGCGCGGGTCGGCGTCCACGCACGTTCCCTGTGCGTGCACGGCGACACGCCGGGTGCGGTGGAGCTGGCGCGCCGGGTGCGGGAGCGGCTGGAGGCCTCCGGCGTGCGCGTGGAGGCCTTCGCATGAACGTCCTGCCCGTCGGTGACGACGCCCTGCTCGTCGAGGTCTCCTCGGGCGAGGAGGCCGAGGCACTGCACGCGGAGCTGCTGCGGCGCCGCGCGGAGGGCACGCTCTCGGCCCGGGAGATCGTCCCGGCGGCCCGCACCGTCCTCCTCGACGGCCTCACCGATCCGGCCCGCCTCGCGTTCGAGCTGACCGCCGCCGAGGTACCGCCCGCTCCCCCGCGCACGGGGCCCGTCGTCGAGATCCCGGTCCGCTACGACGGTCCGGACCTGGCCGACGTCGCCGCGCACTGGGGAGTGGCGGAGGAGGAGGTGGCGCGCATCCACGCGGGCACCGAGTTCCGGGTCGCCTTCTGCGGGTTCGCACCCGGCTTCGGCTATCTGACCGGTCTGCCCGCGCGGTACGACGCCCCGCGCCGGGGCACCCCGCGCACCGCCGTCCCGGCGGGTTCGGTGGCGCTTGCGGGGCCGTACACGGGCGTGTACCCGCGCTCGTCGCCGGGCGGCTGGCAGTTGATCGGTACCACGGACGCCGTGCTGTGGGACCACACGCGCGTGCCGGCGGCGCTGCTGTCGCCGGGCACGCGCGTGCGCTTCGTGTCCCGCGGACGCCAGGGGGGTTCATGACGGACCGTGCGCTCGCCGTCGTCCGGGCCGGGGCCCTGACCACCGTGCAGGACCGGGGACGCCCCGGCCATGCGCACCTAGGGGTCCCCCGTTCCGGGGCACTCGACGCGCCGGCGGCGGCGCTGGTGAACCGGCTGGTCGGCAACCCGCCCGACGCCGCCGTCCTGGAGACCACGCTGACCGGCTGTGCCCTGCGCCCGCGGTGTGCGGTGACGGTGGCGGCCGGCGGCGCTCCGTGCCCGGTGACGGTGGAGGGCCGGCCGGTGCCCTGGGGCGCGCCTGTCGGCGTGCCGGCCGGTGCGCTGGTGGACGTCGGGGCGGCCGACTCCGGCGTCCGCACCTATGTGGCCGTCACGGGCGGCGTCCTCGTCGAGGCGGTCCTCGGCAGCCGCTCCACCGACCTGCTGTCCGGCCTCGGGCCGCCGCCCCTCACGGACGGCATGGTGCTGCCCCTGGGGCGACCGCACGGGCAGCACGCGCGCGTGGACGTCACCCCGCAGCCGGCTCCCCCGACGGAGCTGGTCCTGCACGTCACGCGGGGCCCGCGGGCCGACTGGTTCACGCCGGAGGCGGTACGGACGTTCGTTTCGCGCACCTATCGGGTGTCGCCCGCGAGCAACCGCATCGGACTGCGCATGGACGGACCCGCCCTGCAACGCTCCCGCACGGGCGAACTTCCCAGTGAGGGCATGGTCCTGGGGGCGGTGCAGGTGCCGCCCGACGGCAGACCGGTCGTGTTCCTGGCCGACCATCCGACGACCGGCGGCTACCCGGTGATCGGCGTCGCCCGCGCCACCGACCTCCCGGCGGCGGCCCAGGCGGTACCGGGGACACCGGTGCGCTTCGTGACCGTGCGCAGGGGCTGACGCGGGCGGGAACGCGGTGCGCCGGTGCGGCGAGGGCGGTCCGTGCGGGCGGGTGGGGTGTACGGCCGGGTAGGGGCGTACGCGGCCCGGCGACGCGCCCAACACGTCGGCCCGTACCCGCACGTGGGCCCGTACCCGCACCTGAACCCGTACTCGCACGTACGACTCATACCCGTACGTACAGCCCGTACAACCCGGACCAGTACACACAACCCGGACCGGCACGGGCGGCCGACGCCCGCCGTGTCCCGACACCCACGGCGCCACGGCGCCGCACTGCCGTACGGGACCGGCGCACACACCGCCGTGCCGCCTTCCCCCCGACTCCCGTATCCGGACACGCCCCGTCACGCCGCCTCCGGCCGCTCCGGCGTCGCCACGGCCGCCAGGGCGGCGGAGACCGCGGCGGACGTGCGCAGGTCGAGCCGGGCGCTCGTCCCGCGCGCGTGGTGCCGCAGTTCGTCGGCGGCCAGGGTCACCAGTTGGGGCAGCAGGTCGGTGCAACGCCTGGCCACCCAGCCGGTGCCGGCGGTGGCCAGCCACCACAGGTTCGCCGACCGGGACGGGGCGGGGAACTCGTTGTCCGGTGAGGGCGCAGGGCCGGTGGCGTCGCCACGCTCGGCGAGCAGTGCGTGGAAGCGCAGGGCCAGCTGCCGGTGGCCCAGCTCGCCGGGGTGCAGCCGGTCCGCGCTCCACATCGCACGGTCCGTGATCCAGTCGCCCTCGCACGCATGCAGGTGCACGGCCCCGTACCGGTCGGACAGGGCGTGCACCACGGCGTTGACCGCCCGTTGCCGCCGGGCCAGCGGGCGGGCCAGCACGCCCGGCAGCCCCAGCATCGCCCCGGGGTCCGGCAGGCACGCCGTGAGCAGCAGCGCACCCCGCGCGGTGCAGGCGCCGTACACCGTGTCGAGCCGGGCGGCGACGGCGCCGAGGTCGAAGGTGCGGCGGAGGGTGTCGTTGACGCCGACGACGACGGACACGACGTCGGGGCGCAGGGCGATGCCGGCCGGCAGTTGCCGCTCGGCCACGTCACGGGTCTGCGCCCCGCTGCGGGCGAGGTTGGTGAACTCCGCGGGCTCCTCGGCGAGTCCTGCGGCGAGCAGCGCCGCCCAGCCGCGCCACCCGTTCCCCAGCGGGTCGCCCACGCCCTCGGTCAGCGAGTCGCCGAGGGCCACGAACCGGACGCGTCTCATGACACGGCCTCCGGCGACACCGGTTGGGCGGGAGCCGTCGCGTCGTGCGCGGCCAGGAACGCCTCGACCGCCGAGTCCCAGCCGAAACACTCCGCACGCGCGCGTGCCGCCTCCCGCCGGTCCGCCTCCAGGCGTTCGAGGAGCAGGTCCACGGCGTCCGCGAAGGCCTCCCCGTGGTCGGCCGCGACTGCCCCGGCGGAGCCGATCACCTCCGGCAGCGCCGACGACAGGCTCGCCACCACGGGCGTGCCGCACGCCATCGCCTCCAGCGCGGCGAGTCCGAAGGTCTCGGCCGGTCCGGGCGCCAGGCACACGTCGGCGGACGCCTGGAGCGCGCCGAGCAGCCCACGGTCGGCGACATGCCCGAGGAAGGTCACCGGCAGCCCACGCTCCCGCGCCCGCTGTTCGAGCCGCGGGCGCAACGGCCCGTCCCCGGCCACGACCAGTACCGCCCGGTCGCCGCGCCGCCGGAGCGCCGCCAGCGCGTCCAGTGCCGTGCCGGGCCGCTTCTCGACGGACAGCCGGGAGCACATCACCAGCAGGGTCTCGTCCACGCGCGCGTGCCGGGCGCGCAGCCCCGGATCGCGCAACGCCGGGTGCCGCCCGGTCAGATCGACGCCCAGGGGCGCCCGTACGACGTTGCGGGCCCCGATGCGGGCGAACTCCCGCTCGGCGAACTCCGTGGTGCACACCACGCGTGCGTAGGTGTGCGCCGTACGGGCGTTGAGGGCGTCGGCGGTGCGCCGGGCGGTCCGCTCGGGCAGGCCCCAGGCACGCAGCACCCCGTCGGTGGTCTCGTGGGAGACCATCACGGCGGGGACCCTGGCCCGCCGGGCCCACTTGCCGGTCCAGCGCAGCGTCGTACGGTCGGACACCTCCAACCGGTCGGGGGCCAGTTCCTCCAGCAGCGCGGCCACGCGCCGCCTGTCGGTCAGGACCCGGTATCCGCCGGCGCCCGGCAGCAGCGGTCCCGGGAGGGTGATGACCCGGCCCTGTTCGGTCTCCCGGTCGTCGGCTCGCTCGCCGGGGACGACGAGGACGGGGTCGTGCCCGGCCTCCCGGTAGCCCCTGCCCAGCTCGCGCAGGGCGGTGCGCAGGCCGCCGGACGCGGGGGCGACGAAGTTGGCGAGCCGGACGATCCGCAGCGCGCTCATGCCGCGAGCACCGCCTTCCGCGAGGCCAGCACGTCCGAGTAGTGCCCGATCAGCCGGTCGCCGACGGCCGCCCAGGTCCGCCCCTCGACGGCCGCCCGCCCGGCCGCCCCGTACGCGGCCCGCAGCGCGGGGTCGGCGGACAGGGACCACACCGCGTCCCGTACGGCGGCGGCGTCGCGGGGCGGCACGAGCACCCCGGTGTGCCCGTGGGTGACGAGGTCCAGCGGGCCGCCGGCCGCGGGCGCGACGACGGGCACCCCGCTCGCCATGGCCTCCTGCACGGTCTGGCAGAAGGTCTCGAAGGGGCCGGTGTGCGCGAACACGTCGAGTGAGGCGAAGACCCGGGCGAGTTCGTCGCCGGTACGGCGGCCGAGGAACACCGCGCCCGGCAGCGCCCGCTCCAGGCCGGTCCGGCTGGGCCCGTCGCCGACGACCACGACGCGCACGCCGTCCAGGCCGCAGACGCCGGACAGCAGCTCCACCTGCTTCTCGGGGGCGAGCCGCCCGACGTAGCCGACGATCAGCTCACCGTCCGGGGCCAGTTCACGGCGCAGTGCCTCGTCTCGCCGGCCGGGCCGGAAGCGGGCGGTGTCCACCCCGCGCGGCCACAGCACGGCCCGGGGCACACCGTGCGCCCGAAGGTCGCGCAGGGCCGCACTGGACGGGGCGAGAGTGAGGTCGGCGGCGGCGTGCACGGAACGGATGCGCCGCCAGGCCGCGGCCTCGCCCGCCCCCATGTACGTACGGGCGTATCCGGCGAGGTCGGTCTGGTAGACGGCTACGGCGGGGACGCCGAGCCGGGTCGCGGCGGCCATGCCCCGGACGCCGAGGACGAACGGGCTGGCCAGGTGGACGAGGTCGGCGCGGTGCTCGGCGATCGCGGCGGCCACGCGCCGGCTGGGCAGGGCGACGCGGACCTGGTGGTAGCCGGGGAGCGGGAGGGAGGGGATCCGGACGAGGGGGCACGGGGCGGAGGTGTCCGCCTCGCCGCCGGGAGCGGTGGCCGGAGCCACGACGACGCAGTCGTGACCGCGGTCGACGAGGTGCCGGGCGGTCTGGAGCGCGCAGTGGGCGACGCCGTTCACATCGGGGGGAAAGGATTCGGTCACGATGACGACACGCATACCGGTGTTGTCGCCGGATTGGACGTGCTCGCGTCAACGTCGATCTTTCCTGGCGAGGAACGTCCCATGAGCGTTGACCTGCCCACCCGAGCGGGTCGGCCCGCGGCCATGCCCGCCTGCCCCGCGGGTCACCCGTCGTTCATCTGGTGGGCCGCCTGCCGCCCGACGGGCCGCCACCGGCGGGCGGCGCGACGGCAGTGCTCACTCACCGACGGTGACCCACCTGCTCGACCACGGTCCCCGCCCCTCGCTCGACCACGGTCCCCGCCCCTCGCTCGACCACGGTCCCCGCTCCTCGCGCGGGGACGGGTCGCCGCCCGCTCACACGGCGGGCGCGTCCGGTCCGAAGCGGCTGCGCACGGCCGTCTGGACCTCGTCCTCCTCGGCCGGGTCGGCGGCGAGCCTGCGCAGCCGTTCGACGACGCGGTTGTCGCCGGTCTCGGCATGGCGGGCGGCGAGTTCGCGCGTCGTCTCCTCGCAGTCCCACAGGCACTCGATGGCGAAGCCGGCGGCGAAGGACGGGTCGGTGGCGGCCAGCGCGCGGGCCGCCCGGCCGCGCAGGTGGGAGGAGGCCGTCTCACGGTAGATGTGCCGCAGTACGGGGGCGGCGCAGGCGATGCCGAGCCGGCCGGTGCCGTCGACGAGGGTCCACAGGGTCGAAGCGTCGGGGCCTTCACCGCGTACCGCCTCCCGCAGTGCGGCGAGGACGAGGTCGCGGTCCTGCGCTCCACCCCGGCAGGCGAGTACGCGTCCGGCGGCGGCGCCCAGGGCGTCGGGCCGGTGCACCCAGCGGCGCGCCAGGTCGACGGCGGCGAGGCTGCGCATCCGCTCGAAAGCGGCGACGGCCGCCTCCACGACCGGCGTCGAGCCGGTGCTCACGGCGCCCTCGATCAGGTCGAGGGCGTCCGGATCGTTGCCGTCGGCGAGATAGCGCAGGGCGGTACAGCGGGCACCCTCGTCGCCGGACCGCGCGGCCTCGACGATCTCGGGCCGGTCCTCGGGGCCGGCGACGGCCGTGAGACACCGGGCGGCCGGCACATGGAGCGCGGCGCCGCGCTCGACGCCCTGCTGGGCCCACTCGAACACGGCCCGCACACTCCAGCCCGGACGCGGTCCGGTGGGACTCATCTGCCGCTGCCAGCGGTCGAAGGAGCCCGCCTCGTGGGCGGCACGCACGCGCGTGGCGATCGATTCGCGGGGGTCGTCGGCCCACAGTCGCCAGGGCCGGGGTTCGAAGGCGTCCCGCACGGCGACGGCCAGCTCGGCGTCGCCCTCGGCGTCGCGCGGGAAGCGTGCCAGGACGGGGGCGGCGAGGGCGCGAAGTCCGGCGTCGTCGTCGCGCAGGGCCAGCTCGTCGAGGGCCCACGCCCAGTTGACGCCGTGGGCGGCGTACCCGCGCAACAGCTCGAGCGCGTCCAGCCTGCCGTAGGAGGCGAGGTGGCCGAGGACCGCGAGGGCGAGCCCGGTGCGTGACTCGTCGCCGTCGAGGATGTCCTCGGGGTCGAAGAGATGGGCCTCGATCGCGTCCAGCTCGCCGTTCAGGTCGAGGTAGAGGCGGGCGTAGTAGAGGGAGCGGTTCTCGACCTGCCAGTCGTGGCGGGGGTCGTGCAGCACACAGTGGTTCAGTGCCGCGAGCGCTTCGGCGCGCGGAGCGGTGAGCGCGTGCAGCGTGCCGTCGCCGCGACCCCGCTGAAGCAGGCCGAGCAGCGTACCGCTGGGCGCTATGACCGGATCGAACATGGGAAACAGCCTCACATCAAGCGTCGACGCAACCGGGGAACACGCGTTACCTGGCCGTGCGCCAACACGTCGGAGCGCCCGCCGTCTCTTGCTTGCTGAAGACCATGTTCCTCTGCCTCTCGTCGATGGCCCGTGCGGGCCGTGTCACGGCCCGCGCGGTGCGGCAACACCTGCCCAGCCATCGCGTCCGTGAACCACGTCGTCATGATGACCCGGCGGTCACATCTGCCGCGACCGAAATTTCGGCGGCCCGGTACCGCCTCCCCCGTTTTTCGTGTTTTCCCTGGTCAGAAAGTGCGGAGCGGCCCCGGAGAGGTTCCGGGCCGGCGTCCGGTCACTGGGCGTCGAACAGCTCCAGCAGCTCCGTCCGGGCGAACATCCGCGCCGTGTCGACGGCCGACGGGGTGCCCGCGGAGGGGTCCGCGCCCGCCTCCAGAAGCACCCTGGTCACTTCCGTCTCACCCTTGAAGGCGGCTCCGGCGAGTGGGGTCTGACCCCGGTCGTTGACGCGGTCGGCCTCGGCGCCTCGGGCCAGCAGCGCGCGCACCGCGTCGGCGTGCCCGTGGTAGGCGGCGAGCATGACGAGGGAGTCGCCGCGGTCGTTGGTGAGATTGGCGGGAACGCCGGCGTCCACATACGCCACCAATTCCTCGGTCCGCCCCTGCCGGGCCAGATCGAAGATCTTGGTCGCCAGCTCCACGACCTCCGGGTCGGGGGCTTCACTCATCGGCCGGACCACCTCTCACTGCGTACGTTGCGGACGTCTCGAACGTGACGGACGTCGGGGACTGTGTGCGCGTACGGCCGCGAGCGGCGCGGCCGTACGAGTGAATCGCCAGGGTACTGGCTCGTGCGGCACATGAGCCGAAGTGCCCGAGGTAAAGATCAGCAAGGAACCCGCCGGGCGCAACAGCCCTGCTCAACCGGCCCAAGGGAGCGCTCCGCCACCTGGGGTAATTCCGCCGAATTTCCCCCATTTGCACCTTTTATCGTATGGATACATGCTGTGAGCCTGGAAGTACTCATGGTGACTGTCCCCGCGAACCAGGAGAACTCACATGATCCTCTCGATCTCAGGCGTGGTCCTGCTCGGCATCGTCGTCTTCATCTTCTTCCGCAAGGACGGCCTCAAGGCCTCGCACGCGCTGGTCGCCGTCCTGTTCGGGTTCTATCTGGCGAGTACGGCCATCGCCCCGAGCATCAAGGCAGGCGGCGAGAGCCTGGCGGGCCTCCTCGGCGGAATCAAGTTCTGAGGCCCTCTCCCCCGTCCGAACACCCGCACGTACGCACGTACGCGATTCCAGGAGGCAGCAGTGGCCCGGCGGCCCCTCCCCCGCATTCTGAGCAACGGCGGCGCACAGCTCGCCCGGAGCCGGGAGCTGGCCCGGACGGCGGCCGACAGCGCCACCGACGTCCTCCAGCCGCTGATCACGATCGCCCGCGGTCTGCGCCGCCTGGCCGCGGCCGCGCGGCGCAGATGGAGCGAGACCCCCAAGGACCGGCGCGGCGCGCTGCTGTTCCTGGCGGCCTCGGTGGTCCTGGTCGTGGCACTCGTGCCGTACGGCCCGCTGCTCGCCGTCATCACTCTGATGGCGGCGGCAGCATGGCAGGGCAGGGACCGCACCCCACCCGAGCCGGAGGGCCCCGACGCCTCCCAGACCAGGCGCCTGACGTCGCTCTACGAGGCGCTCGTCCCGTACTTCTCCGTCGCCGAGGACCCCGACCCCCTGTACGCCCACGGCGGGGCGTGGGAGAAGGCGTTCCCGGCGTACGAGTTCGACGACACCGGCCGCTTCGCCCACCTTGTCATCCGCTACCCGGCGTACTTCACCGACGGGGAGGCCGAGGCCCGCGCCCGGATCGAGCACCTGCTCGCCGCGAAGTCCGGCCGGGGCCGGGAGTACCACTTCACGTGGGACGAGGAGGCCAACCACCTCTCCGTCGACGTGCTCGCGGCGCTCCCCACCGACATCGCCGCCCAGCGCTTCGTGACGGCGCCCGGCGAGACCGTCCTCGGTTTCACCGACCCGACCCGGGTCCAGCGCACCCTCCCGCTCACCCACGGCGAGGAGCGGCGCGACGTGCCGCCGGTCGTCTGGCGCACCGGAGTCCGCTCGACCGAGCCCCACCTGCTGGTCCTGGGACAGCCCGGAACCGGCACGTCCACCCTGCTGCGCTCGGTCGCGCTGCAGGCCCTGCACCACGGCGACCTGCTGATCGTCGACGGCGGCGGCACCGGTGAGTACGCCTGCCTGGTCGGCCGGGACGGCGTCCTGGCCGTCGAGTGCGGCCTCACCGGGGCGCTGACCAGCCTCGAGTGGGCCGCCGCCGAGACGGAACGCCGGCTGATCTCCGTCAACCGTGCCCGCCAGGAGGGCCGGCCGGCACCCGACGACACCAGGCGGCCGCTGTGGGTCTTCGTGGACCGGCCGAGCGCGTTCGCGCACCTGGCCGCCGCGGACGGCCGCCGGGACCCGCAGTCCCTGCTCCAGATCCCGCTGCGGCACGGCCGCGCCGCACACGTGACCGTGGTCGTCGCCGATCAGCTGGACGCCCTGGACAGCCTCAGCGACGCCGTACGGCAGCACACACGCGCGCGTGTCGTCCTCGGCCCGGCCACGGCGGACGAGCTGACGACCGTGCTGGGCGCTCCCCCGCACACCACCCCCGTCGACCAGGTCCCGCCCGGCCGGGGTTACGCCCGTCTGGGAACCGGCCCGGTGCACCGCCTCCAGGTCCCGGCCACGCCGGACCCCTACGACGACGCGACGAGCGAGGCCCACCGGCAGGCGGTGCTGGACCTGCTCCCACCGCGCACGACGCCGGCGGACGGGGAACGGGCGCCGATCCCCGCGGAGGCGCCGGAAGCGACGGAGCCGGAACCGGAGCCCGTCTCCACCGACAAGAAGGATCCCCCGGCCAGGCCCGAGGCCGGGACCGGGCTGAAGAAGCCGGCGACGGACGCCGAGCCGGCCCCGGCAGCGAGGGAGACGACGGCGGTGAAGGCGATGGTGGATCCGGTTCCGTCGGAGCCCGTCCCGGCGGAACCCATTCCGGCGGAGCCTATTCCGGCGGAGACTGTTGCGGCCAAGGCGGTCGCGGCGGAGGCTTCCTGACAGCTGGCACCTGACGCCCGCCACCGGACACCCGACCGGACCGGACCGGGCTTGGCCGGACCGGAGCGGCCACGCCGCCGCCCCGGCTTCGCCACCGGCGCCGCGCCCCCTTCTCTCTGCTCTCTCTGCGCCCCCTTCTCTCTGCGCCCTCTTCCACACCCTGCTCCACGCCTCGTTACGCCACGAACGTCCGCGGTGCCTCGCCGCCCCCGGCGCCCCCGTTCGTCACCAGCCGGGCCGCCGCGGCCAGGCGCACCGCCGCCTCCTCGGCCACCGCGCCGCCTACGGTGAACGGCAGCCGGACGTAGCCCTCGAAGGCCCCGTCGACCCCGAAACGCGGTCCGGACGGGACCCGGACCCCCACCCGCTCCCCCGCCTCGGCCAGCCGCGAGCCCGACAGGCCACCGGTCCGCACCCACAGGGTGAGCCCGCCCCGCGGCACCTCGAACTCCCAGTCGGGCAGCTCCCGCCGTACCGCGGTCACCAGCGCGTCCCGGTTCTGGCGGGCCTGCTCGCGCCGCACCTGGACGGCCTGTTCCCAGCCGCCGGTGCTGAAGAGCCAGTTCACGGCCAGCTGCTCCAGTACGGGCGTGCCCAGGTCGGCGTACGCGCGCGCGGCGACCAGGCTGCGGATCACGTCGGGCGCGGCGCGGACCCAGCCGATGCGCATCCCGGCCCAGAAGGCCTTGCTGGCGGAGCCGACGGTGACGACCGTGGACCCGGCCGGGTCGAAGGCGCACACGGGGCGCGGCATCTCGACCTCGTCGTCCAGCCACAGCTCGCTCATCGTCTCGTCGGCCACGAGCACCGTCCCCGCCGAGCGGGCGGCGTCCACCAGCCGCCGCCGCTGGTCCTCGTCGGCGAGCGCACCCGTGGGGTTGTGGAAGTCGGCGACGACGTAGGCGATGCGGGGCGCCGCCTCGCGCAGCACCTGGCGCCAGCGGTCCACGTCCCAGCCGGTGAGCCCCTCCGCCATCGCGACGGGGACCAGCCGGGCCCCGGCCTCGCGCATCAGCTGGAGGATGTTGGCGTACGAAGGCGACTCCACCGCGATGCGCTCACCGCGCCCCCCGAAGAGGTGGCAGATGGCGTCGATGGCGCCCATCGCCCCCGTGGTCACCATGATCTGCTCGGGCATGGTCGGGATCCCGCGCGCGGTGTAGCGCTCGGCGATCATCGCGCGCAGTGCGGGCAGTCCGGCCGGATAGTCGCCGTGGGTGTGCGCGTAGGGGGGAAGCTCCTCCAGGGCGCCCCGCACGGCACGGGTGAGCCAGGGCTCGGGCGCGGGCAGTGCCGCGCAGCCGAGGTCGATCACCGAGCCGAGCGCCTCGGGCGGCAGCGGCTCCAGACCGCGCGCCGGCAAGGGGTTCCCGGCCGGTACGGCGGTCCAGCTGCCCGCGCCGCGCCGGGACTCCAGGAAGCCTTCGGCGCGCAGTGCCTCGTAGGCGGCGGCGACCGTGGTGCGGCTGACGGTCAGGGACAGGGCCAGTTCGCGTTCGGCGGGCAGCCGGGCGGCGACCGGTACGCGTCCTTCGAGCACCAGGAGCCGGATGCCATCGGCGAGCGCACGATAGGCGGGTGGGCGACGGGTGCCGGGTCCGGCCGGGCGGTCCTGCTGGGAGCCGAGCAGCCGGGCCAGCTGTCCCGCCCCCACGGCCGAGGTCCACTGCGCCATGGAAATCAGTCCACCTTCCCCGAATTGGCCATGGTTGGCTCACCTTCTCAAGCCACAGGGTGTCATGCGGCAGGCCACTACCACGACCCAGGGGGGCACATCTTGTCCAGGCAGACCAGGCAGAGCAGGCAGACCAGGCAGAGCAGGCAACCGGGGCATCGGCAGCTCCCCCGGCGACTGACACAGCTCTACGGCGGCCTGGTGCTGTACGGCGCGAGCTCGGCGCTGCTGGTCAGGTCGGGTCTCGGCCTGGAGCCGTGGAACGTGCTGCACCAGGGCCTCGCGGAGCGCACCGGCCTGTCGATGGGCCTGGTGCTGACCCTCCTCGGCGCGGCGGTGCTGCTGCTGTGGATACCGCTGCGCCAGCGGCCGGGCCTCGGCACGGTCTCCAACGTGCTGGTGATCGGCGCCGCGATGGACGCGACGCTGACCGTCGTGCCCGACGCCCACGGCTGGATTCCGCGGATCACCATGATGGTGGCGGGGATCGTCCTGAACGGCGCGGCGACCGGGCTGTACATCGCCGCCCGGTTCGGTCCGGGCCCGCGCGACGGACTGATGACCGGGCTGAACCAGCGCACGGGGCTCTCGGTACGCCTGGTGCGGACCGCCGTCGAGATCACCGTCGTGGTGACGGGCTTCGCCCTCGGCGGCACGGTCGGCGCCGGCACCCTGCTGTACGCCGTGTCCATCGGCCCGCTCGCCCAGGTGTTCCTCCGCGCGTTCGCCGTTCCCCCGGCACCGGGCGGCAGCACGGTGGTTGCCGCCGGTCAACCCCGGCGCGCGATACTGCGTCGGTGACCACCGCGATACGCCACCCCTACCTGGACCATCCCGGCCCGATCGCCTTCGCCCACCGGGGCGGTGCCGCGGACGGCCTGGAGAACACGCTGCGGCAGTTCCGGCGCGCGGTCGAGACGGGCTACCGGTACATCGAGACGGACGTCCACGCCACGCGGGACGGCAAGCTCGTCGCCTTCCACGACGCCACCCTGGACCGAGTGACGGACGGGACCGGCCGCATCGCCGACCTCACGTGGGAGAAGGTGCGCCGCGCGCGCGTGGCGGGCGTGGAGCCGGTGCCGCTCTTCGAGGAACTCCTGGAGACCTTCCCCCGGGTGCGCTGGAACATCGACGTGAAGGCGGAGCCGGCGCTGCTGCCGCTCCTGGACCTGATCGAGCGGACGGACACCTGGGACCGGATCTGCGTCGGCTCCTTCTCCGAGGCCCGCGTCGTCCGCGCCCAGCGCCTGGCCGGCCCGCGCCTGGCCACCTCGTACGGCACCCGGGGCATCCTCGACCTGCGGCTGCGCTCCTGGGGCGTCCCGGCCGCGCCGCGCCGCTCTGCGGTGGCCGCACAGGTGCCCGAGGCCCAGTCGGGCATCCAGGTGGTGGATCACCGCTTCGTGCGCACCGCCCACGCGCGCGGGCTCCAGGTGCACGTCTGGACGGTGAACGACCCCGCCCGCATGCACCGGCTCCTCGACCTGGGCGTGGATGGCATCATGACCGATCACATCGACACACTGCGCAAGGTCATGGAGGACCGCGGCGTCTGGGTCTGAGACCGTCCGGGGACCGTCTGAGACCCGCCGAGCGGACCCGGGACGTCGCGCGTGCACGGGGAAGCGAGGGCACGGGTGGGCACCGACACCCTGCGGACGGACGAGGCCGACGGCGCCGACGACCGTCGACGCGAGCAGCGCGGCTGGTACTTCTACGACTGGGCGTGCTCCGTCTACTCGACGAGCGTGCTCACCGTGTTCCTGGGCCCCTATCTGACGTCGGTCGCCGAGTCGGCCGCGGATGCGGACGGGTACGTCCACCCGCTGGGCATACCCGTGCGGGCCGGGTCGTTCTTCGCGTACTCCGTGTCCCTCTCGGTGATCGCGGCGGTCCTGGTGATGCCCCTGGTGGGTGCCGCGGCCGACCGCTCGGGCCGCAAGAAGCCGCTGCTGGCCGCCGCCGCGTACACCGGAGCCGCGGCCACGACCGGCATGTTCTTCCTCGACGGCGACCGCTACCTGCTCGGCGGGCTGCTCCTGGTCGTCGCCAACGCCGCGCAGTCCGTCGCGATGATGCTCTACAACTCCTACCTGCCCCAGATCGCCCCGCCCGAGGAACGCGACGCGGTCTCCTCCCGCGGCTGGGCCTTCGGGTACGCGGCCGGGGCACTGGTCCTGATCGCGAACCTGGTCCTGTACACGGCCCACGACTCCTTCGGGCTGAGCGAGAGCGCGGCGGTCCGGGTCTGTCTGGCGTCGGCAGGCCTGTGGTGGGGCGCCTTCGCGCTCATCCCGCTGAGACGGCTGCGGGACCGCCGCGTTCCCGCGCGGGAAGCCACCCTGCCCGGGTTCCGGCAGCTCGCGGCGACCGTCCGCGACATGCGGCGCCGCCCGCTGACCCTGGCCTTCCTGCTGGCGTACCTCGTCTACAACGACGGCATCCAGACGGTGATCTCCCAGGCCTCGGTCTACGGCTCCGAGGAGCTGGGCCTCGGGCAGTCCACGCTCATCGTGGCCGTCCTGCTGGTCCAGTTGCTGGCGGTCGCGGGCGCACTGGCGCTGGGCCGGCTGGCCCGGACGTACGGGGCGAAGCGCACGATCCTCGGGTCGCTGGTCGCCTGGACGGTCACGCTCGCGGCCGGCTACTTCCTGCCGGCGGGAAAGCCGGCGTGGTTCTTCATGCTGGCCGCCGGGATCGGACTCGTCCTGGGCGGCAGTCAGGCGCTGTCCCGCTCGCTGTTCTCCCACCTGGTCCCGCCCGGCAAGGAGGCGGAGTACTTCTCGGCGTACGAGCTGAGCGACCGCGGGATGAGCTGGCTCGGGCCGCTGCTGTTCGGGCTCACCTACCAGCTGACCGGGAGCTACCGCGACGCGATCATCTCGCTGGTGGCGTTCTTCGTCATCGGTTTCGTGCTGCTCGCGCGGGTCCCGGTACGGCGGGCCATCGGCGACGCGGGCAACCCGGTACCCGAAAGGATTTAGCACTTGGCGCGAAAGGCTGTAGTGTACGCGTTTGGCCTGCCAGGCGTACCGTTACTGCGCGTCAAAGGTGCCGAAACGCTATGCCACATCTGCTAGCAGAGGTGACAAACCGGACGTCGGCGGGTACTGCACTGGTTGCAAGGCTGCGACTGCGACGGCGACGCAGACGCCCGGAACGGGAGTCGGGACGGGAATCTTTACCGCCGCCCGGACGTTGACCGGATGACGACGACAGCGACACCTGTCCTGTGGGCGACAAGCCCGGGAGGCACGATTCATGAGTGAGCGAGCTCTTCGCGGCACGCGCCTCGTGGTGACCAGCTACGAGACGGACCGCGGCATCGACCTGGCCCCGCGCCAGGCCGTGGAGTACGCATGCGAGAAGGGGCATCGATTCGAGATGCCCTTCTCGGTCGAGGCGGAGATCCCGCCGGAGTGGGAGTGCAAGGTCTGCGGGGCCCAGGCACTCCTTGTGGACGGCGACGGCCCTGAGGAGAAGAAGGCCAAGCCCGCGCGTACGCACTGGGACATGCTGATGGAGCGGCGCACCCGCGAGGAACTCGAAGAGGTCCTCGAGGAGCGACTGGCCGTTCTGCGCTCCGGCGCGATGAACATCGCGGTGCATCCGCGAGACAGTCGCAAGAGTGCGTAGCGGGAAACCGTAAGCAGCACAACCGAACACCGCGGGTGCCGTACGTGAACTTCACGTACGGCACCCGCGGTTTTTGGCGGGTCCGGGTCGGCGGGAGCGGAGCTCAGCGCGTCAGCGGAGGACGCGGGTCCTGCGGTGCGCCGCCCGGGTCGTCCCGCACGACCTCGCCCTGGACGACCTTGCCGCCCGGCTGGCGCATGCGGGCCTGGCGGAACGCGTCGCCCAAGGTTCCGGGGCCGGCCTCGCGGAGCTTGCGTTCCACCGTCCGCTCCGCGTAGCGGCTCACGGCCTTCTGTACCGGGGGCAACAGCATGAGCAGGCCCAGCGCGTCGGAGATCAGGCCGGGGAGTATCAGGAGGAGTCCGCCCAGCATCATCAGGCCGTTGCCCTCGCTGTTCGGTCGGGCGGCCTCGGGCATCACGCCTGCCTGCTGCTGTTGCAGGGTCTCCGTGAGGTTCCTGAAGGCCCGGCGGCCCGCGCTCTTGATCACCACGGATCCGAGGACGATGCCCGCCACCAGCAGCAGGAAGACCACGAACCCGCTGGAGGCGCCCGCGACCACGGTCAGCAGCCAGATCTCCAGCACGAGCCACGCGGCGATGCCCAGCGGCAGGAAGGTGCGCAGGCGGGAGCGCGGGGGCCGGGCGGGGGACCTGGGGGTCTGAGCGCCAGTCGTCATACCCCTAGTGTGCCTGGCCCCGGCTCAGCACGGCATAAGGGGACGATCAGGCGTTCTCGCCGGGCGTCTGTGTCGGCTTGTCGCCCGTCTCGGTCGCCATCTCGGTCGCCTTCTCGGTCGCCTTCGCGGCAGACGGCGCAGCCGTCTCGGCAGAGCTCTCGGCCACCGTCCCGGCAGAGCCCTCAGCCACCTTCTCGGCAGAGTCTTCAGCCGCCTTCTCGGCCGGCTTGACGCCCGGCACGTCGTCCGGCGGCGCCTCGGCCGGTGCTCCGGTCGGCTTGCCGGCCGCCCTGCCCGGCTCTCTGCCGGGCTGCCTGTCGCGGCCCAGCACCTTGCCGACCCGCTCCCCCACACCCCAGGTGGTGACCCGCCAGAGCGCCTCCACCAGGATGTCGCGGCTCATCTTGGAGTCGCCGAATTCGCGCTCGACGAACGTGATCGGCACCTCGACGACGTGGTAGCCCGCCTTGATCGCCCGGCGGGCGAGGTCGACCTGGAAGCAGTAGCCCTGCGAGGAGACCTCGTCCAGGCCGAGCCCCTCCAGGGTCTCGCGGCGGAAGGCGCGGTAGCCACCGGTGACGTCGCGCAGCGGCAGGTCGAGCGCGAGGCGGGAGTACATGCTGCCGCCGCGGGAGATGAATTCGCGGGACCTGGGCCAGTTCACCACCCGGCCGCCGGGCACCCAGCGGGAGCCGAGCACCAGGTCGGCGCCCTTGAGGGCGGTCAGCAGGCGGGGCAGTTCCTCGGGCTGGTGGGAGCCGTCGGCGTCCATCTCGATCAGTACGCCGTAGCCGTGCTCCAGGCCCCAGCGGAAGCCCGCGAGGTAGGCGGCGCCCAGGCCCTCCTTGCCCTTGCGGTGCAGGACCTGGACGTGGTCGTCCTCGGCGGCCAGTTCGTCGGCGAGCTTGCCGGTGCCGTCGGGGCTGTTGTCGTCGGCCACGAGAACGTGCGCCTGAGGGACCGCCTCGCGCACGCGCGCGACGATCGCCTTGATGTTCTCCGCCTCGTTGTAGGTCGGAACGATCACCAAGGCCGTGCCCAGGGGGCCGAACCGCCTCCCCCGCCCCGCTTCCGCGGGTGTCCCGTCGCCGTCGTTCACCGCTGCCCCTTCATGTCCGTACGCAGAGGACCACCATAATGGCCGCGGCCTGCGATGACGTGACAGGACGTTCGTATGGCGGTGTCATTTCCCGAGCATCGGGGTAGGGATGCACGGTTAAGGACCGTTTCCACTGCGGATGGGGGCCCGGCGCCCTTCGGGCCGACCCGGGGCCCGCTGGCTGCGGGTCGACCGAAAGCCGTTGTCTACTGAGCGCCCGGGCCCCACCCGGGTCACACCTCCCGACCGGCCGGAATGTTCCCTCGTCGCGTCGCGAGCGCTGAGCCTGGCTCCCAGCGACGGTGCGCCGGTGCGGCACACCGTCCCTGACCCAGCGGCGCCGCGACGCGTGCGCGGAAGATTCCCCGGTCGGGCGTCCGGTGGTGGACCCGGCCGAACCTACCGGCCCCCCGCCGTCGCCTGTCAACAGTCGTTCGACCTGCGACTTCCATGTCAACGCGCAGGTCAGAGCGGAGGACGTGCAGGTGGCAGACGGAAGAAGATCATCGCTCCGTCGGCCGTGGAGATCACTCGCCCGGCCGTACGAACACCGTCCGTCCGCCCACCACGGTGCGCAGGCAGACGGGCAGGTCCCGGCCCGGAGTGAGATCGGGCAGGCCGGGGGTGCCGGAGCGCGGGTCGGTGGACCAGCGCGCGACCCGGTCGTCGGGGGCCTGGACGACGAGCTCGCCGGTGCGCCACACGGCGTAGTCAGCGGGTGCGCCCGGCACCAGGACGCCCGCGTCGTCGCGTCCGATCGCCCGCCAGCCGCCGCGCGTGTGCGCGGTGAAGGCCGCGCGTACGGAGACGCGGTGTTCGGGCGTACGGTGGAACGCTGCGGCCCGGACGGTACCCCACGGGTCGAGGGGCGTGACCGGGCTGTCGGAGCCGAAGGCGAGCGGGACGCCGGCCCGCAGCAGGGCCGCGAAGGGGTTGAGGGTGCGGGCCCGCTCGCCGCCCAGGCGCTGGGCGTACATGCCGTCCTCGCCGCCCCACAGGGCGTCGAAGGCCGGCTGGACGGAGGCGGTCAGGCCCAGCTCGGCGAAGGCCGCGACGGTCTCGGGGGTGAGCATCTCGGCGTGCTCGACGCGGTGGCGGGCGGCGCGGACCCGGGCGAGGCCGAGCTCGTCGGCGGCGGCGCGCACTCCCTCCACCACGGCGGTCACGGCGGCGTCGCCGATGGCGTGGAAGCCCGCCTGGAGGCCGGCCTCGGTGCAGGCGACGACGTGGGCGGCGACGGCGGCGGCGTCCAGGTACGCGGTGCCGGTGTGGCCTGCGTCGGCGTACGGCTGGTGCAGGCAGGCGGTGTGCGAGCCGAGGGAGCCGTCGACGAAGAGGTCGCCCGCGGCACCTACGGCGCCCAGTTCCCTCGCCTTGTCGACGTCCTGTTCGGCCCAGTATCCGATCACTCGCGGGCCGCGCTCCCCTGCCGCGAGGCGCAGCAGGCCGGTGAGGTCGTCCTCGGAGGAGATCTCCGGGCCTGCGCACTCGTGAACGGTTCCGATGCCGAGGGAGGCCGCGTGCGCGAGGGCGGCACGCTGGGCCTCGGCGCGCTGGGCGGGGGCGACGGCCCCGAGTGCGGCGGCGCGTGCGGCGTGGTGGGCGTCGGCGGTGAGCGGGCCGTCCGGCCGGCCGGCGCCTTGCGGGACCAGGTCGAGCAGGGCGGTGGTGACGACGGCCGAGTGGACGTCGATACGGCTGAGGTAGAGGGGGCGGCCGCCGGTGGCGTCGTCCAGCTCGGCGCGTGTCGGGGGCAGTCCGTCGGGCCAGCGGGAAGCGTCCCAGCCGTGGCCGAGGAGGACGCGGTCGTCCGGACGGGCCGCGGCGAAGTCCCGTACGAGGGCGAGGGCCGCCTCGCGGGTGGCGGCGCCGGACAGGTCGAGGCCGGTGAGGGCGAGGCCCGTGGACGTGGTGTGCACGTGTGCGTCGGTGAACGCCGGGGTCACCAGGGCGCCGTCCAGGTCGATCACCTCGTCCACGCCGTCCGCGAAGGCGTCCGCGGCACCCTCGGAGCCGACCCAGGCGACCTGGCCGCGTTCGACGACCATCGCCGTCGCGAAGGGGTCGGCGGGACTGTGGACCTCGCCGCGGCGCAGCAGGACGGTCGTGGACGGGGTGGTGGACTCACTCATGAACACCAGTCTCGCCCCTTGCCCGGACCACACGGCAGTCGGGGCGGCCGCGCCGGGCGTACGGGCGGTCGCGCCGGGCGTGCGGACAGGAGAGCCAGGCGCGCGGCGGAAGCCGGGCGCACGGGGGAAAGCCGGGCGCGCGGGGGAAAGCCGGGCGCGCGGGGAGAGACGGGCAGCGGGGCACGGACGTCACGGTGGCCGCCCGTCGTGCCACCGCACGCCGCGTGCGGGCCGAAGCCGGCCCCGGGAGACGTCGTTCCCGGCCGCCGACGGTGCCCCCGGCGCGGCGCGCCCCCGGGCGGCCCGTCGCCGCGCTCTCGGCTCGGGCCTCCGCCCCGCAGCGGCCGGCCGTGCACCGCACGCCACGACGCCCGAGGCGGCGCGGGGGCCCGGCCGACGGTCAGATCCGCGGCGGCCGGGACTCGTACGGCGTCGACAGCACCACGGTGGTCCGGGTCGACACCCCGGCGAGGGAGCGGACCCGGGCGAGCAGTTCCTCGAGCTCGTGCGGTGTGGACACGCGCACCTTGAGGATGTAGTTCTCGTCGCCCGCCACGCTGTGACAGGCTTCGATCTCGGGGACGACGGCCAAACGGTCGGCGATGTCGTCGGGGGCGCTGGGATCGAACGGTTTCACCGAGATGAAAGCGGTCATCGGCAGTCCGACGGCTTCCGGGTCGACGACCGCGGCGTAACCGCGGATGACGCCACGCTGCTCCAGCCGCCGCACCCGCTGGTGCACGGCCGACGTGGACAGGCCCGTGGCCTTGCCCAGGTCTGTGTAGCTCATCCGCCCGTCCTTGACGAGCAGCTGCACGATCTGTCGGTCCAGCTCCTCCATGGCGCAAGAACCTACAGGGCGGTTGATCTCCTCGGATACCTGAGCAGTCCAGGTCATGCCCGGTTCGTGATGTGACGGGGAGTCGGCCGACGGCCGAGAGGGGACAAATCCGCCGCACGGGGCACCTGCGAGCGGCATGTGACGAAGACCACATGCCTTGGACGGTCTCCGTGATGTTCTCGTGATTACCCCGCAAGGGGGACGGGAAGTGCTTGCTGTGGTCGAGGCCGCAGTGCCGTCACGGCCCAGCCCGAGGGGGAGAACCCAATGCAGAGTCTTAAGCGCCCTGGACGTACCACGCCCAAGCGGCAGCAGCCGGTCGTCGAGCTCGTATCGGAGGGCGTCGAACCCGACGCCTTCGACGAGGAGGAACTCGACACCTACGACACCTTCGAGATGTACCGGGTGATCTGCCCGGACTGCACGCAGCCCATCGCCCTGCTGGCGGACGAGGAGGTGCTGCCGGAGCACGCGCTGTGCGCCTCGCCGTGGGACCCGTTCGGCCTCTCGGTCTGCGCGGGCACCGGCCGCAGGGCCACCGAGGCCCGCCCCGCGGACGAGTCGTTCCAGCCCCTCGAGCAGGACACCGCCCTGCTGTTGACGCTCCCCCGGGGCCTCGACTGGCGGACCCAGCCCTTCTCCCACGTCGGCGGGCCGGGCTCGCGCCCGATGCGTGTGCCGAGGATGCGGCGCGAGGCGGCCTGAACCGCCCCGGGCGCCCGCCGTCCGAGGGGAGGTTGCCCGAGTCCCGTCGACCAGCCGTGCCACGGCTCACAGACCGCCGTGGCGCGGGGCGGCGTGTGCTGCTCCGGGGATCGTGCGGGCCGGTACGGGCGACGCCGCGTCAGGCCCGGCGCGGCAACGGTGACTCGGTGGCGGGCGTCCGCGAACTCACTCTCGATTCCGCGGGCCGGTGTCCTGTCCGCCGGTGCCGCGTTGCCCGGGTATGACCCCCACGTACTCGGCGGCCGGGCGTCGGCCCGGCATGTTCGTCCCGGTGCCCGCGGGACCGGTTCCGCAAGTCCCGGACCCGCCGATCTACCGTGAGCTGATGCGGACCTGGGCCGACCGCGGCCGCACCCTGCCCGGGCGCCACGACCCGGAGTGGGTCAGGCTCGCGGCGCCTCCGCGCGGGCAGGAGGACTTCTTCGCCACCGGTGACTTCCGCGTCACCGGCGGCTCCGGCGACTTCAGCGCCCCTCGGGCCCCGCGAGGTGACGGGCGATGACCATCCGCTGGATCTGGTTGGTGCCCTCGACGATCTGCAGCACCTTGGCCTCGCGCATGTACCGCTCCGCCGGGAAGTCCGCGGTGTAGCCGTACCCGCCGAGGATCTGCACGGCGTCGGTGGTGACCCGCATCGCCGTGTCGGTGCAGTGCAGTTTGGCCATGGCGGCCTGCTTGGCGAACGGCAGGCCGGCGTCGCGCAGCCGTGCCGCCGTCAGGTACAGCGCGCGGCCGGCCTCGATCTGGGTCGCCATGTCGGCGAGCATGAAGCGCAGCCCCTGGAAGTCGGAGATCGGCTTGCCGAACTGCCGTCGCCCGGCCGCGTAGGACACCGCCTCGTCCAGCGCCGCCTGGGCCACGCCGATCGCGCAGGCGGCGATGCCGAGCCGCCCGGAGTCGAGCGCGGACAGCGCGATCGCGAAGCCCTGGCCCTCCTCGCCGAGCCGCCGGGCGTCGGAGACCCGCACGCCGTCGAGGTGGACCTGTGCGGTGGGCGAGCCCTTGAGGCCCATCTTCTTCTCCGGCACCGCGGCGCTCAGCCCTTCGGCGTCGCCGGGGACCAGGAAGGCGGTGATCCCCCGCGGGCCGTCCTCACCGGTACGCGCCATCACGGTGTAGAAGTCGGCGATGCCGCCGTGCGTGATCCACGCCTTGGTCCCGGTGAGCACCCAGTCCTCCCCGGTCCCGGTCCCGGCTCCGCTCGGGCGGGAGGCGGCCCCGCCCTCGCGAACGGCTTTGGTGCGCAGGGACGCGGCGTCCGATCCCGAGGCGGGTTCGGAGAGGCAGTAGGCGCCGAGCAGGCCGCCGCCGAGCATCGCGGGCAGGTACTCGGCCTGCTGCTCCTTGGTGCCGTAGGCGGCGAGCGCGTAGGAGGCGAGCGTGTGCACGCTGACGCCGAGACCGACGGTGAGCCGGGCCGCGGCGAGCTCTTCGAGAACCTGGAGGTACACCTCGTACGGCTGCTCGCCGCCGCCGTACTCGGCGTCGTAGGGCAGACCGAGCAGGCCGGAGTCGGAGAGCAGGGTGAAGACCTCGCGCGGGAAGCGTCCGGTGTCCTCCTCCTCGGCCGCGCTCGGGGCGATCTCACGCTGCGCGATGTCACGGACGAGCGAGATCAGATCCCGTGCCTCGTCCGTGGGCAGTTGCCGGTCCACCGGCTGCGGGGCGCGGTCGGGCATGGCGACGCTCTCCTCCCTGTCGGGCACATCGGCGGATGTGCGCCTTGGGTGGAGGCGGTTCCGCCGGGTCGTTCGGGCCTGGCCGATGCTCGCACTCCCGGGTCGCGGAAGCGGCTGACCAGCGGCTGTGCGCTGTGAGTATGCCCGATCGGAGGCATGGAGTCACCAGTTAACGACCGCTTACTTCGAGAAATGTACCGGCCGGTGCCCGCGTGCCGGATCCGGCACGCGGGACCGCGAACGGTCCGGACCACCGCCCCTCGCCGCTCCGGTCCCCCTACGGTGGAGGACGCGCTCCGGGGCGCCCCCGCTCCGCGCTGTTTCCGCCGCCCCACCCGGTCGGCCCCGGCGGCGAGGACCAGCACGGTCCGGCCGACACGTCCTTCTGGGAGCCGATCGGTGACCACACGAACGATGAGCCGATCCGTCGACCGGCCGACCCGGTGCGCGGAAGCATGGGGGACGAAGGCGCCGAGGTCTGCTCGTGCCCTCCGTCGTCAGGCGTCCCGGCGGGCGGGGGCCGGGGCCGGGCAGGCGGGGTCGAGCTCCTCGATGGCGCGCAGGGTGCCGCCGAGCGACTTCACCAGCAGGTCGCGCATGGTCTCGCGGGGCAGTTCGGGGCGGCCGATCCAGTCCAGGGTGGCGCCCTCGACGCTGCACACCCAGGAGAGCAGGCCCATACGGGCCAGTGGTCCGACGTCGGAACGCCCGTACGCCCCTTCGGCGATGGTGACGACGATCGCCTGGCGCACCCCGTCGCGGATGGCGTGCACCTCGGCGTCGAAGCCGACTCCGCCGCTGACGATCGTGCGATAGGCGGCCTGGTTGCGTTCGGCGTAGCGCAGGTAGCCGTCGACGGCGCGGTGGACACGGTCCACCTGCGGCAGGTCGCTGCCGCCCGCGGCCGTGGTGACGAGGTCGGCGACCGAGTCCTGGATGATCGCCAGGTAGTAGCCCCGCTTGGAACGGAAGTAGTAGTAGATCAGCCCTTTGGCGACCTGCGCCTGGCGGGCGATGTCATCCATCGAGAGAGCGTCGTACGACGTGTCGGCGAACAACCGCCGCCCGATGGTGATGAGTTCGGCGCGGCGGGTCAGCGAGCGCTCGGTGCCGCGCGCCCGGGGACGGGCGTCGGCACGCTGTTGACTGATATTCAATTTCGGCCCTGGTCTCCTGCGGGGGGCGGGACATCCGCAGTATGGCAGGCCGGGTCGTGGGGCAGGTCACACGAGTGTCACGTCACAGCAGCCCCAACTGGACCACGAGCATCGCGACAACCACGACGAGGGTCCAGCCCATGACGTGCTCGAGGATCTTCGGGCCGTCGTCCTTGGGGCCGCCGGTACGGACACGGGTGGCGGTGGCGGTGTGTGCGCTCATGGCTTCTCACTGATCTCGACGTGCGTGGACTCCCCCGGCTCCCCCTGGCGGCAGCCGCCCTGTCCACCTTGCCACCGTGAGTGGCTTTTGCGGCGGAGACGTCGGTCACAGCGGGCCGGTGGGCCCCGGCGGACGGCCCCCGGCCCCCGGCCACAGCGGACGGCCCCCGGGCCGCGGTGGAGCGGTGCCGGGGGCCGTCGCCGCGGTGCGGTGCGGTGCGGTGCGGTCAGCGCACGCCCACCGCGGCGAGGGCCTTGCGCTGGCGCGGGCTGGGGTGTGCCGGGAAGTACAGGTAGCAGACACCGCCGGTGCCGGAGGCGACCTTGCCACTGGCGTTGTACCGCTTGGTCCTGAGCCAGATGTTCTCCCACTCGCGCCGCTTGTAGACGCGGCGCACGGCCTCGTTGTCGTCCGAGGCAGGGTCGTTGGCGATCACGTCGCCGTCGGCGGTGAAGCCGATCACGGTCATCAGGTGGCCCGAGGTGCCGTAACCCGCCCCGGTCAGCTCCTCCTCCAGGAAGGACTGGGACGTGATGGCCGGGATGCCCGCCGCGATCAGCGTCTCCAGGTCGGTGAGGGAGCCGAGGCGGGTGACCACACCCTGGAGGCCCTCGAAGGTGGCCGCGTAGGCGGCGTTGAAGGGCCAGTTGCCGCAGCCCTCGTACTGGTGGTCGTACGTGTACCGGGCCGCGTGGCAGACCTGCGGGTCGGCGTAGGAGGGGTCGACCCAGGCGAGCTGCTCCTCGGTGAGCCGGCCGCCCCAGTACTCGATGATCATCTGCGAGGAGGTGGGGCTGCACCAGGCCTCGCCGCCGTTGTCGTACTCGGGGTACTGGCCCTTGTGGATCTCCTGCGAGTAGCGCGGGACGCGCAGTTCCTGGGCGAGCCCCGGGGTGGAGGCCGGGACGGTGAAGCGGTCGGGCACGTCGGAGCCCATCGCGCCGAGCCGCCACACGGTGGGGGTGGCCTTCGTCCCGGGGCGGCGGTACAGGGTGAGCCGGAGCCGGTAGGAGGCCAGGCGCAGGCCGGTGGAGGCGTCGTCGACGGCGAAGGTGTCCGTCCAGACACTGCTCCGGCCGTCGCCCTGGTCGTCGACCGAGGTCCGCTTGATGTCATGGTCACCGGCCGCCCAGCGGCCCATCACGTACCAGGGGGTGTCCGTGCCGTCGGAGTAGGTGCCCTTGAGCTCGACCTGGAGCCAGGTGCCGCTCGGGGTGTGCGCGTTCCAGGAGGCGACGACCTCCGTCGAGGGCACGGCGAGCCGGTGGACGGGCGAGGTCCAGGTCGCGTACTCCCAGGTCCCGGCCCTGCCGGTGTGCGGGTCGGTGTAGTCGGTGGTGCCGGCCGGGACGCCGATCGCGACACCGGGCCGGGCGCCGGCGACGGGGCGGGCCCCCCGCGCGGTACCGCACCGCCAGTCGCGGAACGTGGTCCAGGCATGGTAGTCGACCTGCCGGGCGGTCGCGCGGCCCGGCCCCGCGCCGTCGGCGTCCGTACCGGGTGCGGCTTCGGCGGTGGCCGGGATCGCGCTGCCCGCCACGGCGGCCGCGACGGCGGCGGCCAGGACGGTTCTGCGGGACGGCTGTTCGGCTCTGCTCATGGGCGGAAGACCCCCAGGTGTCCGAGTCGGGCGGGTCCGTTGCACGGTTGTGCGCCAACTATGGCCGCAGGCGCCCACTCCTGCCAGCACTTCCACGCACGCCGCGCCACGAATATTGGTGTCGACCAATGGCGTGGGAGGGAACCGGAACGGCGCGGCTAGAGTGCGGGGCGAACGCCGTCCGTCCCTTCGCGCCGCCCAGGACCCGCCATCGACGCCCTCGCAGCCCGGCTCCGCCGGCTTCCCCCCTCCTGCGGGCCCGTGCGCCTGATCGGCGTCGACGGGCACGCCGGCTCCGGCAAGTCCACGTTCACCGGCCGGCTGGCCACCGAGCTGGGTGGCGCGCCGGTGCTGCACCTCGACGACATCGCCAGCCACGGCGAACTGTTCGACTGGACGGGGCGGCTGCTGAGCCAGGTGATCGAGCCCCTGCGGCGCGGCGACACCGCGCGGTACACCCCCTACGACTGGCGCGCCCGGTCCTTCGGAGCGCCCCGCCCACTGCCGCCGGCCCCGGTGGTCCTGCTGGAGGGGGTGGGCGCCGGCCGCGAGGCGCTGCGTCCGCACCTGGCCCAGCTGCTCTGGATGGAGCTCCCGCGCGAGGAGGCGTGGGCACGCGGACGGGCGCGCGACGGAGCGGAGCAGCGGGCGTTCTGGGACGGGTGGATCCCGGCGGAGCGCCGGCACTTCGCCGACGACCCCTCACGCCCCTACGCGCACCTTCTGGTACGGCAGGGAGTGGAGGGGTACGAGGTGCTCCCGGGACCCGCGGGAACCGCCTCCTCCGCCCACTTCCTCACGCAGGGTGACGGACCCTCCGCAATGTGCTGAACTCGTGAAGATCACTCCCCGACAGCCGGCCGGAGTGCCTCAACTCCGCTTGACCCGGGGGCCGTACAGGTCTTACGTTCTGAATGTGCGGCCGTGCGAAGCCGCCGACAGACGCGAAGCCCCCGGTTGTTCCCCCGTGATCGGGGGCTTCGTTCTGCCCTGAGCGCGTTTTCCTGCTGCTCCGTGACGCGATCCGCTCACTTTCGGTGACCGTCCCGCGTGTGCCCCGCTGCCCCCACCTCGCGGAACAGCCCGCCCCGGCACCCTTCGGAGGACAGACCGCCGCGGGTACGATGCCCTCGGTGCGACCTACGGGCGGTTGCCGCGCGCACCTTGCAACTCCGGTCCACGGCAAAGCCGTTGACCGAGGCGGTCGGCGGGCGACGGCTCGCCGGCATACCGACGGGGGCACGGTACGTGGGGGACGGGATGGATTTCGGCGCGCGGGGCCCGCAGGCCCCGGCCGACCTCGCCTGGCTGCGCGGCGTGGACGCCTACACCATGGGGGCCTATCCGCAGGCGGAGGAGGAGTTCCGGGCCGCGGTACGCATCGATCCGGCGATGGCCGACGGCTGGCTGGGACTGCACGCGCTGCGCGTCGACACCACCAACGCGCTGCTCAGGATGTTCCGGCACCGGGAGCGCTTCGGCGAGCAGCGCGCCCGCCACCGCCGCACGCTCAACTCCTGGTACTGGCTGGGCTGGTGGGTACAGCCGGTACTGGAGAGTCCCCGCGATCTGCTGCTGGCGCACGCCTCCCACTGGCTGGACGGCCGCCACGTGCCCGAACTGGACCGGGCGCTGGCCGGACTGCCGCCCGTGGACACCGACGCCCAGGTCCGTTTCCTGCACGCCTGCCGCGCCTACCTGGTCAAGGACTGGGAACAGCTCGTCCGGCACACCGACCCGCTGCTCGGCGATCCCCTGCTGGGCATCGAGGCCGGCCTGTTCAGCGGCATGGCCCGGGTACGCCTGGAGATGTACGGACAGGCCGAGCCGCTGCTGTCGGCGGCCCTCATGCGGTGCCGCAGCGAGCAGCCGCAGCGCAAGGAACTGCGGTACTGGCTGGCGCGGGCACACGAGGGAACGGGGCGCAGCGCCGCAGCGCTGCCGCTGTACCGGGCCGTGCACCGCGTCGACCCGGCCTTCATGGACACCTCGGCCCGGTTGGCTGCGATCGCCGAGAGCGACGGGTACGACGACTCCACCGACCTCGCGGGGCTCACGCAGGCCGGGACGGGAGTGGACGGCCTGGACGGCGCCGACGGACTCGACCCTCTGTTCGGCGCCGAGGAGCGCGGCCTCAAGCTGTCCGCCCCCGAGCCCCCGCTGACCACCCCGCTGCCCTCGCTGACCGGACCGCCGGTGCGCGAGAGGGCGGGCAGGCCGGACCCGTCCCTGCCCACCGGGCCCACCGACCCCGCGTTACTGGAGGAGGCACTCGCCGAGCTGGAGCGCATGGTGGGGCTGGATCCGGTGAAGCGGCAGGTCAAGGCCTTGTCCGCGCAGCTGAACATGGCGCGGTTGCGAGCCGGTCAGGGCCTGCCGGTCCAGCCGCCCAAACGGCACTTCGTCTTCTCCGGCCCCTCCGGCACCGGCAAGACCACCGTGGCCCGCATCCTGGGCCGCGTCTTCTACGCCCTCGGTCTGCTCGGCGGCGACCACCTCGTGGAGGCGCAGCGGGCCGACCTGGTCGGCGAGTACCTGGGCCAGACCGCCGTGAAGGCCAACGAACTGATCGACTCCGCACTCGGCGGCGTCCTCTTCGTCGACGAGGCGTACTCCCTGTCCAACTCCGGTTACGGCAAGGGCGACGCGTACGGCGACGAGGCACTCCAGGTGCTGCTGAAGCGGGCCGAGGACAACCGCGACCACCTGGTGGTGATCCTGGCCGGCTACCCGGAGGGCATGGACCGGCTGCTGGCCGCCAACCCGGGGCTGTCCTCCCGCTTCACCACACGGGTCGACTTCCCGTCGTACCGGCCGCTGGAGCTCACCGCGATCGGTGAGGTCCTCGCGGCCGAGAACGGGGACGCGTGGGACGAGGAGGCGCGCGACGAACTGCGCTCGATCGCCGGGCACGTGGTGGACCAGGGGTGGATCGACGAGCTGGGGAACGGTCGGTTCCTGCGGACGCTGTACGAGAAGAGCTGCGCGTACAGGGATCTGCGGTTGTCCGTGTGTCCCGGAGTGCTGACCCGGGACGACCTGGCGACGTTGCGGTTGCCGGATCTGATGCAGGCGTACGGCGAGGTGCTGTCGGGGAGGGGGCCGCAGGACCCTGCGGGCTTGTGAGGCGCCGGCGTTCGAGGCCGGCGCCCCGGAGGGTCCGCTCGCCGCGCCGGCGGGTGGGCGCGGCCGGGGTTAGGGGGTGTCGTTCGGATCTTGCCGGGGTCGCGGGGTCCGATTGCAAGGCGCCGCTTCCCGGAGCCGACCTGATCCAAACGACACCCCCTACGTCGCCAGCGTCACCTCTCTGTGGGCCGGGTCCTTCACCTCGCCCACCAGCAGCTCCAGTACGTCCTCCAGGGCGGCCAGTCCCAGCACCTTTCCGGACGCGTCCGCGACCTGGGCCAGGTGGGTCGCTGCCCGGCGCATCACGGTGAGGGCGTCGGAGAGCGGGAGTTCAGGGCGCAGAGTCGTCATCGGGCGCCAGAGGTGCTGCGGGACGGCCCGGTCGGATTCCTCCAGGTCGAGGACGTCCTTGACGTGGAGGTACCCCATGAACGCCCCCTCCCCCGCCGCGACCGGGAAGCGCGAGTACCCGGTGCGGGCCGTGAGCCCGACGACCTCGCCCGGTGTGACCGAGGGGCTGACCGTGATCAGGGACTCGCGCCCGAGGAGCACGTCGGTGACCGGGCGGGAGCCCAGTTCCAGGGCGTCCTCCAGGCGTTCCTGCTCCTCCGGGTCGAGCAGACCCGCCTGACCGGCGTCCTCCACCAGCCGGTTGAGCTGCTCGCTGGTGAAGACGGCCTCCACCTCGTCCTTGGGTTCGACGTGGAACAGCCGCAGGACGCCCTGGGCGCAGGCGCCGAGCGCGGCGGTGACCGGCCTGCAGAGGCGGGCGAAGGCGACCAGGCCGGGGCTCAGCCACAGCGCGGCCTTCTCGGGGGCGGCCATCGCGAGGTTCTTCGGGACCATCTCGCCGATGACGAGGTGGCAGAAGACCACGGCGGCCAGCGCGATCACGTAGCCGAGGGGGTGGATGACGCCGTGCGGCAGGTGCATCCACGCGAAGACCGGCTCCAGCAGACGGGCGACCGTCGGCTCGGCGACCGCGCCGAGCGTCAGCGAGCAGACGGTGATGCCGAACTGGGCCGCGGCCATCATCTGCGGAAGCCGCTCCAGTCCGTACAGCACCTGCCGGGCCCGGGCGGTGCCGAGCGGTTCGATCTGGCTGCGGCGCACCGAGACGAGTGCGAACTCGGCGCCGACGAAGAAGCCGTTGGCCAGCACGAGCAGCGCGGCGAAGAGGAGTTGCAGGACGCTCATCGGGTGGCCTCCGGCACGGGCGCCGTCCGCACCAGGCGTATGCGCTCGGCGCGGTAGTGGCCGACCTGGCGGACGGAGAGCCGCCAGCCGGGCAGTTCCGCCCGGTCGCCGACGGCGGGGATGCGGCCGAGCAGGTCGGCGACGAGCCCGGCGACGGTCTCGTACGGCCCCTCGGGCGTCCGGAGGCCGATGCGCAGCAGGGCGTCGACGCGGCAGCTGCCGTCGACGTCCCAGGCGGGCCTGCCCTCCTCGGGCGGGGCGGGGGCCAGTTCGGGAAGGTCCAGGCCGTCGTGCTCGTCGCGGACCTCGCCGACGATCTCCTCGACGATGTCCTCCAGGGTGACGACGCCCGCCGTGCCGCCGTACTCGTCGACGACGACCGCGATGGGCTGCTCGCTGCGCAGGCGGGTGAGCAGCGGCCGGACGGGCAGTGTCTCGGGGACGAGCAGTGCCGGACGGGCGATCCGGCCGGCGGAGGTCCGCAGCCGGTCGTGCGCGGGGACCGCGAGGGCGTCCTTGAGGTGGACGATGCCGACGATCTCGTCGATCTTCTCCCGGTAGACGGGGAAGCGGGACAGGCCGGTGGCGCGGGTCAGGTTGACGACGTCCTGGGCGGTGGCCGAGGAGTGCAGTGCGCTGACCTTCACGCGCGGGGTCATGACGTGCTGCGCGGTCAGCCCGCCCAGCGACAGGGTCCGCACGAAGAGGTCGGCGGTGTCCTGTTCCAGGGCGCCGGCCCGGGCGGAATGCCGGGCCAGAAAGACCAGTTCGCCGGGGGTGCGGGCGGAGGCCAGTTCTTCGGTGGGTTCGATGCCGAGAGCGCGGACGAGGCGGTTGGCCACGGCGTTCAGCGCGGCGATCACCGGGTGGAACAACCGGGCGAAGGCGTGCTGCGGGCCCGCGACGAAGCGCGCGACCTGCAGGGGCCTGGACACCGCCCAGTTCTTGGGCACGAGCTCGCCGATCACCATCTGCACCGCCGAGGCCAGCAGCATGCCCACGACGACACAGACACCGGGGACCGCGCCGTCGGGGATGCCGGTCGCCGTGAACGGGCCGTCCAGGAGCTGGGCGAGCGCCGGTTCGGCGAGCATGCCGACCACGAGGGAGGTGATGGTGATGCCGAGCTGGGTGCCGGAGAGCTGGAAGGACAGCTCCTTGAGGGACTCGACGACCCGGCGGGCACGCCGGTCGCCGTCGGCGGCGGCCCGCTCGGCGTCCGGCCGTTCGACGGTCACCAGACCGAACTCGGCGGCGACGAAGAACCCGTTGGCGAGAATCAGCAGGAACGCGGCTGCCAGGAGCAGCAGGGGGAGGGTCATGATGCCGCCGCCTGCGGGGTGTCACGGCAGGGGGCGGCGCAGGTACTGCAGGACGGTCCGTCCATCGCCGGAGGGAGTCACTCCTCGGGTAGCGGGAACCCCCGCGCACCGGGCGGAGCGACGGGGGCGAGGACGCGACGGCCGCGTCCTCGTTCCCAGATTAATCACCAGGAGGGTGCCCGCGGCAGGGTCGCCGCACCCGCGTCAGGCGCGGGGCGCCTCGGGGGCGGCGGCGGAACGGGCCTCGACGAGCGCGCGCAGAGCGCGCGCGTCCTGGATGGCGCGCTGCCGGGCGATGCCCGGCTGGATCCCGAGCGCGGGCAGGCTGGTGCCGTCACTGAGGTCCAGGAAGGCCCAGGGGTCGCCCTGCCGGAGGTTGACCCGGAGAACCTCGGCCCAGGCGAGGCGCCGCTTGGTGGTGAGGTTGACGACGGTGACGCCCTCCTCGTCGGCGGTGACCCGGGGCCGGGCCAGCAGGAGCAGGACCCCGGCGAGGAGGAGGGCCGTCAGCACGAAGCTGAGGCGCTCCCCCGTGCCGAGGCCGCCCAACAGCATCCCGACCGCCGAGATGGTCACGAACGTGCCGGCGGCGAGGACGGACAGGACCACCCGGGTGCGGCCCGGCCGGAAGGTCACGGGCAGTGCGGGCAGGTCCGGTGTGGCGTCCGGCGTGGTGTCGGGCATGGCGTCGCTCCGGGTCGTGCTCAGAGATCAGAGACGGCAGGCGTGGATGGCGGTGGTCAGGATGGCCCGCGCGCCGATCTCGTACAGATCGTCCATGATCCGCTGGGCCTCCTTGGCCGGGACCATCGCCCGGACGGCGACCCAGCCCTCGTTGTGCAGCGGGGAGACGGTCGGGGACTCCAGGCCGGGCGTGAGCGCGACGGCCTTCTCCAACTGCTCCACACGGCAGTCGTAGTCCATCATCACGTACGTCCGGGCCACCAGGACACCCTGGAGGCGGCGCAGGAACTGCTGCACCTTGGGTTCCTCCGCGTCCGCGCCGGAGCGGCGGATCACGATGGCCTCGGACTTCATGATGGGCTCGCCGAAGACCTCCAGACCCGCGTTGCGCAGGGAGGTCCCGGTCTCGACGACGTCCGCGATGACCTCGGCGACGCCGAGCTCGATGGCGGTCTCGACGGCGCCGTCGAGGTGGACGACGGAGGCGTCGACGCCCCGGTCGGCCAGGTGCGCCGCGACGATGCCCTCGTAGGAGGTGGCGACGGTCCGGCCCCCCAGGTCCTCGATGCCGTTCGCGGTGCCCGGCTTGGCGGCGAAGCGGAAGGTGGAGCGGGCGAAGCCGAGCGGGAGGATCTCCTCGGCGTCGGCGCCGGAGTCGATCAGCAGGTCGCGGCCGGTGATGCCGATGTCGAGCTTGCCGGAGGAGACGTAGATCGCGATGTCGCGGGGGCGGAGGTAGAAGAACTCGACCTCGTTCGTCGGGTCGACGATCCGCAGTTCCTTGGACTCGCGGCGCTGCTGGTAGCCGGCCTCATGCAGCATCTCCCCCGCGGGGCCTGACAGGGAACCCTTGTTGGGGACGGCGATGCGCAGCATGAGGTCGGCTTCCTTTGTGTGAAGGGGTGAGAAAAAGGGGCTGGGCTTTACAGGTGGGCGTAGACGTCGTCCAGGGAGATCCCGCGGGCGACCATCATCACCTGGACGTGGTACAGCAGCTGGGAGATCTCCTCGGCCGCCGCCTCCTTGCCCTCGTACTCGGCGGCCATCCAGACCTCGGCGGCCTCCTCTACGACCTTCTTGCCGATGGCATGGACGCCCTTGTCGACCAGCTCGGCGGTGCGGGAGGTGGCGGGGTCGCCGTTGGCGGCCTTGTGCTGGAGCTCGGTGAAGAGCTCCTCGAAAGTCTTCTTGGACATGGTGGCGCCCACTTTACGCGTAGTGCCGGGCGGGCTAACGCCACGGTTCGGATACCGAGCGGAGCGTGGCCGCCGTGGCGACGGCCGCGGTCACCGCCTCGTGGCCCTTGTCCTCACTGGAACCCTCGATGCCGGCCCGGTCCAGGGCCTGCTCCTCGGTGTCGCAGGTGAGCACGCCGAAGCCGATGGGGACACCGGTGTCGACCGAGACCTGGGTGAGGCCCTGGGTCACTCCCTGGCACACGTAGTCGAAGTGAGGGGTGCCGCCGTGGATGACGACACCGAGGGCGACGATCGCGTCGTAGCCGCGGCCCGCGAGGACCTTGGCGACCACCGGGAGCTCGAAGCTGCCGGGGACCCGGAGCAGGGTCGGCTCGTCGATGCCCAGCTCGTGCAGGGCGCGCAGAGCGCCGTCCACGAGTCCGTCCATCACCTTGTCGTGCCACTGTGCCGCGATGACGGCGACCCTCAGGTCCCCCACATTGCGTACGGACAGCTCCGGTGCACCCTTGCCGCTCACGTCTCTCCTCGGATCCCTTGTCTACGGGGCTTGCTGGGTTTGCTGGGTCTACTGCGTCTACTGGTTGCCGCAGGTGGACACGGGCGTCGCGTCCAGCCAGGGCAGGTCGTGTCCCATCCGGTCCCGCTTGGTGCGCAGGTAGCGGAGGTTGTGCTCGCCGGCCTGGACGGGCATCGGCTCGCGGCCGGTGACCTGGATGCCGTGCCGTTCGAGGGCGTCGCTCTTGTCCGGGTTGTTGGTCATCAGGCGGACGCCGCGGACGCCGAGGTCGGCGAGGATCTGCGCGCCGGCGCCGTAGTCGCGGGCGTCGGCGGGCAGGCCGAGTTCCAGGTTGGCGTCGAGGGTGTCCCGGCCGCGCTCCTGGAGTTCGTAGGCGCGCAGCTTGGACATCAGGCCGATGCCGCGCCCCTCGTGGCCGCGCAGGTAGACCACGACTCCGCGGCCCTCGGCCTGGATGCGGTCCAGGGAGGCGTCGAGCTGGGGGCCGCAGTCGCAGCGCTGGGAGCCGAAGACGTCTCCGGTGAGGCACTCGGAGTGGATGCGGACCAGAACGCCGGTGCCGTCGCCGATCTCGCCGTGCACGAGGGCGACGTGTTCGACGCCGTCGACGGTGGAGCGGTAGCCGTAGGCCGTGAACTCGCCGTGCCGGGTGGGCAGGTGGACCTCGGCCTCGCGGCGGACGGTGGGTTCGGCGGAGCGGCGGTAGGCGATCAGGTCCTCGATGGAGATGATCGTCAGGCCGTGCTTGCGGGCGAACGGGATCAGCTCGGGCAGGCGGAGCATGCGCCCGTCCTCGCCGGCGATCTCGACGATGGCGCCGGCCGGGCGCAGCCCCGCGAGGCGGGCGAGGTCGACGGCGGCCTCGGTGTGGCCGTTGCGCACGAGCACGCCGCCGGAGCGGGCGCGCAGCGGGAAGACGTGGCCGGGCCGGACCAGGTCGGCGGGCTCGGCGGCACCGCTTGCGAGGAGCCGCAGGGTGGTGGCCCGGTCGGAGGCGGAGATACCGGTGCTCACACCGTGAGCGGCGGTGGCGTCGACGGAGACCGTGAACGCGGTCTTCATCGACTCGGTGTTGTCGCCGACCATCTGCGGGAGCTGGAGGCGGTCCAGCTCGTCGCCCTCCATGGGGGCGCAGATCAGGCCGCGGCACTCGCTCATCATGAAGGCGACGATCTCCTCGGTCGCCTTCTCGGCGGCGACGACGAGGTCCCCCTCGTTCTCGCGGTTCTCGTCGTCGACGACGACGACCGGGCGTCCGGCGGCGATGTCCGCGATCGCCTGCTCGACGGGGTCGAGGCCGAGGTCGTCGACGCCGTCGGTGCTGTAGAGGATCGGTGCCGTGCTCATGCCGGCGCTCCTTCCGGGACGGGCCGCGCCGCAGTGCGGGAGCGCAGCCACCAGTCGCGCAGGCCCCACAGGACGAGCGCGCCGTAGATGACGTAGACGAAGCCGGAGAAGGCGAAGCCGTTGGCGAAGTTCAGCGGGACGCCGACCAGGTCGACCAGCAGCCAGGCGAACCAGAACTCGACCATGCCGCGTGCCTGGGCGTACATGGCGACGACGGTGCCGACGAAGATGTACGCGTCCGGCCAGGGGTCCCACGACAGGGTGGGGAAGGCGGTGAAGAGGCCGCCGACCGCGAGGGTGCCGACGGCGGCCGCGGCGAGCAGGGCGCCGCGTTCGCGCCAGGTGGCGAACCGGACGGCGATGGAGCCGTCCTGGGTCTGCTGCCGGCCGCGGTTCCACTGCCAGAAGCCCCAGGCGGCGACGACCATGACGACGATCTGCTTGCCCGCGCTGCCCGAGAGGTGGGCGGTGGCGAAGGCCGTGAAGAGGACGAGCCCGGAGACGAACTGCACGGGCCAGGTCCAGATGGAGCGTCGCCAGCCGAGCGCGAGGCCGAGCAGACCGATCACGTTGCCGATCATGTCCGACCACTTGATGTGCTGGTCGAAGAGCGTGAACGCCTCGGAGTTGAGCCAGTTCACCGGGTGCCCCCCTGGGTGCCGAGCAGCCGCTCGACGTACTTGGCGATGACGTCCACCTCGAGGTTGACCGGGTCGCCGGGCTGCTTGAGGCCGAGCGTGGTCAGGGCGAGGGTGGTGGGGATGAGGCTGACGGTGAAGAAGTCGGGGCCGGCGTCGACGACGGTGAGGCTGATGCCGTCGACGGTGATGGAGCCCTTCTCCACGACGTAGCGGGTGAGGTCGGCGGGGAGGGAGATCTTCACGAGCTCCCAGTGCTCGGAGGGCTTGCGCTCCAGGATCTCGCCGGTGCCGTCGACGTGGCCCTGCACGATGTGCCCGCCGAGGCGGGCGCCGACGGCGGTGGGGCGCTCCAGGTTGACGCGGGAGCCGGTGGTGAGGGCGCCGAGGCTGGAGCGGTTCAGGGTCTCGGCCATCACGTCCGCGGTGAACTCGTCATCCTCGTGGTCGACGACCGTGAGGCAGACGCCGTTGACGGCGATGGAGTCGCCGTGCCGTGCCCCTTCGGTGACCACGGGGCCGCGCACGCGGAAGCGACAGGCGTCGTCGAGTGTCTCGACGGCGGTGATCTCGCCCAGCTCTTCGACGATTCCGGTGAACACTTCCCGGGTCCTCCTGCCTCTTCGGGCACGGACTCCGGGGCTGTCGAGAACGACAGAGATCGCGAGCGAGGGCACCGGGAGCGACGCCGGACGGGCCCACCCGTGACGGGCGGGCCCAGAGATCGGCGGCGCGCACGTGTGCTCGCCCGCGGCGCACTGCCTCCCATCCGGACTTTAACCGTCGGTCCAGGAATTTCACCTGGTCAACCGGTCGCTGGAGGCGACCGGGTCGCGGACTGTAACCGCCGGTTCGGACTTTCACCGACCCCGGAGTGCGCTGCTTCTGGTACACGGCCAGTGTGCCACGACTGATCCCGGTCCATGCGGACGGAGTGTGTGGAGTGGCTCACAGAGTGCTCACTCCCGGGCCCGGTCGCGCCACGGCCGCCCCCAACCGGGGTGCCGCCCCTCCGCGTTGAGATTGGTCCATACCTATTGACTCACTGGTCTAGTCCTCTCTAGGGTCTGCGCAACTTCCGTGGAGAGGAACCGACTGTGCCTTCCCCGTCACGCTCCAGAACCCGCCACAGAGCGGGGCCGGCCCTGTTCGCGGCGGCCGCCGCCGTCGCCGGCCTCCTGCTGGCCGGCCTCCCGGCTACCGCCTCGCAGGCCGCCGGCCAGGAGACCTGTCGTCCCGACGGGCTCTACCGGACCCCGGGCGTCGATGTCCCCTACTGCTCGGCCTACGACTCGGCGGGCCGGGAGAAGATGGGCGCGGACCACCCGCGCCGGGTGATCGGCTACTTCACGGGCTGGCGCACCGGCAAGGACGGCAAGCCGGCGTATCTGGCCTCGGACATCCCGTGGGACAAGATCACCCACATCAACTACGCCTTCGCGCACGTGGACGGCGGCAACAAGCTCTCCGTCGGCCCGGACAGCGCGAAGAACCCCGCGACCGGCATGACGTGGCCGGGGGTCGAGGGCGCCGAGATGGGCCCGGACCTCCCCTACAAGGGTCACTTCAACCAGCTGAACAAGTTCAAGAAGCAGCACCCGGACGTCAAGACGATGATCTCGGTGGGCGGCTGGGCCGAGACGGGCGGCTACTTCGCCGACGACGGCACGCGCGTGGACTCGGGCGGCTTCTACTCGATGGCCACCAACGCCGACGGCTCGGTCAACCAGGCCGGCATCGACACCTTCGCCGACTCGGCGGTCGACTTCGTGCGGAAGTACGGCTTCAACGGCGTCGACATCGACTACGAGTACCCGACGACGATGAAGGACGCGGGCAACCCGCTCGACTGGTCCTTCGCGAACGGCCGCCGGGCCGGGCTGGTCAAGGGCTACGCGGCCCTGATGAAGACGCTGCGCGAGAGGCTCGACCGCGCGGGCGCCGCGGACGGCAGGCACTACCTCCTCTCCGTCGCCGCGCCCTCCTCCGGCTACCTGCTGCGCGGCATGGAGACCTTCCAGGTCCAGAAGTACCTGGACTACGTCAACATCATGTCCTACGACCTGCACGGCGCCTGGAACGAGCACGTCGGCCCGAACGCCTCCCTCTTCGACGACGGCAAGGACTCCGAACTCGCCGCCGCGAACGTCTACGGCAGCGCCCAGTACGGCGGCATCGGCTACCTCAACACCGACTGGGCCTACCACTACTTCCGCGGCTCCATGCCGGCCGGCCGCATCAACATCGGCCTGCCGTACTACACCCGCGGCCACAAGAACGTCCAGGGCGGAACCGACGGCCTGTGGGGCAGGGCGTCCGCCTCCTCCTGCCCGGCGGGCTCCGGCCTGACCAAGTGCGGTGACGGCGCCGTCGGCATCGACAACCTCTGGCACGACCTCGATACCAACGGCATGGAGTCCCCGGCGGGCTCCAACCCGATGTGGCACGCCAAGAACCTCGAGAAGGGCATCGTCGGCGACTACGTCACCGACTACGGCTTCCCGGCGGACACGAAGCTGACGGGCACCTATGCCCGCAAGTACGACCCGACGCTGGTCGCGCCCTGGCTGTGGAACGCCGAGAAGAAGGTCTTCCTCTCCACCGAGGACGAGCAGTCGGTCGGGGCCAAGGCCGACTACGTGGTGGACCGCGGTATCGGCGGCACCATGATCTGGGAGCTGGCCGGCGACTACGACTGGAACGCCGCCAAGGGCCAGTACGAGACGGGCGACACGCTCACCTCGCTGATGTACGACACGTTCAAGTCGGCCGCGCCGTACGGCGCGAAGAAGTCGAACGCGGACCTGCCGACGGAGGCCGTGGACGTGGACGTGGAGTTCACGGACTTCAAGCTGGGTGACTCCAACTACCCGATCACTCCCAGGCTGCGGATCACGAACAACACGAAGACCGCGCTGCCGGGCGGCACCGAGTTCCAGTTCGACTACGCGACCTCGGCCCCGGGGAACGCCTCCGACCAGTCCGGTTTCGGCACCAAGGTCATCAGCAGCGACCACACGGGCGGCAACGCGGGCGGCCTGAAGGGCGACTTCCACCGGGTGTCGCTGAAGCTGCCGGCGTGGCAGTCGCTGGCGCCGGGCGCGACCGTGGACCTGTCGTTCAACTACTACCTGCCGGTGTCGACCCCGTCGAACTGGACGGTGACGATCGGCGGCACGGCGTACGCCCTGGCCGGCGACCTCGCACGGGGCACGACCGTGGTGGACCCGGGAACGCAGACACCGACCCCCACGCCGACGCCCACGGGCACGGAGAGCCCCGGCCCGAGCCCGAGTCCGACGGACGGCGCCGGGCAGTGCGCGGCCCCGGCCTGGGAATCGGCCGCGGCGTACGGCGCCGGCGTCACGGTCTCCCACGAGGGGCACTCGTGGAAGTCCAAGTGGTGGACGAAGGGCGAGGAGCCCGGCACCACCGGTGAGTGGGGCGTCTGGCAGGACCTCGGCGCCTGCTGACCCCGACGAGACCGGCCCGGCGGCGGTGACGAAGGCCCTTGCCCGCCGCCGGGCCACCCAAGGTGCCGGCCCGTACCACCCCAGAGGCACCACCGCCACCGCCACGGAAGGGGCGTCGAGCGCCCCGCCGGCTACCGCTCCGGCGGGGCGAACAGCTCGTCCTGGGCGCGGTCGCGGGCGGTCAGCAGTGCCCCGCGCAGTACGGCACCGCCGCCCAGCGTGCTGGGCCGCACCTCGGTGGCCAGCGGTGACATCCGGGTGAGGCGGTGCTGGACGCGGGCGGCGAGCGTGTCGGCGCCGGCCCGGCCCACCTCGCCGGCCAGCACCAGGCAGCCGGGGTCCAGGACGGAGACGACGGCGGCGGCCCCGAGGGCGATCCGGTCGGCGAGCTCGTCGAGGAACCGCTCCGCGGCCGGATCCGGGGCCGGGTGCCGGCCCCGGGACGTATCCGCCCGGCGTACCGCCTCCCGTACCAGCGCGGCGGCGTGCGGCTCGGGCCCCTCGGGCACTGCCGTCACCCCGTGCCGCGCCGCCAGGGCGGTCACCGCCGCCGCACCGGCCACGGAATGGAAGCCGCCGTCGCAGTCGGTGGCCGACGGCAGGCCCGGGGTGCCCGGCACCGGCAGGAAGCCGATCTCGCCCGCGCCGCCGGAGACACCCCGCCGCAGCGTGCCGTCGAGGACGACCGCGGCGCCGATGCCCAGGCCGAGCCAGAGCAGGACGAACGTGTCCCGGCCCCGGGCCGCCCCGTCGCGCTGCTCGGCCAGGGCGGCGAGGTTGGTCTCGTTCTCGACGCCGATCCGCGCCTCGGGGAACTTCTCCTGCACCGCGGCCACCAGCCGGCGGTGCCACTCGGGCAGCCCGGTGGAGTCGCGCAGCTCACCACTGGCCGGGTCGATCAGGCCGGGCGCGCCGATGCCGACGCTGTGCAGCCGGTCGGCCCCGGCCTCCTTCGCCGCGCGCTCGACCAGGCCCACCGCCTGTTCCACCGCGGGGCCCGTCCCAGTGTCGTCACGGATCGGCACGGACGCCTCGGCGAGCACCCGGCCGAGCAGGTCGGACACCAGCACGGCGACGCCCTCGGTGCGTACGTCCAGGGCGGCGAGGTGGGCGCGTCCGGCGACGATGCCGTACAGCTTGGCGTTCGGTCCCCGGCGCTGCTCGCCCGACTCTCCCGCCACCTCGACCAGGCCGGAGGCGGTGAGGCGTTCGACGAGGTCGGCCACGGTGGGCCGGGACAGGCCGGTCAGTTGCTTCAGCTGCCCTGCCGTCAACGGGCCCTCCTGCTGGAGCAGGTGCAGGGCGAGCCGGTCGTTGATGGCCCGGGCGGTGCTCGGGGATGCGGGCATGCCGGGATCCTTCCAGATCGGCGGCGCGGGGGCCCGCGCCCATATTCCCTATCTATCAGGCAGGGTTCCTGATAGTTTACGCGGCGCGGTGGGCGCAGTGAGCGCGGTGAGCGCCGTGACGCCAGGCAGTCGAACCGGTGCAGACCCGACGGAGGGGCCAGAGAATGAGCGCAGTGGTCTACGAGCAACGCACGGTGAGGCGCGCCCGGTACGCCGTGGCGGCCGTGTTCGCCGTGCACGGCGCCGTCACCGGCTCGTTCGCGACACGCGTGCCGTGGATCCAGGACCATGCCGGGGTGAGCGCGGGCCAGTTGGGTCTGGCGCTCGCGTTCCCGGCGATCGGCGCGTCGGTCGCCATGCCGCTGGCCGGCAGCGTCAGCCACCGCTTCGGCGCCCGCACCGCGCTGCGCGGTCTGCTGGCCCTGTGGACGCTGGCGCTCGTCCTGCCCTCCCTCGCCCCGAACCTGCTCACCCTCTGCCTCGCCCTGTTCGTCTACGGCGCCACGGCGGGCATGTCGGACGTGGCGATGAACGCGCTCGGCGTCGAGGTCGAGAACCGGCTCGACAAGTCGATCATGTCCGGGCTGCACGGCATGTGGAGCGCGGGCGCCCTGATCGGCTCGGCGGCCGGCACGCTCGCCGCCCACCTGGGCTCGGACGCCCGGCTGCACCACGCCCTCGCCGCCGCGGTGCTGACCGTGGCGGGCCTGGTGGCCTGCACCTGGGTGCTGGATCTCCAGCCCGCCGAGGACGAGGACCCGCCCCCGAGGTTCGCGCTGCCGCCCCGGTCGGCGCTGCTGATCGGCGCGGTCGGGTTCTGCGCGGTGTTCGCGGAGGGTGCGAGCCTGGACTGGTCGGCGGTCTACCTCCGGGACCAGTTGGAGGCCTCGGCCGGTCTGGCGGCGGCGTGCACGACGGGCTTCACGCTCACCATGGCGCTGGCCCGGTTCGCCGGTGACAGGGTGGTGGACCGGTTCGGCGCGGTGCGCACGGTCCGGGTGAGCGGTGTGCTGGCCACCCTCGGCGGTCTGCTCATCGTCCTCGGGAGCCACCCGGCGGTGGCGATGACCGGCTTCGCGCTGATGGGCCTCGGCATAGCCGTCGTCATCCCGCTGTGCTTCGCCGCGGCCGGCCGTGCCGGCTCCAACCCCAGTCTGGCCATCGCGGGTGTCGCCACCATCACGTACACCTCCGGCCTGGTCGCCCCGAGCGCGATCGGCGGTCTGGCCCAGGCGACCAGCCTGGTGGTGTCGTTCGGTCTGGTGACGGTGCTGGCCTGCTGCCTGGTGGTGTTCGCGAAGGTGCTGCGCGCCGGGGACCGGGAGCGCCCGAAGATCAGTCCGTCGAGCGCAGCAGTGCCCGACCGGCAGTCCTGAAGGTGTCGCTCCACGGCGCCGGGCGCAGCGTCTCGGAGTCCAGCCGGACCAGCACCCGGGTGCCGTGGGCGTACGTGGTGGTGCCGTCCGCCGAGCAGAAGCGGAAGCCGTACGTCAGCCCGGTCGTGCCGAGCCGGTCCAGCCAGAGGTGGACGGCGTACGCGCCCGGCCGGGTGACCGGCGCCTCATAGGTGATCGTCAGTTCCCTGACCGCGTTGCAGGCGTCGCCGGCCGCCGCCCAGTCGCCCTCGAACCGGAAGCCGTGCTCGGTCCACAGCTCGCCCCAGGCCCGCTCGGCCAGCACCGGGTAGCGGGCGTTGTGCAGCAGGCCGAGCGCGTCCAGGTCGTCGAAGTGGACGGTGACCGGGACGAGCCGGCCGTAGGAGAGGGCGGGGGCGGCGGGGGCTTCGGCGGTCACGGGTGGGCTCCTGGTCCTGCTCGGCTGTGCTCACGTACGGCGGATCCCCTCCATCCTAAGCGGACGCTCAGCAGCTACGGCCGGGGGAAGGTGCTGGTCAGCGGGGGCGCGGGACGTGGGACCCTCCGGTACCCCTGACAATGGTCCGGACAGTCATCACGTACAGAGAAAGCGAAACCTCACCATGGACCTCGGCGTGCGCTGGAAGCTGCACGGTGACGGGCGCACGCCCGCACCCGGAGCGGTGGTCCGCCCCGACGAACGGCTCTCGTGGCCCCGCACGGCCGGGCTCGGCGCCCAGCACGTGGTGGCCATGTTCGGGGCGTCCTTCGTGGCTCCGGTCCTGATGGGCCTGGACCCCAACCTCGCGATCATGATGTCGGGCGTGGCGACCGTCATCTTCCTGCTCGCCACCCGCGGCCGGGTGCCCAGCTACCTCGGCTGCTCGCTCTCCTTCGTCGGCGTCGCCGCGGTGATCCGGGCGCAGGGCGGCACGAGCGCCACGGTGACCGGCGCGGTGCTGGTCGTCGGCGCCGCGCTGTTCCTGGTGGGTCTCGCCGTGCAGCGGTTCGGGGCACGGATCATCCACGCCGCGATGCCGCCGATCGTCACCGGCGCGGTGGTGATGCTGATCGGCTTCAACCTGGCCCCCGTCACCGCGTCCACCTACTGGCCGCAGGACCAGTGGACGGCGCTGCTGGTGATGCTGTTCACCGGTCTGGCCGTGGTGTGCCTGCGCGGTTTCTGGTCCCGGATCGCGATCTTCCTGGGGCTGGTCTTCGGCTACGTGCTCTCCTGGGTCCTCGACCAGGTCTTCGGCAAGATCCACTCGGTGGACGGCAGCGGCAAGCTCACCGACCACTGGCGGCTGGACTTCTCCGCGGTGGGCCAGGCCGACTGGATCGGCCTGCCGTCCTTCCACGGACCGAGCTTCGAGTGGTCGGCGATCCTGGTCGCCCTGCCGGTCGTCATCGCGCTGGTCGCGGAGAACGCCGGGCACGTCAAGGCGGTCGGTGAGATGACCGGCGACAACCTCGACGACAAGCTCGGCACGGCGATCTCCGCGGACGGCGTCGGCTCGATGCTGTCCACCGCGGTCGGCGGCCCGCCGAACACGACGTACTCCGAGAACATCGGTGTGATGGCCGCGACCCGGGTCTACTCGACGGCCGCCTACTGGGCCGCCGCGGGCTTCGCCCTCCTCTTCGGCCTCTGCCCGAAGTTCGGCGCGGTCGTGGCAGCGATCCCCGGCGGTGTGCTGGGCGGCATCACGGTCATCCTCTACGGCATGATCGGGCTGCTCGGCGCGCAGATCTGGATCAACGCCAAGGTGGACCTGCGCAATCCGCTGAACCTGGTGCCGGCCGCCGCGGGCATCATCATCGGCGTCGGCAACGTCAGCATGGAGTTCACCGACACCTTCTCCCTCAGCGGCATCGCGCTCGGCACCGTCGTCGTCATCACCGGCTACCACGCCCTGCGGGTCTTCGCCCCGGCCCACCTCAAGACGCAGGCGCCGCTGCTGGACGAGGGCACGTCGTCGTACGACGAGCAGGTCGAGGAGGACGGTGACGACGGAGTTCAGCGCGCCAAGTCGTAGGCGTAGGACGGCGTGAACGTGCCCGGCTTCCCCTTGCAGCCGTCCGACTCCCCGGGCAGCTTGACCCACAGGTAGGCGTCGATGCGCCCCATGCCGGTGCTCAGGGTCGGTGCGCGGCCGAGCGTGCGGCCCGCCGGGTCGCACCACTCGCCGTCGGCGGGGGCGCCGTTGCCGTTGCGGCTGGTGTCGATGACGGCGCCCAGGCTCGCGGGGCCGCCGAGGGCGTCGAGGACCGCGCGGTCGTAGGCGACCTCGTCGGCGGTGACGTGGAAGTTGGAGACGTTGCTGAAGATGCCGTCGGAGGAGTCTGTCGAGGCGGCGCCGGCCTGCCTCAGCCAGCCCGCCTGCTTGGCGGGCGCGTGCCAGCCGGAGTGGCCCGCGTCGTAGTAGACCCGGGCGTTGGGGTTGGCGTCCTTCAGGACCCGGCCGGCGCGGGCCAGGGAGGCGAAGCGGTCGGCGCGCTCACCGGCGGACATGCACTCCGCCTGGGCCACCGAGTCGGGCTCCAGGACGACGATGACGTCACCGGAGCCGAGCCCGGCGGCGAAGCGGTCGATCCAGTCGTCGTACGCGTCGAGGTCGGGCGCCCCGCCCTGGGAATGGCCGCCGCAGTCCCGGTCGGGTATCGCGTACGGCACCACCACGGGCACCCGGCCCGCCTCGGCAGCGCCCGAGGTGACGGCGCGGACCCGGGAGGTGATCGTCCCGGGCGTGTAGTCGGCGAACCACACGGCGGCCGGGTGATCGGCGATGCGGGACTGGATGAGGTCCTGGCGCGGGTCGTCGGGGTGGGCCCGGACCCAGTCGAGGACCTGGGACTCGGGGTGCCGGTAGAGCCGGGTCGGGCCCGGGGCCGTCCGGGGCTCCTTCTTCTCGGCCTTCCCGGACTTCTCGGACGTATCGGGCTTCTTCGTCGGCGAAGGGCCGGGACTCGCCTTCTTCACCGGGGCGGAGGCCGAGGCGGAGGCGGACGGTGTCGCCGACGACGGGGACGGTTGGACGGGCAGGGACTGCAGCCGCGGCGACCACGTCACTTCCGGACGGGCCTCGTCCGCACTGCCGCCGTCCTCGTCGCCGAACGCGGACAGCATGCCGGTCGCGGTGCCCACCGCGACCACGACGGACGCCGCCGCGACCATCGCGCTGCGGCGGGCGGCACGCCTGCGCTCGGCCCTGCGAGCGGCCAGGCGCCGGGCACGAAGGCCTGACACGTGTGGTTCCCCCTCCCCCGCACGGCGGGCGCGTTCCCCCGTTCTGGGGAAGCGTCGGGCCCGCCGGCACTCCCGCCAGCCTAAAGCTGCGACGCTGCCGCCATGGCGCACAGCGAACAAGTCACGGCGGCCGTCCGGTCGGTGGACGCGGTCCTCTCCCGGATGCGTGCCCTCGACACGACGCTGCCGGCCCGGGACGGGGTGGCGGTCTTCAACCGCGTCTACCTGACCGTCACCGAGGCGGTCGACCGGCACATCGACGGCGGTCGTTTCACGGACTCCAGGGCCGCGATCGCGCTGGATGTGCGGTTCGCGGAGCGCTATCTGGCCGCCGTCGACGCGCTGGAGGACGGGCACCGTCCGCCCGCGTGCTGGCGGCCCCTGTTCCAGTTCCGCCGCCATCCCGGCGTACGGCCGTTGCAGTTCGCGCTGGCGGGCATCAATGCGCACATCGGCCACGATCTCGCGCTCTCCGTGGTGGACACGTGTCGTACGCTCGGCTGCGAACCCGTCGACCTGGAGGATGAGTTCGACCGGGTGGGTGATCTCCTCGTGTCGCTGGAGGAGCGCGTCCGCGACGAGCTGATGCCGGGTCCCGACCTCCTGAGGATCACCGACCCGCTGGCCCATCTGCTCGGCTCCTGGAGTCTGGAGCGGGCCCGCGACGCCGCCTGGGCGGCGGCCCGCGCGCTGTGGGCGCTGCGCCGGCTGCCCGACGTCGCCGGGGAGTTCACCGAGCGGCTGGACGAGGCGGTGGGCTTCGCGGGCCGCATGCTGCTCACGCCGCTACCGGACTGATCCGCCGGGTGTTCCCGCGGGGCGCTCGCTCCCGGACATGCCCCACGCGGCCGTACGACCTCGGCGGGGACGTTCCCGCCGTGTCCCGCGCGGCGGAACGGATGGGCTACGAGAAGGCCTGGCCGGCCGGGGTCCGGCCGGCCAGGCACGTGCGGCGGGCTGCTAGTCCTCGGGGAGCTCGACCGGTGCGATCTCGTCGTAGACGTCACCCGGGCCGGGGTTGGTCGCGTCGGTCTCACCGCCGAAGTGGTGCATGACGCCCCAGACCGCGTTGAGCGCGGTCTGGACGGCTCCCTCGGCCCAGCCGGCCGTCCAGGAGATGTCGTCGCCGGCGAGGAAGATGCCCCGCTTGTCCTCGGGCAGCTCCTCCTGCATGAAATGCGTGAACAGGCGCCGCTGGTAGCGGTAGTGGCCGGGGAGGTTGGCCTTGAACGCGCCCATGAAGTAGGGCTCGTTCTCCCAGGAGACGGTCACCGGGTTGCCGATGATGTGCTTCCTGATGTCGACCTTCGGGTAGATCTCGCCGAGCGACTTCAGCATGACCTCCATCCGCTCGTTCGCGGACAGCGGCAGCCACTTCAGGCTGTCGTCGCACCAGGTGTAGGAGAGGCAGATGACGGCGGGCTTGCCGGGTCCGTCGTCGAGGAGGTAGGTGCCGCGGGTCATGCGGTCGGTGAGCGTCATCGACATGACGTCCCGCCCCGTGTCCTCGTCCTTGTCCAGCCAGAACGGCCGGTCGACGGGCACGAAGAGCTTGGAGCTCTCCATGTAGTGGGTGCGCTCGATCGCGGTCCAGTGGTCGATCGGGAAGAGCGAGTCGTCGCAGGCGATCTTCGACAGCAGCATCCAGGACTGGGCGGTGAAGATCGCCGCCCGGTACGTACGGATGTCGCCGTCGGCGTCGGTCACGGTGATGCGGTTGCCGGCGGTGCGGGTGAGGCGGGTCACCGCCGGGCGCGGGTCGCCGCCCACGTGCAGGGACTTCAGCGAGGTGCCGTGGGGCCAGTGGACGATCTTCTCCGGCTCGCGTTCCCAGAGCCTCAGCGGCAGCTGCTGGGAGCCGCCGACGATACCGCGGTGGTGGTCGTCGGCCTCGGTGTAGACGACGCGGAGGATCTCCAGGATGGAGTTGGGGAAGTCGGTGTCCCAGCCGCCGGTGCCGAAGCCGACCTGGCCGAAGATCTCGCGGTGCCGGAAGGACTTGAAGGCCTCGGAGTCGCAGAGGAAGCCGTAGAAGGTCTGGTTGTCGAGCTTCTCGACCAGCTTCGCCCAGATCTCGCGGATGCGCGGGACGTCGCGCTCGCGCAGGGCGCGGTTCATGTCGGAGAAGTCGGCGCCCTCTTCGAGGCACTTCGCCCAGGCGTCCGCGACGTCGCGGTAGACCTGGGGGAGGTCGTCCAGCGTCTCGGCGTAGTGCGACTCGCCCTTGAGGTCGACGACGGTGGAGGGCGTGGCCTCGGCGAGCGGGTTGGGGAAGGGGCGGGTCGTCAGGCCGACCAGGTCGATGTAGTGCTGGAGGGCGGTGGAGGAGGGCGGGAAGCGCATCGCGCCCATCTCGGCGGTCAGGGACTCGTCGCAGCCGTCGAAGCCGACGGTCCGCAGCCGTCCGCCGATCCTGTCGGCCTCGTAGACGACGGGCTTGAGCCCCATCTTCATCAGCTCGTAGGCGGCGACGACGCCGGACAGGCCGCCGCCGATGACGGCGACCTCGGTGCCGTGCTCGGTCGCGGGTATCTGGCCGATACCGGCGGGGTGCGCGAGGAAGTCGTCGTACGCGTACGGGAAGTCCGGCCCGAACATGGTGATCGGCGGCTGCTGCTCGTCTGCGTGCTCGATCGCGTTGGGCACGGTGGACGTCATGGGGTACGGACTCCTTGCACAGGTGGAACGGGGGCGTGGCGGTGGGGGTGGTCAGGCGAGGGAGCCGTACAGGCCGGGCCGGCGGTCCTCCAGGTACGGGTTGGTCTCGCGGGACGCGGCGAGGAAGACGGGGTCGGCGTCGGCGAGGACCAGTTCCTCGGCACGCCCGGCGCGGGTGCGGGCGGTCCCGTCGGGGCCGGCGAGGGTGGAGAGCCCGACGAACTCGAACTCGCCCTCCCGGCCGACTCGGTTGACGTACGCCACGTACATCTGGTTCTCGAAGGCCCGCACCGGCACGACGGACTCGGCGACGAACTGGAACGGGTGCATCTGCGCGGTCGGGACGAGCAGCAGGTCGGTGCCGGCCAGCGCGTGCGCGCGGACGTTCTCCGGGAACTCCACGTCGTAGCAGATCATCAGGCCGACGGTCAGCCCGTCGAGCTCCGCCTGGACGACCGGCTGTTCGCCCGGCGTGAAGTGGTCGCGCTCGAAGCAGCCGAAGAGGTGGGTCTTGCGGTAGCCCGCGAGGCGGGTGCCGTCGGCGGAGATCAGCTGGACGGAGTTGAAGACGCTGTCGCCGGCCCGCTCCGGGTAGCCATACGCGACGGCCAGGCCGTGCCGCCCGGCGATCTCCGCGACGGCGTCGGCCGAGTCGCCGTCGGCGGGCTCGGCGAGGACGGCGATGTCGTCGCCGATCGCGTACCCGGTCAGGAACAGTTCGGCGGTGACCAGCAGCCCGGCGCCCGCTGCGGCGGCCCGGCCGGCGGCCTCGTCGAGGACCTTGAGGTTCTCGACGGTGGAGCCGGGCCGGCCGGAGCTCTGGAGCAGGGCGGTGCGCATGCGTGTTCCTCACCGGTGGGACGGGGGTTGGGGGGTCAGATAGACGGTACGGTCGGCGCCCCGGCCGGACAAGAAGGACCCGTTGCGCGTCCGTGGGCGGAACGTTGCGTCCGGGGTGCGTCCTGCGGCGATTCGTTGTCCGTCCGGTCCCGCTCCGGCGGCCCGGTGGTCCGCCGTCGGACGGGGGTCGAGCCGGGCACGCGGTACGGAGGCGCTCCAGTGGCGGACGGCGGGTCGGTGCCGCCGCCCGCATGCCACGCGGCGATTCGTTGCGCGCTCGCGCCCCGGTCGTGTGCCCGGCTCCTCCCTGGGGGCACGCACGCGGGCCCTGCCCGCCCTGCGTCGGGGGGCCGCTCCCTTCCCCGGTGCGAGGTGACGGGGGCGCGGTGCCGGAACAGTGGTGGCCGGCAGGCGCCTTCATCACCTCAGGGCCGCACGCCGTCGCCTCCGGGCCGCACGAGGAGCGGCCCCCGGGGGAGGCCGCCGCGCTCACCGGCAGCGCCAGGCGGAACCGGATCGCCGGGGACGACATCACCTCGCCTCCGACCCGAGGTGACCGGCGACTATCGAGGTCGTGCCCGGTCAGCCGCCGCTGCGGTAGGGGCGACGGTGACCAGCAGCAGGGCCGTCAGCAGGTACGGCGCCGCGGACCACGCGAAGGCGGTGCCGTGCCCCGTCACCGTGGCCGCCGCCGTGTAGGCACCGAAGGTGACGAGGGTGCCCAGCTCCGTACCCAGGCCCGCGACCGAGGTCAGCGTCGCCCGCCTGGTGTCGTCGATACGCCGCTGGAGGCGCGCGTCGGCCAGCACGGTCGCCAGTTGGAAGCCGCCGAAGGCCAACGCGACCAGGACCAGGGCGACGGGGGTGCCCGCCGCGGCGCCGACCGCCAGAGCGAGCGCGGAGCCCGTGAGCAGGGCGGCGAACCCGGTCGTGGTCAGGCGTTCGGCCACGCCGGCGAGCAGGCTGCCGACGGTGGCGCCGGCCCAGATCACCAGCAGCAGCCAGGGGACGGTCTCCTGCGCGACGCCGGTGTCGCGCACCAGCAGCGGCGTGTACTCGTCGAGCGCGCCCCACACCGCCGTCACGGCCGGTACGAGCAGCAGCGCGCCGCGTACGGAGCGGTCGGTGCGGGCCTCGGCGAGTCCGGCGCGCAGCGTCGCGGTCCAGCCGTCGCCGGCGGCGGACGGTTCGCGGTGTTCGGGGAACCGTGTCGCCACGGCCGCCCCGACCAGGCAGATCAGCACGCTCGCCGCGCCCACCGCCTCGTAGCCGCCCCAGTCGAACACCGGACCGGCCAGGCCCATCGCGGTCATCGTCGCGGCGATTCCGATCGCCCGCGCCCGGCCCATGACGCGGGCGTACCGGTCGGCCGCGCCGGCCCGGTCCAGTTCGTCGTGGACCAGCGCCTCCAGCGCGCCCGAGCCGAGCGCTCCGCCGGCGCCCCACAGCACGAAGCCGAGAGCGAAGGCACCGTAGGAGGGCACGAGCACCCACAGGGCGAAGCCGGCGGCGGTGAGCAGCGGGCCGAGCACCAGCAGCAGTCGCCGGGAGACGGCGTCGGCCCAGACGCCGGAGGGCACCTCCAGAACCACGTTGGTCAACGACCACAGGGCGAACAGGGAGGAGATCTGCCAGACCGACAGTCCGGTGTCGCTGAAGAGCAGCGCGTACACCGGGTACAGCAGGACGAACTCGTCGCAGAACGCGGAGGCGTACAGCGTGCGCGTCAGCCGCCGGGTACCGGCGGTGGCGGGGGCACGCTCGGGTGAGAGAGTCATGAGGCCTTCCCGAGGGGGCGGATCGGACACCGGTGGTACGGCGTCCGAGGCGGCCCTCGGGAGGAGGCACGGCTGGTGGATCAATGTCGCCAGGTCATGCCACCGATGCTAGCCGGGAGACCGTGTCCCGGTCTCCCGATCGCGCGGGCCGGCCCGGACTCTGGGGGACCGCGACCGCCTGGGCGACCCCGATCGCGGGGACAGGCCCGATCACGGGGACGGGCCCGATCGCGGAGACGGGCCCGATCGCGGAGACGGGCCCGATCGCGAGGCGGTCCGGCTTATGCGGGCGGCCCCGTTTACGCGGGCGACCCCGACGAGAAGCGGCGCAGCAGCGGCGAGAGCACCAGCACCGACTTGGTCCGCTCCACGAACGGCTCCCCCGCGATGCGTTCCAGGACCCGCTCGAAGTGCCGCATGTCGGAGGCGAAGACCTGGGCGACCGCGTCCGCGTCCCCGGTGACGGTGGACGCGGCGACGATCTCCTGGTAGCGCTCCAGGCCCCGCTGGATGGTCTCCGGCGAGGTGTTGCGGCGGCAGAAGATCTCGACGAACCCCTCGGTCTCCCAGCCGAGCGCGGCGGGGTCGACCCGTACGGTGAATCCGGTGATGGCTCCGGTGGCGCGCAGCCTGTCCACGCGCCGTTTCACGGCGGGGGCGGACAGGCCGACCGACTGCCCGATGTCCGCGTAGGAGCGGCGGGCGTCCTCGGCGAGGGCGTGCACGATGCGTTCGTCGAGATCGTTCAGCACTGCGGGTCGTTCACTTCACTTCTGGAGCTTCTGGAGCTACTGGAGCTACTGGGCTTCTGGGGTGTCCGGCGTGTTGAGCCGGGAACGGCGGTGGCCGTATACGAAGTAGAACACGAGCCCGACCGCCATCCAGACACCGAAGACCACCCAGGTGACGGTGGACAGGCTGCCCATCATCCAGACGCAGAAGGCGAAGCCCAGCGCCGGCAGGACCGGCGACAGCGGCACCCGGAAGGTGCGGCGCATGTCCGGACGGGTCCGGCGCAGCACCACGACGGCCACGTTGACCAGGGCGAAGGCGAAGAGGGTGCCGATGCTGGTGGCGTCGGCCAGCTGCCCGAGCGGGATGGCGGCGGCGAGGACGCCGCAGAACAGGGAGACGATCAGCGTGTTGGCGCGGGGCGCGCCGGTCTTCGGGTGGACCCGGGAGAACACCTTGGGCACCAGCCCGTCGCGGGACATGGCGAACAGGACGCGGGTCTGGCCGTACAGCACGGTCAGGACGACGCTGGCGATGGCGACGACCGCGCAGAAGGCCAGCAGGGTGCCCCAGAAGTCCTGGCCGGTGACGTCGGTCATGATCTGGGCGAGGGAGGCCTCGGAGTCGGTGAAGGTCCGCCAGGGCCTGGCGCCGACGGCGACGGCCGCGACGAGGACGTACAGCACCGTGACGATGACCAGGGACAGCATGATCGCGCGGGGCAGGTCGCGCTGGGCGTTCTTGGCCTCCTCGCCTGCGGTGGAGGCGGCGTCGAAGCCGATGTACGAGAAGAAGAGCGTCGCGCCGGCCGCGCTGACGCCGGCCATGCCGAGCGGCATGAAGTTCTCGTAGTTGCCGGAGCGGAAGCCCTGCACGCCGATCGCGCAGAACAGCACCAGTGCGGCGATCTTGACGACGACCATGACGGTGTTGGCCCGGGCGGACTCGCGGGCACCGCCCAGCAGGAACGTCATGGCGAGGAGCACCACGATCAGCGCGGGCAGGTTGAAGAGGCCGCCGTCGCCGGGCGGGGCCGACAGGGCGGCCGGGATGGTGACACCGATGGTGCCGTCGAGGAGTTCGTTGAGGTACTCGCCCCAGCCGACGGCGACGGCGGCCACCGACACGCCGTACTCCAGGACCAGGCACCAGCCGCAGACCCAGGCGACCAGCTCGCCCATCGTCGCGTAGGCGTACGAGTAGGAGGACCCGGCGACCGGGATGGTGCCCGCGAGCTCGGCGTAGGACAGGGCCGAGAAGAGCGCGGTGAGGCCGGCGATGACGAAGGAGAGCGTGACGGCCGGGCCGGCCTTGGGGACGGCTTCGCCGAGGACGACGAAGATGCCGGTGCCGAGCGTGGCACCGATGCTGATCATCGTCAGCTGCCACAGGCCGAGGGAGCGACGGAGGGTGCCGCCCTCGCCCTGGCCGCCCTCCGCCACCAGGCGTTCGACGGGCTTGCGGCGCATGAGGCGCGCGGCCAGGCCCGGGGACGTCGGGGTGGCCGATGTGTCGTGGTGCGAGGGTGCGCCTGGGTCGAGCACGCGTTGACTCCTTCGTCGCTGCCGGTCGCCGCCGGTCGGGGTGAGCGGACGGGCTCCCGGCGGGCTTCTGGAGCGGCGGGGACCGGCGGCGTTCCTCGCGGAAGCGGGAACCCACCGAGCGGGGTCCCCGCCACGCCACGTACAGCGCAGAACACTACGAGCGGGGCGGTGCCCCGGTAATGCAGCAACCTTGCGCGTGTCCGCACAATCGTTGCGTTGACCGGGGCCGGGCGCGTATTCGTTGCGCGGAGGCTGCGCAGCGTTGCGCACGGGGTCGGCGAGCGGTGGTTCGCCCTGGTCAGCGGTTGCCCGGCCCGCCCGCGACGGCTCGCGTCCCGGCGGCCTCCCACCGGGGCGCACCCGGTCTTTCCGGGCCGGCCCCGGGCGGCATTTCCGGGCCTCGACAGCGGCTCGATCCAGCGTGGGTGCGCATCCCGGGCCGCCTGCCTGCCGGTGCCCGGCGCGAGGCCGGTCCGCGACCAGGGCGCACCGGCCTCGCGGGCCACCCGACGGAGGGGCGACGGTCGCCGCGACGGTGGTCCCGGCAGGGGTCCCGGCAGGGGTCCCGGCAGGGGTCCCGGCAGGGGTCCGCCGCCGGGAACGGCGCACGGCCCCTGGTCCTCCCGGGGGACGGGACGATCAGGGGCCGTGCGGAAGGGGTGCGGGCTCAGCTCCAGCTGGCGTGCAGCGGCTTGCCCTCGGCGTAGCCGGCGGCGCTCTGGATGCCGACGACGGCCTTCTCGGCGAACTCCTCCAGGGAGGCGGCACCGGCGTAGGTGCAGGAGGAGCGGACACCGGCGATGATTGAGTCGATCAGGTCCTCGACGCCGGGGCGGGTCGGGTCGAGGAACATCCGGGAGGTGGAGATGCCCTCCTCGAAGAGCCCCTTGCGGGCCCGGTCGTAGGCCGACTCCTCGGAGGTGCGGTTGCGCACCGCACGGGCGGAGGCCATGCCGAACGACTCCTTGTAGGGGCGCCCCTCGGCGTCGTGCTGGAGGTCGCCCGGGGACTCGTAGGTCCCGGCGAACCAGGAGCCGACCATCACGTTGGACGCGCCGGCCGCGAGGGCCATCGCCACGTCGCGCGGGTGCCGGATGCCGCCGTCGGCCCACACGTGCTTGCCGTACTTCTTCGCCTCGGCGGCACACTCCAGGACCGCGGAGAACTGCGGCCGGCCGACGCCGGTCATCATGCGGGTGGTGCACATCGCGCCGGGGCCGACACCGACCTTGATGATGTCGGCGCCCGCCTCGATCAGGTCGCGCACGCCCTCGGCGGAGACGATGTTGCCCGCGACGATCGGGACCTGCGGGTCGAGGTCGCGCACCAGCTTGACGGCGCTGATCATCGACTCCTGGTGGCCGTGCGCGGTGTCGATGACGAGGGTGTCCACGCCCGCGGCCAGCAGCTGCTCGGCCTTGCCGGCCACGTCGCCGTTGATACCGACGGCGGCGGCGATGCGGAGCCGGCCCCGCGCGTCGACGGCCGGCGTGTACAGCGTGGCACGCAGGGCGCCCTTGCGGGTGAGGATGCCGGCCAGGCGGCCGTCCTTGTCCACGGCGGGCGCGTAGCGGCGGTTGGCGCCGTCGAGGGTGTTGAAGGCCTCGCGCGGGTCCATGTCCGCGTCGATGAGGATGAGGTCCTTGGACATGACCTCTTCGAGCTGGGTGAAGCGGTCCACGCCGCTCAGGTCGGCGTCGGTGACCACGCCGACCGGCTTGTGGTCCCCGTCGACGACGACACCGGCGTTGTGCGCGCGCTTGGGCAGCAGGGACAGCGCGTCGGCGACGGTCTGGTGGGGGGCGAGCACGATCGGGGTGTCGAGGACGTGGTGGCGGCTCTTCACCCAGGAGACGACGTCGGTGACGACCTCGATCGGGATGTCCTGCGGGATGACCACGAGGCCGCCGCGGCGGGCCACCGTCTCGGCCATGCGGCGGCCCGCGATGGCGGTCATGTTGGCGACGACGAGCGGGATGGTGGTGCCCGTGCCGTCCGGGGAGCCGAGGTCCACGCCCTGCCGGGAGCCCACGGCGGAGCGGCTCGGCACCATGAACACGTCGTCGTACGTCAGGTCGTACGAGGGCTGGATGTCATTCAGGAAACGCACGTGCTGCACATCCCAGTCGATCAGAGGTGGCCCCCGGACAGGTCAGCCAGGGGGAAAGAGCACGTACTTCATTCTCCCATGGCCGCCGGCCGGTAAGCCCCGGGCAGATCATCCAGGCTGGTCGGCGGCCTGCTTGGAGGATCCTCCAGGGCCGAGGGTCACGAAGAGCCCCGGGCCGCGGTCCGTCGCCTCGGCGAAGACCTCCTCGGCGACGGCCCACTCCTCCGGCCGCTCCCGCGCGTACGCGCCCCACCCCCGCACGACGAGCAGCAGCCCCTGGTCCGCCGCGCCCTCGGGCCAGACGGAGGGGTCGGCGAGGGAGTCGGCGAGCGCGTCCCAGTTGCGGCCGAACCAGTCGGGCAGCGCCAGGTCACGGGCGCAGCGGTCCATCAGGCCCGCCTTGTCCGTGACCCCGTCGAGGTCCAGCGTGATCACGAGCCGCCCTGCGGGGTCCTCGGTCATGTCGCCCTCTTCTCTTCCTCTCCTGCCCCCGACGGTGCCCCCGGCGGTTCCCCCTGACGGTTCCCCCGATCACGCCCCCGATCGCCTGATCAGATTGCCTGATCCGATCGCCTGACCGGCCGTCAGATGCCGTCCGGGTCGGTCCGGTTGAGCGTCGACTTCGGTGCCGAGCCCACCGTCATCAGGTAGTCCGCGGCCGACGTGTCCGTCACCAGGCTGGTGACCAGCCCGGAGCGCAGCACCGCGTCGATGGCCGCCGCCTTGCGCTGCCCGCCCGCGATCGCCACGACCTCGGGGATACGGCGGAGCTGGTCGGCCTTGACCGTGATGCACCGCTCCCCCAGATCCCGCCCGACCCGGCGCCCCTCGGCGTCGAAGAGGTGCGCGGACATCTCGGCGGCGACGCCGAGCGAGGCGTAGTGCGCGCGTTCCTCGTCGCTGAGCATGTCGTGCACCGTCGAGATGCCCGGCTCCCAGGAGCCGATGGAGACGCAGGCGACCGTGACCTTGTCGAAGTACTCGAAGGCCCGGGCGATCCCGGTCTGGTGACGCAGCGCCTGCGCGGTGGCCGCGTCCGGCAGCAGCATCGGCGCGTAGATGGGGTGGGCGTCGCCGCCCGACACCTGGGCGGCGCGGCGCACGGCCTCCACCGAGCCGCGCTCGGCGGTCCCGGCGTCGTACACGCCCGTCAGCTGCACCACCGTGCACGGCGGCAGCCGGTCGAGCGCCGCCGCCATGTGGATGGTGGACCGGCCCCAGGCCAGCCCCAGCACGTCACCCTCGTTGACCAGCTCGCCGAGCAGGTCTGCGGCCACCTCTCCCAGGTTCTCCGGGTCGGGTGTCTCCTCGGCGTCGGCCGGGGACTCCACCACGACGGCGTGCCGGAGGCCGTAGCGGGCCCGCAGGGCGTCCGAACGCTCGGCGTCCAGCTCGGCCGGCACCCGGATCTCGATTCGTACAAGGTCTCGCTCGAGGGCTGTCTCAAGGACCCGGGCCACCTTGAAGCGGCTGACGCCGAACTCCTCGGCGATCTGGATCTTGGACTTGCCCTCGAGGTAGAAGCGGCGGGCCATGGCCGCCGCCTGGACCAGCTCAGCGGGTCCCATCCGCATGGCTGAGCGGCCCGCCGACATACCCGACACGGCGATCTCCTCACTGCTGTTCACACTCTGGATTCGCCGTTCATCCTTGCAGATTCGGCGCACTTGATCAGCCCTGATGGGAGCCGTTCATGTTCTGTTCCTCAGTGGGCACACGCCCAGGACGCCTTGGCGGTCGCCGCCTCGGCCTGCGTGCGCAGTGCACGTACCGCCTCGGCCGGGTCGGATGCCCCGTACACGGCGGAACCCGCGACGAAGACGTCCGCGCCGGCGTCGGCGCACTGCTCGATCGTCGATGCCGACACCCCGCCGTCGACCTGGAGCCACAGCTCCAGACCGTGCTTCTTGATCAGCTCTCGGGTACGCCGGATCTTCGGCAGCATGATGTCGAGGAACGCCTGCCCGCCGAAGCCCGGTTCAACCGTCATGATCAGCAGCATGTCGAGTTCGGGGAGGAGATCCTCGTACGGCTCGATGGGCGTCGCGGGCCGCAGCGCCATGGACGCGCGGGCCCCCTTGGCCCGGATCTCCCGTGCGAGCCGCACCGGCGCGGCGGCCGCCTCGACGTGGAAGGTGACGGAACCGGCGCCCGCCTCCACGTACTGGGGCGCCCAGCGGTCGGGGGCCTCGATCATCAGGTGGCAGTCCAGCGGGGTGTCCGTCGCCCGGGCCAGGGACTCCACGACCGGCACGCCGAGCGTGAGGTTCGGGACGAAGTGGTTGTCCATGACGTCGACGTGGAGCCAGTCGGCTCCCTCGACCGCCTTGGCCTCGTCCGCGAGGCGGGCGAAGTCGGCGGACAGGATGCTGGGGTTGATCTGCGCGGCCATGCCCCAAGACTGCCATGCCCCGCGGGGCGGGGCGGCAGGGGTCCCGGGTGGCCGGGGTTGTTCGTCGCCCGCGGGCCGGTCGTGGGGCGCCCGCGGCCCGGCGGAGCCGCGTAGGTCACTGCCCCGCGGTATGTCACCGCCCCGCGCCGCCAGCGCCGCCCACGCCCCTCCGGGGCGCGTCCGGCGGACGTGGGCAGCGGGTACCCCCCAGCCGGTTCAGTCGGTACCGCACACCGGCAGGTCCTGTTCCTCGCGGAGGCGTTCCAGTTCCGCCAGCCGCTCGTCGAGTTCCTCCGGAGCCGCGAAGTGGCGCAGCACCGCCTGGTGGAAGGCGTCCCGGGTGGTACGCGGCATCGCGTCGGAGGCGTCCCAGCAGCGGGCCCGGCCGGGCTCACGCAGGACGGCCCCGATCTCACGCTCGGTCGGGTCCTGCTCACCGTCCGCCTTCGCGGCCCTGTTCGCCGTGTACTCCGGCAGAGCGGTGCCGGGGTCGGCCAGATAACGGATCAGCCGCTCGGCCTCCGGGGTGGGGTTCAGGACAGCCGCGAGGTCACCGGAGACCTCCCATGCACCGGCGTCCGGCCCGGCCCCGGGCACGACCTCGGAGAAGTGGACGTGGTCGCCGCCCGCCTGCCGCCAGTGCCCGGCGCGGAAGGACCCCTGGTGCTCCAGGCGGCCCGGCGCGCAGTCGGCGCCGAACCCGGTGGTCAGCGCCTGCTCGACACGCTCACCGGCGCCCGCGCCCACCATGTCGGCCCAGGTCGTCCAGGCCTTGCGTACGGCGTCGTCGGTCCACGGCAGCCTGCCGTTGGCCCACTCCTCGTACACCCGTGGTCCGGCCTGCTGGAGCAGGATGTCCTCCACCCAGTCGGTACCGGGCCAGCCGGAGGTCGCGCCGGACTCCATGCCGAGGCACCAGCGGTTGGGAGACGCCGCCGACTGCACGGTGGGCCGTTGTCCCGTGTACCACACCATGCTCTTCAGGCCGGTCTTCACGGGCAGCCAGTACGTGTGGGGGGCCTCCCCCGGCACGGTGACCTCGGGGGCCCAGAACCGGTCGTAGTGTCCGGGGTCGAACAGCCCGTCCAGCGGGTGGAGCCGGTCGTCGACGGCGTAGGCGAGCAGTTCGCCGGGCCCGGGCAGCACCGCCACGTCGGGCGGGTTGCCGGCCGCTATGTCGGCGGCCAGCACCTGGCTGAGCGCGGAGCTGCCCTGGTAGACGACGTCGATCCGGTACTCCTCCTCGAACGGCTCGATGACCCGCTCCTCGAACTGCTCGCGCTCGTCGCCGCTCCAGTTGGCGAGCAGGGTGACGGAGCCCTGCCAGTCGCGCGCCCAGCGCACCCCGGCGAACACACCGGCTCCGAGCAGGACCAGACAGGCGCAGAGGATGCCGAGCGTCCGGGCCCCGGGGCGGGTCATCGCTGTCCCCGGAACCGGTACTCGGCGATACGCGGCCACAGTCCCCACGCCGTCAGCGCCACCACCACGGCTCCTCCCAGCAGTATCCAGTCGGACAACGAGGCCCAGAACCCGGCGTCCGCGAGCGCGCGCTGCACCTCGTCGGCCACGTCGGGGATGGTGTCCGGGTCGTCGCGCGGCACCCGTACCTCGGCGAGGGAGCCGGTCATCGCGCGGTGCGCCGAAACCGTGTGCCAGGCCAGCACCGGCACGCCGAGCGCGCCCACCGCGGTGGCGGCCAGCAGCCGCAGCTGCACGGGCCGCCGGAAGCGGCGCCGTACGAACCGCTGGGTCTCCAGCAGCGCACCGCCCAGCACCGCGTACAGCACCGCGACCGTGCCCCAGCCCAGCCACAGCTGCCAGGGGAAGGCGGCCTGCCGCCCGGCTTCCTCCAGCTGTTCGGCGCGCAGGGCGTCGAGGCGGCTCATGATGTCGCCGTCGGTTCCGGGTTCTTCCGGGAGGCCGAGGACCTTCTCGGCGTAGTGGAGGTAGGCGGTGTGCAGCGGTGAGTCGTCCTGTTCGCGGCCCCGGCGCTCCACCCAGGCCGAGTAGACGGCTATCAGCCCGGTGACGGTCTGCAGGTCGTGCCGCCCCGCCAGGCCGGTGACGTCCTCGGACGCGGCCAGGGCGAGGCTCTGCTGGGCGACCGAGATCTGGGTGTGGAACTCGCCGCTGATGTCTCCCTCGGGGCCGCTGTCACGGACCACCTCGTTGGCCTCGCGCATCGCGCTCCGCGCGGTGTCCACGGCGAGGATGCCGGGCGTGCTCGCGGTGGACAGCGGCACGGTGTCGTCGTGCACGCCCCGGTAGGCGAAGAACAGCACGAGGGTGGTGGCGGCCTGGACGACCAGCAGCAGCCTGAGTCTTCGGGTCAGGTCCCGGCCGGTGGTGCTCACCGCCGCTCCTCGAAGCGGTGGCGGCAGCTGGGGCAGAACCGGGCGGCCGCCGGCGCCTTGCCCGAGCAGGCCGGGCAGGACACGGTGGCCCCGCCGCCCGGTGCGGCGCCCGCCGCGCTGCCGGACGCGGGGCCTGACGCGGGGCCGTAGGTGCTGTGGCTGCTCGCGGTGATCAGATGCTCGAAGTCGACGGCCGCCACGTCGGGGCGCAGGGTGACCCGGCCCGCCTGCGCGTCGTCGATGTTCACCAGCCGGGCCAGTCGGGCGAGCTGCTCGTCGGCGCCCATCTCGTGGGCGAGTCGCGCGGCCCGGCCGAGCTGCTGCTCGGCCAGGTCGCGCTGTCCGCGCCGGTGGGCGTCGGTGGCGGCGGCGACGGCCTCGCCGAGCCGCTGATGCCGCTCGAAGTGGTCGACCTGGGCGTCGGTGTGCCGGGACAGGGCCGGGTTGTCGGTCCAGTGCACCAGGCAGGGCTGTGGCGGCGGCAGCCGCACCTCGCCGCCCGGTACGTCGACGGCGACCACGGCGAGCTGGAGGTCCTCACGGTGCGGGCGGCCGGACGGGTCGGCGGACAGGCACAGCTGGTAGCGGCGGGTCTCGTCGCCCCAGGCCCGGGTGACGAAGCGGCCGGTGCCCTCCTGCGCGGTCAATTCCGCCTCGGTGGGGAAGACCTGCTTGAGATAGCGCACCGCGCCCCCGGGCATCGCGGTCACCGAGATCGCCAGTTCGGGAACGGTCTTGGTGAGGAGCCGGCTCATCAGCTGCTCGTACTCCGCGGGCAGGGCCGCCTCCTCACGCACCGAGGAGGCGCTGCCGTGCAGGCGGCGGGTGATGCGCAGCAGTTCCCGGCCGTCCCAGCCGTCACCGATGCCCCAGGCGTCGCAGACGAACCGGCCCGCGCACTGCTCCAGCACCTGGGCGAGCGGCATCTCCTCGTCGTGCTGGTTCTTGCCGTCGGTGAGCAGCAGGACGTGCCCGATGGGCGCGTCCTGTTCGGTCAGCAGCCGGCGGCTCAGGTCCAGCCAGGCGCCGATGCAGGTGCCGCCGCCCGCGACCAGCCCGTGCACGGCCCGCTCGGCGCGCGCCCGGGTGCGGGCCGAGGCCCGGGCCATGCGCGGGGTGTCCGGGTACGCCATGGCCGCCCGCTCGCTGCCCCGGACCACCGCGAACGGTGTGCCGTCCGGCAGTTTGCGGATCGCCGCGACCGCTGCCTGCTGGGCGGCGTGCAGCTTCTCCACCGGCCAGGTCATCGAGCTGGAGCAGTCCACGGCGAGGACCTGCGCCAGGACCGGGCCGCGCGGGCCGCCGCCGCGCCCGGTGCCGTCCACCCGCACGCTGAGGATGGCGTGCATCTGCGGGTCGCCCGCCTCGCTGGACAGGTACTTCTCCTGGCTGATCTCCAGCCCGACGGTGACCCGCCCGGCCGCCTCGCCCGTCCGGGGCGTTCCTGTCTCCACGCTGTCCGTGCCCCCTCGGCCTCGTCGTCGATTCCCCGCACCGCCGCGTGCTCACCCCGTACGCCGCCACCCCCGCAGCAACTCCCCCAGACCTGCCGGTTCCGGAAGCACCGCGTACGCCCGGTCCAGCAGGTCGCCGCGCTCGCCGGGGCTGCCCGCCTGGTCGGCGAGCCGCTTCAGTGACCGGGACAGCAGCCTGCGCAGTGCCTCCTCGGTGTCCTGCCGGCCGAACAGCTCACCGGCGGGGAAGCCGCTCCCCCAGCCGCCGGGCGGGCGGCAGGCGAGCGCCTGCTCCCGCAGTTCGGTCACCAGCCGGTCCCAGGCCCCGCTGCCGTCCAGGTGCAGCCCGGCCAGCCGTTCGGCGGCCTCGCGCAGGTCGGCGGCGAGCGGCGCGGGCCCGCCGGGCGACCGGCCGGCCAGCACCCGCACCGCGGCGACGCGCGCGGCGTCGTAGTGCCGGGAGGTGGTCGGCACCTCGTCCAGTACGGCGACGGCCTCGCGGCGACCGCCGCGGCGCAGCCGGATGCGGGCCAGCCCGAAGGCGGCGCTGCCCTGCGTGGGGTCGCGCCGCCGTACGGCCTCGTAGTACTCCTCGGCCTGCAGCTCGCGCGCCTGCGCCCGCTCCGCCTGCTGCTGTCCGGCGCGCCGGATCCGCCCCGGCACCGGACCGGCCTCGCGCAGGCCGGTCCGCCGCACGGCGGCGGGCTCATGCGCCTCGGTCCCCTGTATCTCGGACTCGCGTACCTCGGTCTCGCGTACGCCGGTCTCGCGTACGCCGGTCTCGCGCAGTCGCTCGGCCAAGTACTCGGCGCAGTATCCGAGTGCCAGCTTCGGTGCCGCCTCGCCGGGCAGCGCGGCGTAGGTGGCGGCGAACTCGTCCTCCGCCTCGTCCACCGCACCGCGCACGAGACGGACCAGGCCCTGGTGCCAGAAGATCCGCCAGTCGTAGTCGCCGCTCCACCCCTTGGCCCGGGCCACCCACGCCTCGGCCCGCGCGGCGTCCCCGGCGTCCAGGTAGGCGCGGCACAACCACAGCGCGGTCTCCACGGTGCGCAGCGCCGGGTCGCCCTCCGCCCGGTCCGCGATGCGGTCGGGGGTGTCGGCGGCGAGTCCGCCGAGCAGTACGGCCGCCTCGTCGGAGGCTTCGGGCAGGGGAACCGGCAGCGCGCGGGCCGCCGCCCGGGGGTCCGGGGCCCCGGCCGGCAACCCCGGTGCCGCGGTGCCGAAGCGGTGCGTCCACCTGTCCAGCGTGGGGACCGTGCCGAGGGCGGCGCCGAAGACCGCCGCGGTCGGCTCGAACCGGGTCGAGCGCTCCGGGTACGGCTCGTGCCCGCCGAGCGCCTGGTGCTCGCGCAGCACCTCCCACAGCTGACGTGACATCTCGGCCGCGGAGCGGAACCGGGCGGCGGGCTCCGCGTGGGTGGCGCGGCGGATCAGCGCCTCGAAGGAGCGGGCGGCCAGCCCGGCGGGCGGGGCGGCCCGCTCGGCGAGCACCTTCAGGGTCCGGCCGACGGTGTAGAGGTCGCTGTCGACGTCGAGCCCGCGTTCGTCGCGCTCCTTCTTCGGCGGCGAGTAACCGTGGGTGTGGACGAGCCCGGAGGAACGGTCGTCGATCCGGCGGATGGCGCCCAGGTCGATGACCTTGATCTCGCGGCCGTAGTGGATGACGTTCTCGGGTTTCATGTCGCAGTAGAGCAGGCCCTGGTCGTGCAGGTACTCCAGGGCGCCGAGGATCTTGCAGCCGTACGTGATGACGTGGCCGAACTCGAAGCCGCCGTCGCCGAACAGCCGCGCCAGCTCCTCTTCGGGGGCGAACCGGATCCAGGCGAGGGAGCGGCCGCCGACGTACTCCATCACGATGTACCCGGTCGGTTCGGCGTCGCCGGGCGCTTGGTGCTGGACGTGGGTGACGATGCGGACGATGTCCCGGTGGTGGAGCGTGGTGAGCGAGCGCCGCTCCTCGACGGCCGCCCGCCGGGCCATGGCGTCCCCTGTGTTGATCAGCCCCTTGAGGGCGACGCGCAGACCGGGCACCCGGGTGTCCTCGGCCAGGTAGACCCAGCCGTGGCCGCCGACCGCGAGGTAGCCGAGCACCTCGTAGTGGTCGCCGACCCGGTCACCGGGACGCAGTTTCGGCCGGAAGGAGTACTCCGCGCCGCACAGCGGGCAGAACCCGTGGTCGGGCGCGGGGCCGCCGTCGTACGAGACACCGATGGTCCCGGTGCAGTTCCTGACGCCGCAGCGCCGGCCGCCGGTGGGGGGACGGGCGGTGGTGGCGGCGGTCTCGGAGGGGTCCGGGGAGGGCAGATGGGGCAGCACCAGCAGCCCGTCGCGGTCCAGTTCGCCGACGGGCTGGGCGACGGGCCGCTGCGAAGGCGGCGCCGGTACGCCGGAGGTGCCCGGGTCGGCGGCGGGGCCGGGCGAGGAAGGGCCGGGCGAGGAGGGGGAGGGCGAGGAGGGGGAGGGCTCGGGGGCGAGGGGGCGGCGCGAGCAGGTGTCGCAGAAGCCGGTGACCATGATGCGGCCGCCCTGGCAGCCGGGTCTGACGCAGGCCGTCTCACTCATGCCGGGGGCTCCCTCTCGGGGTCGGGCCGATGGGTCGCCGGGGACTGCCCGTCCGGCCGTGGGCTCGGCCGGGGGTGTCCGTCCGGCCACGAGACCGCCCGGAGCTCCCCGGCAGGCCACGAGACCATCCAGAGTTCCCCGTCAGGCCACGAGACCGTCCGCAGTTCCCCGTCAGGCCACAAGACCGTCGAACGCTCCCCGTCGGGGCCGCGAGACCGTCCAGGCGTTCTCGGCGTCATCGCGCGTCTCCTCCGCCCTGGCCGTCGACGCGGCGGATGTAGGCGTCCACCGCCGCTTCCGCCGCGCGCACGTCGCACGGCCTCGCCCGGAGCAGGCCGTGGGCCCGGACGTAGAGGGCGTCCACCGCCGGGTCCTCCTCGCCCTGCGTGGCGCGCTGGTGCAGGACGCGGTAGCTGCGCAGGCGGCCGGTGAGTTCGTCGCGCCGGTCGCGGAGCCGGTCGAGCCGGCCGACATCCGCCGCCAGCCGGCCGGCGACCCGGTCGGCCAGCCGCTCGTACCGGGCCGGGTCCGGGCCGTGACCGGGGTCTCGGTCCTGCGCGCGCAGCAGGTCGGCCAGTGCGGCGTGTGCGGCCACCATGTCCGAGTCGAGGGTTCTCGCGCCCTCCTGCACCACGGCCGCGCGGCGTTCGTACAGCGTCCTGGCGAGTGGCCCGGTGATCTCTCTCAGCCGCTCGACGAGCCGGGCGCGGCGCTCCCGCGCGGGCCGGACGAGCAGCCGGTCGCGGGCGCGGCGGTAGCAGTCGTCGGCCGCGCGGAAGACCAGCAGCAGGCGGCTGCCGCCGGCGCGCAGCATGTCCAGCAGGTCCAGCAGCGCCGGCGGGTCGGCCGCCTCGTCGACACCGACGACGACCAGGTTGAGGGTGACCTTCGCGGCGCGGATGCGGTCGAGCGGGGGGTCCTCCGGGTGCTGCCACAGCCCCATGCGTTCGGCGATCCGCTCGGCGATCTCCGCGGCGGTCAGTCCGCCCGTGTGCACGGCGAGGTCGTGACCGCCGGCCGACGGGACGGTGCCGGGCGGATCGAGGGAGGCGCGGTCGACGGAGACCGGAGTGCGTAACTCCCGGTCGGCGAGGGTGATGGCGCGAAGCAGCGTGGCGTCGCGCGCGGCGTCGTCGTGCCGGACGACGCTGATCTTCACCTGGCTGCCGTCGTCGCGCAGCCAGGCGGCGAGGCGCTGGGCGAACGGCTCGTCGAGCAGGGCCTCCGAGGCGGCGTCGCCGGAGGGGAGCAGCCTCTCGTCGACGGCGGTGGGCCCCACGATGTACGGCTTGAGCCGGGGCAGATGGCGGGCGATGGTCTCGGCGGGGCTGATGAAGGAGAACCGGTTGCCGTGCTGGTCCCGCTGACCGCTGAGCACCATGCCGATGACCTCGCCGGTCAGGCTGTCGGCGACGCCCGCGCCACTGCATCCGGGGGTGGCCAGTTCACCGGGGCCGGCCGGGCTGAGCTGCAGTTGTCCGTCGCGTCCGCAGCCGCCGACGACGTCGGCGCGGAACCAGATGCCGCCGTTGTGGTCGTACGGGAAGCCGTACATCCGCACCTCGCGGTTGGGTGCGGACAGCCGGTGCAGCCGTACCGTTTCCTCCACGGGCCGGGGACGCTCCAGCCGCAGCAGCGCCACGTCCCCGCTGGGGTCGCCGTCGGCGTCCCGCGTCTCCGGCACGTAGGCGTCACCGTCCACCCGGGCGGGGACCGCGGGCACGCCGTGGCCGGGCGCGCCGACGAACTCCGCGGTGATCCGGGCGGCCGCACGGTCCACCACGTGCGCGCAGGTGAGCACCTGATCGGGGCTCAGCAGAATGCCGGCCCCCGCGATCTCACCATCCGCTCCCCGGATGCGCACCGCCCAGCTCGGCGTGCGCGTCAGCGAGGCGGCCAGGACTCCCCCGCCAGCAGCCATGGACGAAACTATACGGACGTGTGCTCCTGCCGCATACTGATGCGGCAAGAGACGAACGAGCCTTGTGCGGAGGAGACTTGACGAACGAGCCGGACTTCGTGGGGCTGGCCGAGGTGGTCCGTCAGATCCGGGGCGAACTCGAGGAGGCCCGCGCCGAGGCGGCGGGCCGGGCCCTCGGTTTCACCGTGGAGAACGTGAGCCTGACCTTCACGGTGCAGGTCCACCGCGCCGGCAGCGGCCGCGGCGGCGTCCGGATCGGCGTGGTGACGGCCGAACTGGGCGGCAGCGTCGACCACCAGACCACCCATCAGGTCCAGGTCGACCTCACGCCGGAGCTGGCCGGCGGGGAACGCGTGCGGGTGAACCGGGGCTAGTTCTGGCGGGTCTGCCGGAACGGGCGCCCGTCACGCGGTCCGGCGGACGAGTGCCAGATACATGGCGTCGGTCCCGTGCAGGTGCGGCCACAGCTGTACGTCGGGGCCCTCGCCCAGGTCCGGTACGCCGGGCAGCAGCGGCCGGGCATCGAGCAGTTCGGCACCGGGGAACTGCTTGAGCACGTCGGCGACGACGGCCCGGGTCTCGGCGAGGTGCGGCGAGCAGGTCGCGTAGCCGACGACGCCGCCGATCCGTACGGCCTCCAGGGCTCCGCGCAGCAGCCCGCGCTGGAGCGGGGCGAATCCGTCGAGGTCCTCCGGGCGGCGCCGCCAGCGTGCCTCGGGGCGGCGGCGCAGCGCGCCGAGCCCGGTGCACGGCACGTCGACCAGGACACGGTCGAAGCTGCCGGGCCGCCACGCCGGGCGGGTCCCGTCGGCCGCGATCACCTGGTAGGGCCCCGGATTCCCGTCCAGTGCCCTGGCCACCAGGCCGGCCCGGTGCGGCTGCTTCTCGGAGGCGAGCAGGAAGGCGCCCCGCTCGGCGGCCAGCGCGCCGAGGAGCGCGGCCTTGCCGCCCGGCCCGGCGCACCCGTCCAGCCAGCGCCGGTCCGGCCCCTCCAGGGGCGCGTTGGCGAGGGCGAGGGCGACGAGCTGGCTGCCCTCGTCCTGCACGCCGGCCCGGTTCTCCCGTACGGCCTCGACGGCGCCGGGCTCGCCGCCCTCGCTCAGGCGCACGGCGTACGGCGACCAGCGCCCCGGTACGGCGGCCTCCTCGTCCAGCAGTTCGCCGGCCGTGGCCCGCCCGGGGCGGGCGACCAGGGTGACCTCGGGCCGCTCGTTGTCGGCGGCCAGCAGTTCCTCGATGCCGGCCCGGCCGCCGCCGAGCGAGTCCCACAGCGCGGAGACGACCCAGCGGGGGTGCGAGTGGACGACGGCGAGGTGGTCCTCGGGGTCCTCGTCGTAGGGCGGGGCGACCCGCTCCAGCCACCCGTCGAGATCGTCCCGCGCGACCTTGCGCAGCACGGCGTTGACGAACTTGGCCCGCCCGTCGCCGAGCACGACCCGCGCCAGCTCCACGGAGGCGGACACGGCGGCATGGGTGGGGATCCGGGTCCCGAGCAGCTGGTGGACGCCGAGGCTGAGCACGTCCAGCACCGGCGGGTCGACCTCCCGCAGCGGCCGGTCGACGCAGTCGGCGATGATCGCGTCGTACGTCCCCTGGCGGCGCAGCGTCCCGTACACCAGCTCGGTCGCGAGGGCCGCGTCCCGGGCGTCGAACTTCTCGGGACCCTCCTTCTCCCGGGCCTTGCGCAGCAGCGGCGGCAGGACGAGGTTGGCGTACGCGTCCCGCTCGTCCACGGCCCTGAGCGCCTCGAAGGCGAGGAAGCGGACGGGGTCCTTCTGGGGCCTGCGGTAGGGCTTGCCGGGTTTGCGGGGACGACGAGGCTGATCGCTCACGAAAAAGGTGCTCCGGATGTGGGGTGAAGTGCGCTCACCAGCGTACGCCGAACCGGTGAGCGGTGATACGGAGGCGCAGGTCAGCCGCCGAGCAGCTCACCCTCGGTGATCCGCACGCCGCGCGCCCAGTCCGCGGCCCGCATCGGCTTCTTGCCCTGGGCCTGTACCCACAGCAGCTCGACGGCGTACGAGCCGGTGCCGACGTACACGTTGTTCTTGCCGGCGGCGAGCTGCCCCGGGGCGAGATCCGTCCGGTCGGGCACGGGGCGGGCCTGCACGAGCTTGAGCCGCTCGCCCCGGAAGGTGGTCCAGGCGCCCGGGGCCGGGGTGCAGCCGCGCACCACCCGGTCGACGCGCAGCGCCGGGGCGGCCCAGTCGACCCGGGCGTCCTCGACGGTGATCTTCGGGGCGAGGGTGACTCCGTCGGCCGGCTGCGGTACGGCCTTGAGGCTGCCGTCCTCGATGCCGTCCATGGTGGCGACGAGCAGCCCGGCGCCGGCGAGGGCGAGCCGGGTCAGCAGGTCACCGCTGGTGTCGGTGGGCCGGACGGTCTCGGTGACCGTCCCGTAGACGGGGCCGGAGTCCAGGCCCTCCTCGATGAGGAAGGTGGATGCGCCGGTCATCTCGTCCCCCGCCATGAGCGCGTGCTGCACGGGAGCGGCCCCGCGCCAGGCGGGCAGCAGCGAGAAGTGCAGGTTGACCCAGCCGTGGGCGGGGACGTCCAGGGCGACGCGGGGCAGCAGGGCCCCGTAGGCGACGACGGGACAGCAGTCGGGTGCGATCTGGCGCAGCCGCTCCAGGAACTCGGGGTCACGCGGCTTCGCGGGCCTGAGCACCTCGATCCCGGCCTCCTGTGCGCGCTCGGCCACGGGAGAGGCGACCAGCCGGCGCCCGCGCCCGGCCGGAGCGTCGGGCCGCGTGACGACGGCGGCCACCTCGTGGCGCCCGGAGGCGATCAGGGCGTCCAGGGCGGGAACGGCGACCTCGGGGGTACCGGCGAAGACGAGCTTCATGGGTGGGACGGGCCTCTCGGGCGGGGGCGGATGCGGGCGACGCACCAGTCTACGAGCCCGCACGCGCCGGAAAGCCGCCGCCGGCGCGGCACCCCCGCAGCAGAGCCCAACGCGGGCGGGAGACCGCCGAGGGGCCACAGGCGGAGGGGCCACAGGCCGAGGGGCCACAGATCGAGGGGGACATAGCCTGAGGCGCTACAGGCCGAGGCGCTACAGGCCGAGGGCCACAGCCCCAAAGGCCGCAGTCCAGTAGCACGCAGCCCCTAGGACGCAGCCCACGAGGACGCAAACCAAAGGGGCGCACGCATATGCCGCCACGCCCCCACCCCGTGACCAGCGGAGCGCCCACGCGTTGGTCAAGGAAGAGTTGACCACCGGGCCGCCCGCGCGGCCCGATTCCTTTCAACGCCGGTTCGAGAGGCTTGTTCATGGCCGACCACGCAACCCACGACGCCCAGGCTCGGGCCAGCCTGCACTTGCTGGTGCGGGACATCGAGCGGGTCCGCCGGCAGGTGGACGCACTGCGCACCCTCACCGCCCAGCTGGGCAACGTCTACCGCCCGCGCCGCTCCGGCCCCTCCACGGGCTTCGTCGTCTACGGACGCGCCCCCGCCCCGACGGTCCGTCTCGCCCAGGAACTGCGGGACAGTGTCGAGACCCTGGTCACGGCCGCCGTGGACTTCGACCGTTCGCTCGGCTTCTCGTGGGACGCGGTGGGCTCCGCGCTCGGCGTCACCAAGCAGGCGGTGCACCGCCGCTACGGCTCGCGCCGCGCCACTGCCCAGGTCGCGCCCGCCGCCGAGTCCCCCGAGCACGCTCCGGAGCCGACGGGCCCGCGCGCGGTCAACGTGGGCTCCGCCCTGCCCACCGTGCCCACGGTCCCGGCGGCCCGTGCCATGCCGACCCAGCCGACGGCGGGCAGTCCGGCCCTGCGCGACGACGTCCGGCCGACGGCCTTCCCCGGCCCGCGCAACGGCTGAACCGCGACGGCGCGGAGGCTCGCTGTCCCTCCCGGGCGGACCGGGAGGGACAGCGAGCCTCCGTGCCGTACCCCCCTCACCCGATGTCGGGCGGATCGATCCGCACCCACACCGCGGCGTCACTCCCCCGCGCCGTCCGGGCCGCCTGAGCGGCCTTCAACGCACCGGCCAGTGCGGCCCCGCGCCCCGGCGGCACCCGGACCAGCGCCCGCTCCCAGTGCTCCCCGGGCGGCGGCGCGCCCACCCGCCGAGGCCGCCCCGCGGTCGTGACCGGAAGCGGCACGGGACCCAGTACCTCGGCCTCCCGCGGCAGCTCGACGGCGCGGAGGAACCCGGCCACGGCCTCCGCCGGCCCCGCCACGGCCGCCATCCGCGACACCGGCGGGAAGCCCAGCTCGGCCCGCTCGGCCAGCTCCCGCACCGCGTGGCCGACGGGGTCCCAGCGCACCAGCGCCTGCACCGGCCGCAGCGTCGGTTCGGCGACCGCGACGACGGTGCCGCCGGCACTCTGCGGGCGCACCAGGGCGGCGGCGGCCAGCCAGCGCCGGAGCGCGTCCTCGCCGGCGCGCAGGTCGGGGCGGCCGAGCATCGCCCAGCCGTCCAGCAGCAGGGCAGCCGCGTAGCCGCCCTCGGCGACGGGTTCGGCACCCGGGGTGCTCACCACCAGCGCGGGAGCCTCGGACACGGTGTCCAGGACATGCTCACGCCCGGAAGTGCGCACCGGGACCGCAGGGAAGGCGCGCCCCAGTTCCTCGGCGGTGCGCCGCGCCCCCACGACCTGAGCGCGCAGCCGGAAGGCCCCGCACTCCGGGCAGTGCCAGCCGCTCTCCTCCCGCCCGCACCATCCGCACCGCAGCGCGGACCCGGACTCCTGGCCCTCCAGTGGTCCGGAGCAGTGCCGGCACCGCGCCGGCGTCCGGCACGCGGCGCACGCCATCCGCGGTACGTAACCCCGCCGGGGCACCTGGACGAGCACCGGTCCCTGCCGCAGCCCCTCCCTGACGGCCTGCCAGGCGAGGGTCGGCAGCCGGGCGGCCCGGGCGGCCTCGTCCCGGGCCAGGTCCTGGTCCCCCACGGTCCGTACCAGCGGGGCGGCGGCCCGGACCTGCTCCCGCGGGGCGACCAGCGGCCGGGCCCAGCCGGTCTCCACGAGCTGGGCGGCCTCCACCGTGCAGTTCCAGCCGCCCAGCAGGAAGGCGCACCTGTCCTGGGCGGCACGCAGCAGCAGCACCTCGCGCGCGTGCGGCTGCGGGGCGTGCGGCTCGCTGTGGCTGTCGTCCCCGTCGTCCCAGAGGGCGACCAGCCCGAGGTCCCGCACCGGCGCGAACATGGCGGCGCGGGTCCCGACGACGGCCCGTACGGCCCCTCGGCGCACCGCGAGCCACTGCGCGTACCGCTTCTCGGGCCCGGCGTCGGCGGTGAGCACCGCGTGCCGTCCCTCGCCCAGCAGGGCGGTCAGCGCGGCGTCGGCACGGGCGACGGCCCGCCCGTCCGGCAGGACGACGAGCGCGCCCCGGCCGGAGGCCAGCGTCGCCGCCACGGCCCGCGCCAGTTCCTCGCTCCACCGCGGGCCGGGCAACGCGTTCCACACCGCGCGCGGCGCTCCCCCCGAGGCAAGAGCCGCCACGAACGCGGCCCCCTGCTCGTACCGGGTCCAGGATCCCGGCCCTGGCACGGGCGGCGGCGGCAGCGGCTCCGGTGACGCCCGCTTCTCGGCGCGCGCGTTGCGCGGCGGCACGGCGAGCTGCAGCACGTCGGCCAGGCTGCCCGCGTACCGGTCGGCGACCGCCCGCACGAGCCCCAGCAACTCCTCGTCCAGCACCCGTTCCGGCGAGACGACCTGGGCCAGCGCGGCCAGGGGACCCGCGTAGTCGGACTCGGCGAGCCGCTCGACGAGGAACCCGTCGATGAGCCCCCCGCCCTCGCGCCGCCCGTCCCGCACCCGGTGCCGCCCGGCCCCGAACCGGACCCGCACCCGCACGCCGGGCTGGGCGTCGGCGTCGAGCTCCTCGGGCACGGCGTAGTCGAAGTACCGGTCGAGATGGAGCACACCCTTGTCGACGAGCACCCGGGCGACGGGCAGCTCCCTGGCGAGCGCGGCTCCGCGCCAGGTCCGCGGCTTGGCCCGCGGTGCCTTCGCCCTGCGCACGCTCTCCCGGATGAGCGCGAGCTGCTCGGGCGGCGCGTCCTTCGCGCCACCGCCCGCCGGTTCGTTCTCGCTGCTCACGCCTGCATTCCTACCAAAGACCACTGACAATCACAGTGGTGCGCAGGTCCCTGTGATCGCGACTCCATCACCGGCCGACGTGCCGCCGGCGTCTCTTCCGGTTGTCCTGTCCGGCCACCGGGACCCGATCGGCCGACGGAGCCCGGGTGCGGACCGCTGCGCCCGGCACCGGCCCTGCCCGCCCGCGGACACGTCGCGGCCCGGCGCCCCCAGTGGGGACGCCGGGCCGCGCACGTGCCGTCGGGCCGGGTGCCTTACAGCCCCGCCGCCTGCCGCAGCGCGTCCACGCGGTCCGTGCGCTCCCAGGTGAAGTCGGGAAGCTCACGGCCGAAGTGGCCGTACGCCGCGGTCTGGGCGTAGATCGGGCGGAGCAGGTCGAGGTCGCGGATGATGGCGGCCGGGCGGAGGTCGAAGACCTCGTCGATCGCCTTCTCGATCTTCTCGGCGTCGATCTTGGCGGTGCCGAAGGTCTCCACGAAGAGACCGACCGGCTCGGCCTTGCCGATGGCGTAGGCGACCTGGACCTCGCAGCGGGCGGCGAGGCCCGCGGCGACGACGTTCTTGGCGACCCAGCGCATCGCGTACGCGGCGGAGCGGTCGACCTTGGACGGGTCCTTGCCGGAGAAGGCGCCGCCGCCGTGGCGGGCCATGCCGCCGTAGGTGTCGATGATGATCTTGCGGCCGGTCAGGCCGGCGTCGCCCATCGGACCGCCGATCTCGAAGCGGCCGGTCGGGTTGACCAGGAGGCGGTAGTTCTCCGTGTCGATCTTGATGCCGTCCTCGAGCAGGGCCTTCAGCTCCGGCTCGACGACGAATTCCTTGATGTCGGGCGCCAGCAGGGACTCGAGGTCGATGTCGCTCGCGTGCTGGGAGGAGACCACGACCGTGTCGAGACGGACGGCCTTGTCGCCGTCGTACTCGATGGTGACCTGCGTCTTGCCGTCCGGGCGCAGGTAGGGGATCGTGCCGTTCTTGCGGACCTCGGACAGGCGCTTGGACAGGCGGTGCGCCAGGAAGACCGGCAGCGGCATCAGGGTCGGCGTCTCGTCGGACGCGTAGCCGAACATCAGGCCCTGGTCACCGGCGCCCTGCCGGTCCAGCTCGTCCTCATCGCCCTCGACCCGGTTCTCGTAGGCCGTGTCGACGCCCTGCGCGATGTCCGGGGACTGCGCGCCGATCGAGACCGAGACACCGCAGGAGGCGCCGTCGAAGCCCTTCTTCGAGGAGTCGTAGCCGATCTCCAGGATCTTGCCGCGGACCAGCGTGGCGATGTCCGCGTAGGCCTTGGTCGTGACCTCGCCGGCCACGTGCACCAGGCCGGTGGTGATGAGGGTTTCGACGGCGACCCGGGAAGTCGGGTCCTCACGCAGAAGCGCGTCGAGAATGGTGTCGCTGATCTGGTCAGCGATCTTGTCGGGGTGGCCCTCGGTCACAGACTCCGAGGTGAACAGGCGACGGGACACAACGCTCCCTGGGGTTGCAGCGGCTGCTGGCTGATCATTGGTGGACGGCACGGGGAGCTGCACCCGGCGACGTCCGAGAACAGTTTATCGGTCGCGCTCCGCCACGGGCCCACCCGTCTCGCCTCTCGGAAGGGCTGTGACCTGCGGCACGGGCATTCTGCCCGGAACGAAGCGCCCTTGGCCAGGGCCGCCACGCTCGAATGCGCGGGGTTCACGAGGCGGGCGGAGCGGGTGGGTCGTTCAGCCGAGCCGTTCCGCCACGAGGTCCCACACGGCCTCGGCCAGCGCTTCCTTCGGGCCGTGCGCCACCGGGGTCTCGCTGCCGTCGGCGCCGAGGATCACGGCCTCGTTCTCCTCGGAGCCGAAGGTCTTGCGCTCCCCCACCTCGTTCACCACGAGGAGGTCGCAGCCCTTGCGCTTCAGCTTGGCCCGGCCGTTGGCGAGGACGTCGTCGGTCTCCGCGGCGAAGCCGACGACGACCTGACCCGAGCGGGTCCGCCCGGTGGAGACCTCCGCGAGGATGTCCGGGTTGCGCACCAGGGCGATCGGCGCGGGCTCCTGGTCGTCCTTCTTCTTGATCTTCCCCGCGGCGTACGTCGCCGGGCGGAAGTCCGCGACCGCCGCGGCCATGACGACGGCGTCGGCGTCCGCCGCGGCGCGCAGCACCACCTCGCGCAGTTCCACGGCCGTGCCCACCGGGACCACGTCCACGCCGGCCGGGTCAGGCAGCGACGTGTTCGCCGCGACCAGCGTGACGCGGGCGCCCCGCGCGGCGGCGGTGCGGGCGAGGGCGTAGCCCTGCTTGCCCGAGGAGCGGTTGCCGAGGAAGCGGACCGGGTCCAGGGGCTCCCGGGTGCCGCCGGCGCTGACGACGACGTGCCGTCCGGCGAGGTCCGGCTCGCTCGCGCCGCGGGCGAGCACCCGGCGGCAGACCTCGAAGATCTCACCCGGATCGGGCAGTCGGCCCTTGCCGGTGTCGACTCCGGTGAGGCGGCCGACGGCCGGCTCGATGACGACCGCGCCGCGGCGGCGCAGCGTCGCCACGTTCTCCTGGGTGGCCGGGTGCTCCCACATCTCGGTGTGCATGGCGGGAGCGAAGACGACCGGGCAGCGGGCCGTGAGCAGCGTGTTGGTGAGGAGGTCGTCGGCGAGGCCGTGGGCCGCCTTGGCGAGCATGTCGGCCGTGGCCGGGGCGACGACGACCAGGTCGGCGTGCTGGCCGATGCGCACGTGCGGGACCTGGTGGACGTCGTCCCACACCTCGGTCGACACGGGGTTGCCGGACAGGGCGGACCAGGTGGCGGCCCCGACGAAGTGCAGCGCGGAGGCGGTGGGGACGACCCGGACCTCGTGCCCCGACTCCGTGAACCTGCGAAGCAGCTCACATGCCTTGTAGGCGGCGATGCCGCCGCTGACCCCCAGAACGACCTTGGGCTTGTCCACCGTCTCTCCCCGACTCGGATATCGCGTACGACCCATCACACACCACAGGCCCGGCAGTCGGACTGCCGGGCCTGTGGATAAGTCAGCTTCAGGCTGAAAATAATACCGCCGATGCGGTCGGTACTACCGCTACTACTGCGCCGGACCTTCGATGGCCTCGGAGGTCAGCAGTCCCGCGTTGATCTCGCGGAGGGCGATCGAGAGCGGCTTCTCGTGGACGTGGGTGTCGACGAGCGGACCGACGTACTCGAGGAGGCCCTCGCCGAGCTGCGAGTAGTACGCGTTGATCTGGCGGGCCCGCTTGGCCGCGTAGATCACGAGGCTGTACTTCGAGTCCGTGGCCTCGAGGAGCTCGTCGATCGGCGGGTTGATGATGCCCTCGGGCGCGGAGATGGAAGAGGACACGCTCTACCTTCCGATGGATGGGAAAGATTCAGTCGGGTGACCGGTCGGCCGATCGGTCGGGATCAGCGGACCAGTGACGATCACACGACGTTCGTCAAGGCTAGCAGCTCGCGCGCCACGTCCTCGACGGAGGTGTTGACCAGGGTCTGGTCGAACTCCGGCTCGGCCGCCAGTTCGACCTTGGCCGCGGCGAGGCGGCGCTCGATCACCTCCGGCGGTTCGGTGCCCCGGCCGGTGAGCCTGCGCACCAGCTCCTCCCAGGAGGGCGGAGCCAGGAACACCAGCCGGGCCTCGGGCATGGACTCGCGGACCTGCCGCGCGCCCTGGAGGTCGATCTCCAGGAGCACCGGCTCACCGGCCTCCAGGCGCTCCAGTACGGCCGCACGCGGCGTGCCGTAGCGGTTGCCGGCGAACTCGGCCCACTCCAGCAGCTCGCCGTTGGCGATCAGCTTGTCCATCTCCTCGTCGGTGACGAAGAAGTAGTGGACACCGTGCTGCTCGCCGGGGCGGGGCCTGCGGGTCGTCGCCGAGACCGACAGCCATACCTCGGGGTGTTCCTTGCGCATATGGGCGACGACCGTGCTCTTGCCGACCCCCGAGGGGCCGGAGAGCACGGTCAGCCGCGGACGTGCGTCCGGGGGTACGGGGGACGTCCCCCGGGGTGTTGCAGCCATGCTGCGATTATTCCAGCAAACCCGGAGTGCTCCGGACTCAGCTGCCGGTGCTGCCGAACTCGCGCTCCAGGGAGGCGATCTGGTTGGAACCGAGCCCACGCACGCGGCGGCTCTCGGAGATGCCCAGTCGCTCCATGATCTGCTTGGCGCGGACCTTGCCCACGCCCGGCAGGGACTCGAGGAGGGCTGAGACCTTCATCTTGCCGATGACGTCGTTCTCCTGGCCCTGCTTGATGACCTCGTGGAGGGAGGCGCCGGAGTGCTTGAGTCGATTCTTGACCTCGGCCCGCTCCCGGCGAGCCGCGGCGGCCTTTTCGAGCGCGGCTGCGCGCTGTTCAGGGGTAAGGGGCGGAAGAGCCACGCCTACGTCACCTCGGATGTCGAACTGTCGGATACGGACCGGTGAGGAACCTAGTCGCCCCACACCTGGGGAGCCACGAGCAACACGCTCGCCCGTTGACTCCTGTCGGAGACTAGCGGTCAAGTCCGCCAGAGTCAGCGAGAACAGCGGAAAAGTCCTGGTCAGCCTTTGCCAGGTCGGGCATTTAGGACATACTGCCTCGGATTTGAGGGTGTGTACGGAGTCAGGTCGCCGCGACCGCGGTCCTGATCTCCTCCGCGAAGCGGTCCGCGGCCGTCCGCAACGCGACCGGGTCGGGACCGTGACGCAGAACACCCCGGCTGACGTTGGGAACGACGTTGCGCACCGCGTCGCCGAAGACCCGCGGCAGATCCGCGGGGGTGGCACCCTGCGCGCCGATGCCCGGCGCCAGGAGCGGGCCGTTGATGCCCAGGTCGTACGACGACAGGTCGCCGAGGGTGGCGCCGACGACCGCGCCGAAGGAGCCGAGGGGCGCCTCCCCCGCGTTCTCGGCGGCCAGGTGCGCCAGCATCGTCGCGCCGACGCTGCGCCCGTCGGCCCGGACCGCGTGCTGGACCTCGCCGCCCTCCGGGTTGGAGGTCAGCGCCAGCACGAACAGGCCCGCGCCGTTCTCGCGCGCCATGTCGACGGCCGGTCCGAGGGACCCGTAGCCGAGGTAGGGCGAGACGGTCAGCGCGTCCGAGAACAGCGGGGAGTCCCGGTGCAGGAACGACTCGGCGTACGCGGCCATGGTCGAGCCGATGTCGCCGCGCTTGGCGTCCATGACGACCAGGGCGCCGGCCGCCCGCGCCTGTTCGACCGACTTCTCCAGGACGGCGACGCCGCGCGACCCGAAGCGCTCGAAGAAGGCGCTCTGCGGCTTGAGCACGGCCACCCGGCCGGCCACCGCCTCCACGACGGTGCGGCTGAAACGCTCCAGACCGGCCACGTCGTCGTTCAGGCCCCACTCGGCGAGCAGGGAGGCGTGCGGGTCGATGCCGACGCACAGCGGGCCGCGCTCGTCCATCGCGCGGCGCAGCCGGGCGCCGAAGGGCTCGAGTACCGTCATGCCGCTCATCGGGGCTTCCTCACGTCGGCGCCGACGGCGTCGGCGAGGGTAGCGTACGGGCTCTGCCGCAGGCGTGCGGCGAGCCCCTTGTGGAGAGCGCGAGCGTAGAACGGGCCTTCGTAGATGAACGCGCTGTAGCCCTGGACCAGCGTGGCCCCGGCCAGAATGCGCTGCCAGGCGTCCTCGGCGGTCTCGACGCCGCCGACGCCCACCAGGGTGACCCGGTCGCCCACGCGCGCGTAGAGGCGGCGCAGCACCTCCAGGGAGCGCGCCTTGAGGGGCGCGCCGGACAGACCGCCGGTCTCCTGCACGAGGGCGGGCGAGGACGTCAGGCCGAGGCCCTCGCGCGCGATGGTGGTGTTGGTGGCGATGATGCCGTCCAGGCCCAGCTCGACGGCCAGGTCGGCGACCGCGTCGACGTCCTCGTCGGCGAGGTCCGGCGCGATCTTGACGAGGAGGGGGACGCGCCGCGCGGTGACCGCGCGGTCGGCGGCCTCACGGACGGCGCTCAGGAGCGGACGCAGTGCCTCGGTGGCCTGGAGGTTACGCAGCCCGGGCGTGTTCGGGGAGGAGACGTTGACGACGAGGTAGTCGGCGTGCGGGGCGAGGCGTTCGGCGGACTTCACGTAGTCACCGACGGCCTCTTCCTCCGGGACGACCTTCGTCTTTCCGATGTTGACGCCGACGACCGTCTTGAACACCGGCGTACGGGAGGCCAGACGGGCGGCGACGGCCAGGGAGCCGTCGTTGTTGAAGCCCATGCGGTTGATCAGCGCGCGGTCGCTCACCAGCCGGAACAGCCGCTTCTTGGGGTTGCCGGGCTGCGGCTCCCCCGTCACGGTGCCGATCTCGACGTGGTCGAAGCCGAGCATCGCCATGCCGTCGATGGCGACGGCGTTCTTGTCGAAGCCCGCGGCGAGCCCGAAGGGCCCGTGCATGCGCAGGCCGAGGGCCTCGGTGCGCAGCTCCTTGTGGCGCGGCGCGAGCGCGGCGGCGACGAAGGTGCGCAGCACGGGGACGCGGGCGGCGCCACGGATCCAGCGGAAGGCCAGGTGGTGGGCCTGCTCCGGGTCCATGCGGGAGAAGACGAGCTTGAAGAAGATCTTGTACATGTGTCCTCGTAAGGCCTGGGTAGAGCCCCCCTGGGGCTCATGGGCGCGTGGGCTCATGAAGAGGGGGACACCGTTTCCGGTGTCCCCCTCGGGGCTGCTAGTCGCGGGCCGCGGTCAGGAACTCGGCGTGTTCCTGGAGGGAGCGCACTCCGACGTCGCCGTGGGTGAGGGCGTCGATG
>NZ_JBNGGE010000024.1:0-112150 GCF_049975785.1 Streptomyces sp. WG7
GACGCGGCCGGCCCGCGGACGCGGGCTCCGGAGCCGCCCCGGCCGCCGCTGCGGCCGCCTCCTCGGCTTCCGTCTCTTCCGGCTCGTCGGCCGCGGCGCTCACACCGGCAGGCGCGACGGTCTCCGCCGGCGCGGCGGAGCCACCGGACGGCGGTCCCGCCGGCCGGGACGCGGCCCTGCGCCGACGGCGCGGCGGCAGGGTGTCGCTGGGGGTGTTCGATTCGGTGTCCGTCGAGGTGGTCGAGGACCCTGTGGGTTCGGTCGGTTCGAGCATGCGGGGGTTTCTCCCGTCAGGCTCCCGGGCGCCGCGCCTGGTCCGGCATCGACCATGTCGACCGCCGGTGACGTCCGCGGCTCGCGCGATGCGCGGTCGCCGCCGTCCGGGGCGCGGGCGCCGCTCGGGAGCTCTCCGTGTCTTGTCTCGCCGGTTCCGTACCCCTTGTCGTGTACGGCCTGGCGAAAGTCTTGTGGTCGGTGCGCTGCCCGACCCAGGTGGCTCCCGAGTTCGAGGGCGGCGCTACGACGTCCGTCCCTACGCGGAACCTTCCTTACGCCGGCGCCTTCGCGGCGGCGGAAGCGGCGGCCGGTTGCGGCTCGGGCGCTTCTGCCTCGCGGTCGGGCGCGAGCGGGTCGGTCACCGCACCGGTCTCTTCATCGAACAGCCCCTGCGCCAGCCTGGTCACCGCTGCGGGGACCGGCGGCGCCAGGTCGGCCACGGCGCGAAGACCGGACAGGACGTCGTCGGGTCGTACGGCAGGCGTCACGTGCCGAACAACCAGCCGCAGTATCGCACAGGGCCGGTCGGTCGGCCTATCAGCCGGCGAACCGTGCGTGGTGACGCTCTCGAGGTGCGCGACGGCGGAGCGGGCGTCGAAGGTGCGGACGCCGTTCTTCGTCCTGCGCTGGACCTCCACGGCCGGGGCCGCGTTGAAGGCCGCCACGGCGCGTTCCGCGTCCGCGGAGTGCACACCGTCCAGCCGCAGCTCCCACACGGAAGCCGTCAGCCGGTCCGCGAGCCCGGAGGTCCTGGCCTCGGCCGCCTCGACGATGTCGAGCCCGGCGGGCAGCGACTCGTCGAGGAGCAGCCTGAGCCGCTCCGGGTCACGCGCCTCGGTGAGCGCGATCTCCAGGTACTCCGCCTCACTGCCCGTGCCGGTGGGTGCGGCATTGGCGTACGACACCTTCGGATGCGGCGTGAACCCCGCCGAGTACGCCATGGGCACCTCGGCACGGCGCAGCGCACGCTCGAAGGCGCGCTGGAAGTCACGGTGGCTGGTGAACCGGAGGCGGCCGCGCTTGGTGTAACGCAGTCGGATGCGCTGCACCGCGGGTACGGGCGGCGGGCCTTCGGGCTGTCGCTTGCCCAGGGGAACTTCTCCTTGTGTACGGCGGTCGGGACGGGGCACCGTCCTCGCCTCGGCGGGGGCATCACGCCCAGTCCTCTTTTCTAGAGTACGCGTTCCCGCCACCACGAGTTCCCGCCGGTACGCGAACCGCCACGACGGGACACCTTCCGGCGTCCGACCGTCGTGGCGGTTCGTGCGAGCGAGCGCAGATCAGGCGATGTCGCTCCGCGCCCAGGTCCAGCTGCTGCCGCTGTCCGCGCTGTCCCAGACCTTGACCGGCTTGCCCGAGCCGGACCCGGTGCTCGTCAGCGTCCACAGGCCCGTGCGGCTGCCGCCGCCCGCCTGCACGCCGTAGTCGTACAGCACACCGACGTCACCGCGGCCGTCACCGTTGAAGTCACCGGCGACCGGCTTGGAGCGGTCCCAGTTCCAGCTGCCGCCGTCCACGCTGTCCCAGACCCTGACCGGCTTGCCGAAGGCGGAGCCCGTGCTCGTCAGCTTCCACAGCGCGGTGCGGTTGCCGCCGCCGTCCGCCCGCACCCCGTTGTTGTAGAGCACACCGACGTCGCCGCGGCCGTCACCGTCGAAGTCACCGGCGACCGGCTTCGAGCTGTCCCACCTCCAGCTGATACCGCTGTCCACGCTGTCCCAGGCCATGACCGGCTTGCCGAAGCCGGACCCGGTGCTCGTCAGCGTCCACAGGCCCGTGCGGCTGTCGCCGTCCGCCTGCACGCCGTAGTCGTACAGCACACCGACGTCACCGCGGCCGTCACCGTTGAAGTCACCGGCGACCGGCTTGGAGCGGTCCCAGTTCCAGCTGCCGCCGTCCGCGCTGTCCCAGACCTTGACCGGCTTGCCGAAGCCGGACCCGGTGCTCGTCAGCGTCCACAGCGCGGTGCGGTTGCCGCCGCCGTCCGCCCGCACCCCGTAGTCGTAGAGCACACCGACATCGTCGCGGCCGTCACCGTTGAAGTCACCGGCGACCGGCTTCGAGCTGTCCCAGCTCCAGCTGCCGCCGTCCGCGCTGTCCCAGACCTTGACCGGCTTGCCGAAGCCGGACCCGGTGCTCGTGAACGTCCACAGCGCCGTGTGGTTGCCGCCGCCGTCCGCCCGCACGCCGTAGTTGTACAGCACACCGACATCGCTGCGGCCGTCACCGTCGAAGTCACCGGAGAACGCCTTCGAGCGGCTCCCGTTCCAGCTGCCGCCGTCCGCGCTGTCCCACTTCATCTGCGGCTCGGCCATCCCGGACCCGGTGCTGGTGAGCGACCAGAGCGTCGAACGGGACCTGCCGTCCTGGAGGGCGCCGTTGTCGTAGAACACGCCGACGTCGCTGCGGCCGTCGCCGTCGAAGTCGGAGCCGGGAGTGGCCCGGGCGTTGGCCGTGATCCAGTCCCGGACGTCGTCGACACGGGTGCTGATCGCGGTGCTGGGGGTGCCCGCCGGGGCGTCGTTGCCGAAGCAGCCCGCCTGGTCGGAGCGGCTGCTGATCGCGACGAGCGCCGGCTTGCCGTCGACGGTGCGGACGGCGGGGCCTCCCGCATCGCCCTGACAGACCGCGGCGCCGCCCTTCCCACTGAGGGTGAGGTCGCCGCCGGCGACGGAGGCGACGGCGAACGTGCCGGTGTGCCCGCCGAGCGGCGCCCATTCCCCGGCCGTACGGCCGTGTCCGGCGACGGTGAGCTCCTGCCCGGCGGCGGGCGCCGCGGCGGCGACGGCGACCGGGGTCACGCCGCGCACGGGCTGGGCGAGACGGGCCAGGACGAGGTCGCGCTCGCCGTGCGGTCGCAGTTCGGCCACGGTCCGGGACTGGCCGCCGCCCACGGTCACGACGGTCTTGACCCTGGGTGCGCCGGCCGGCACCGTGCGGTCGGCGACCGGGTCCTCGGCGAAGCAACTGGCGGCCGTGAGCACCCACTCGGGGGATATCAGCGCGCCGGAGCAGCCTCGCTCGTAGTCGCCGACGAGAAGCCGGGCGGTGAAGCCGTAGGAAGCGCCCTCGGCAGGCTCACCGACCACCGCGTGGCCCGGTGAGGCGGTCATGAGCAGCAGCGGCGCCGCACCGAGCAGGGCCGCTGACCTGATCGCGGCGGCTCCGGGCGCCTGCCGTCTGGATCGCTTCGGGTGTGCTGTGCTGGGGGTGCCGGGTGCTCTCATCACTGTCCTAGAGATCGTTCGGGCACAACTGGACTGGAGGATGCGGCCCGCCGGCGGCCCCCGGACACCCGGAAGTCACGTAGGCGCCACCGCAACTTCGGACATCTAAGATCATCTACGTGATCTCGTCCACCGGTCCATCCCAGGCAAACTGACCGTACGTCACACACCGAATGTGACGTACGGCACCACGCCACGTCACCCGCGCCGCACGGTCCCCCCGCTCCGCCGGCTACTTGACCGTCAGCGGCAGCAGCTTCTTGCCGGTCGGACCCACCTGGATCTCGGTCTGCATGGCCGGGCACACGCCGCAGTCGAAGCACGGCGTCCAGCGGCAGTCCTCGACCTCGGTCTCGTCGAGGGCGTCCTGCCAGTCCTCCCAGAGCCACTCCTTGTCGAGGCCGGAGTCGAGGTGGTCCCAGGGGAGGACCTCCTCGTAGCCCCGCTCGCGGGTGGTGTACCAGTCGACGTCGACGCCGAACGGCTCCAGGGCCTTGTCGGCGCAGGCCATCCAGCGGTCGTACGAGAAGTGCTCGCGCCAGCCGTCGAAGCGGCCGCCGTCGTCGTAGACGGCGCGGATGACGGCGCCGATGCGGCGGTCGCCTCGGGAGAGGAGGCCCTCGACGATGCCGGGCTTGCCGTCGTGGTAGCGAAAGCCGATGGAGCGGCCGTACTTCTTGTCGCCGCGGATCTTGTCGCGGAGCTTCTGCAGCCGGGCGTCCGTCTCCTCGGCGGAGAGCTGCGGGGACCACTGGAAGGGGGTGTGGGGCTTGGGGACGAAGCCGCCGATGGAGACCGTGCAGCGGATGTCGCCCGAGCCGGAGACCTCGCGGCCCTTGGCGATGACGCGGGTGGCCATGTCGGCGATCTGGAGGACGTCGTCGTCGGTCTCGGTGGGGAGGCCGCACATGAAGTACAGCTTCACCTGGCGCCAGCCGTTGCCGTACGCGGTGGCGACGGTGCGGATCAGGTCCTCTTCCGAGACCATCTTGTTGATGACCTTGCGGATGCGCTCGGAGCCGCCCTCGGGGGCGAAGGTGAGGCCGGAGCGGCGGCCGTTGCGGGTCAGCTCGTTGGCGAGGTCGATGTTGAAGGCGTCGACGCGGGTGGAGGGGAGGGACAGGCCGATCTTGTCCTCCTCGTACCGGTCCGCGAGGCCCTTGGCGACGTCGGCGATCTCCGAGTGGTCCGCGGAGGACAACGACAGCAGGCCGACCTCCTCGAAGCCGGTCGCCTTCAGGCCCTTCTCGACCATCTCGCCGATGCCGGTGATGGAGCGCTCGCGGACCGGGCGGGTGATCATGCCGGCCTGGCAGAAGCGGCAGCCGCGGGTGCAGCCGCGGAAGATCTCCACCGACATGCGCTCGTGGACCGTCTCGGCGAGGGGGACGAGGGGCTGCTTGGGGTAGGGCCACTCGTCGAGGTCCATGACGGTGTGCTTGGAGACGCGCCACGGGACGCCCGAGCGGTTGGGGACGACGCGGGCGATACGGCCGTCGGGGAGGTACTCGACGTCGTAGAAGCCGGGGACGTAGACCCCGCCGGTCTTGGCGAGGCGGAGGAGGAGCTCCTCGCGGCCGCCGGGGCGGCCCTCGGCCTTCCAGGCGCGGATGATCGCGGTGATCTCCAGGACGGCCTGCTCGCCGTCGCCGATGACGGCGCAGTCGATGAAGTCGGCGATCGGTTCGGGGTTGAAGGCCGCGTGTCCACCGGCCAGGACGACCGGGTCGTCGATGCCGCGGTCCTTGGACTCCAGCGGGATGCCGGCCAGGTCCAGGGCGGTCAGCATGTTCGTGTAGCCGAGCTCGGTGGAGAAGGAGAGGCCGAACACGTCGAAGGCCTTCACCGGGCGGTGGCTGTCGACCGTGAACTGCGGGACGGTGTGTTCCCGCATCAGCGCCTCCAGGTCCGGCCACACGCTGTAGGTGCGCTCGGCGAGGACGCCCTCCTGCTCGTTGAGGACCTCGTAGAGGATCATGACGCCCTGGTTGGGCAGACCGACCTCGTACGCGTCGGGGTACATCAGGGCCCAGCGGACGTCGCAGGATTCCCAGTCCTTGACCGTGGAGTTGAGCTCTCCGCCGACGTACTGGATCGGCTTCTGCACATGCGGGAGCAGCGCTTCGAGCTGCGGAAACACGGAAGACACAGACTCGGCGGCTTCGGCAGGCATCTCACGGAACCTTCGTGTGCTGACAAGGGGGACCATCCAGCCTAACCCGGCGCGGACGGTCCCCCGTACCGCTCGGGCGGCCGGTGCCCCGCCTTACGCCGACATCGGTCTCTGCACCGTGATCGACTGGAGCAGGCCCACCGCTATCCACACGGCGAACATGGAGGAGCCGCCGTACGACACGAAGGGCAGGGGGAGGCCGGTGACCGGCATGATGCCGAGGGTCATGCCGATGTTCTCGAAGGTCTGGAAGGCGAACCAGGCGACGATGCCGGCGGCGACGACCGTGCCGTACAGGTCGGTGGTCTCGCGGGCGATCCTGCAGGCGCGCCACAGGACCACGCCGAGCAGGGCGATGATCAGGCCCGCGCCGAGGAAGCCCAGTTCCTCTCCGGCGACGGTGAAGACGAAGTCGGTCTGCTGCTCCGGGACGAACTGGCCGGTGGTCTGGGAGCCGTGGAAGAGGCCGGAGCCGGTCAGGCCGCCGGAGCCGATCGCGATGCGTGCCTGGTTGGTGTTGTAGCCGACGCCCGCGGGGTCGAGTTCCGGGTTGGCGAAGGCGGCGAAGCGGGCGATCTGGTAGTCGTCGAGGATGCCGAGCTGCCAGACGGCGAGCGCGCCGGCGGTTCCCGCGCCGAGCAGTCCGAACACCCAGCGGTTGGAGGCGCCGGAGGCGAGCAGCACGCCCAGCACGATGATGACCATGACCATGACCGACCCGAGGTCGGGCATGAGCATCACGATCAGCATCGGCACGACGGCCAGGCCCAGGGCCTGGAGGACGGTCCGGTGGTCCGGGTGGGCCCGGTCCCCCGCGTCGACGCGTGCGGCCAGCAGCATCGCCATGCCGAGGATGATCGTGATCTTCACGAATTCCGAAGGCTGCAGGGAGAAGCCGCCGGGGAGTTTGATCCAGGAGTGGGCGCCGTTGATGGTCGAGCCGAGCGGGGTGAGCACCAGCAGGATCAGGAACACGGAGAAGCCGTACAGGACCGGCACGGCGGTGCGCAGGGTGCGGTGGCCGAGCCAGACGGTGGCGATCATCAGGGCGAGCCCGATGCCGGTGTTCAGCAGGTGCCGGGTCAGGAAGTAGTACGGGTCGCCCTGGTTGAGCTCGGTGCGGTTGCGGGTCGCGGAGTAGACGAGCAGGGAGCCCATCAGCGAGAGCGCGACGGCGGCCAGCAGTATCGGCCAGTCGAGCCGGCGTGCCATCGAGTCCCGGGCGAGCAGCCGGGTCCAGCCGGCTTTCTCGGGTCCGTAGCCGGAGACCTGGAAGCTGTTGGAACCGGTCATGCGCGTGTCCTCCGGCTTCCGCTGCTGGCCGCCCCGCGGCTTCCGCTGCCGCGACGGCCCCCGCCGCGTCGTCGGTGGCGGCGCGTGTCGCGGTTGTCGCCGTTCTGTGCCGGTGGCGTCGCTCCCTGTTCCTGTCCGTCGACGGGGGCGTACTCGTCCTCCGGGGAGGCCTTCTCCTTGGGGAGGAGGTCCTTGATCACGTCCTTGGGGATCTTCGGTGCGGGGATGGTCCCGTCCGCCTTGATCGTCGGCAGCTTCGCCTGCGGTTCGGGCAGCAGCCCCTTCCTGCTGTCGACCTCCCCGTCGTCCGAGACGCCGTACAGCGCGTCGTAGATGTTGCGGACGGCGGGACCGGAGGCGCCCGAGCCGGTACCACCCTGGGAGATCGTCATGACGATCGCGTACTCGTCGGTGTAGGTGGCGAACCAGGAGGTGGTCTGCTTGCCGTAGACCTCGGCCGTGCCGGTCTTGGCGTGCATCGGGATCTTGTCCTGCGGCCAGCCGTCCTGAGCGAACCGCCAGGCGGCGGTGCCGCGGGTGGCGACGCCTTCGAGGGCGTCGTCCATCTTGGCGAGCGTGGTCTTGCTTATCGGCAGCTTGCCGTGGGCCTTGGGCTCGATCGGGCGGATCTCCTTGCCGTCGGGGCTGACGATCGCCTTGCCGATGCTCGGGTCGTACATGGTGCCGCCGTTGGAGATGGCCGCGTAGATGGTGGCCATCTGGATGGGGGTGACGAGGGTGTCGCCCTGTCCGATGGAGTAGTTGATGGCGTCACCGGCGCGCATCTGGTTGCCCTCGAGGCAGTTCTCGTACGCGATCTGCTCGACGTAGGAGCCGCCCTTCTTGCCGGACTTGCACCAGGCGTCCTTGTTGGCCTCCCAGTACTCCTGCTTCCACTGGCGGTCGGGGACGCGGCCGGTGACCTCGTTGGGGAGGTCGATGCCGGTCTTCTTGCCGAGGCCGAAGTCGTGGGCGGCCTTGTAGAAGTAGTCGTTGGGCTTCTTCGGCTTCATGCCGCCGTCCTTCTTCCACTCCTGGTGGGCCAGGCGGTAGTAGACGGTGTCGCAGGAGAGTTCCAGGGCGCGGCCGAGGTCGATCGAGCCGTAGCTGGCGGACTCGTAGTTCTTGAAGACCTGGCCGCCGACGGAGTAGGAGCTGGAGCAGTCGTAGCCGCCGTCGAAGTCGTAGCCGGCGTCCACGGCGGCGGACGTGGAGATCACCTTGAAGATGGAGCCGGGGGCCGCCTGGCCCTGGGTGGCCCGGTTGAGCAGCGGGTAGCGGGAGTCCTTGCCGGTGAGCTTCTTGTAGTCGGCGGCGGAGATGCCGCCGACCCAGGCGTTGGGGTCGTACGCGGGGTTGGAGGCCATGGCGACGACGCGGCCGGTCTTGGCCTCCATCACGACGACGGCGCCGGCGTCGGCCTTGTAGTTCTCGCCGGTGTTGTCGTCGTAGACCTTGCGGGCTTCCTTCATCGCCGCGTTCAGCTCGTACTCGGCGACCCGCTGGACGCGGGCGTCGATGCTGGTGACGAGGTTGGAGCCGGGCACGCCGGGGTCGGACTCGGCCTCGCCGATGACCCGGCCGAGGTTGTCGACCTCGTAGCGGGTGACGCCGGCCTTGCCGCGCAGCGCCTTGTCGTACTGGCGTTCCAGGCCGGAGCGGCCGACCTGGTCCGAGCGCAGGAAGGGCGAGTCGGTGTCCTGGGCCTTCTGGATCTCCTCGTCGGTGACCGGCGAGAGGTAGCCGAGGACCTGTGCGGTGTTGGACCCGCCGGGGCCGGCGTAGCGGCGCAGCGCCTCGGGTTCGGCGGTGATGCCGGGGAAGTCCTCGGCGCGCTCGCGGATCTGGAGGGCCTGCTTGGGGGTGGCCTCGTCGGTGACGGGGATCGGCTGGTAGGGCGAGCCGTTCCAGCAGGGCTGGGGTGTTTCGGCGTCGCACAGCCGGACCTTGTCCATGACTTCTTTGGGCTGCATGCCGAGGACGCCGGCGAGCTTGGTGAGGACGGCCTTGCCGTCGTCCTTCATCTTCAGCAGGTCGGTGCGGGAGGCGGAGACGACGAGGCGGGTCTCGTTGTCGGCGAGGGCCACGCCGCGGGCGTCCAGGATCGAGCCGCGGGTCGCGGGCTGGACGACCTGCTGGACGTGGTTGCCGGAGGCCTCCTCGGCGTACTCGTCGCCCTGGCGGATCTGGAGGTACCAGAGCCGGCCGCCGAGGGTGGCGAGGAGGGAGAGGACGAGGATCTGGATGACGACGAGCCGGGTCTGGACGCGTGTGCTGCGGCCGGTCTCCGGAATGTTACTCATGGGAGCAGCCCATTCCGTTGAGGGTGGTGGTGGGCGACGGGCGGGGGTCGGTCACTGCGGCTGCCTCCCCCGTTCAGTGGGTGTACGTGTCGAGGCGGTCGTACGGCCGGGGGGTCGTCGTCACAGCCGCTTGACCCCCTTGATGCGTCCGGCCCGGGCGACCCGCGCCCGCGCCGCCTTGGCCCGCAGTCCGTTGCGCTGGCTGCCGATGCGCAGTCCGGTGCCGCCGGAGAGCCAGCCGGAGGCGATGTCGGTCTTCTGGCCCGCGGAGTTGGTCTCGGCGAGCGGGTCGTTCTCGGCGCGTCGGGCCAGGGCCATGATGCCGGGGACGACGAAGGGCGCGAGCAGCAGGTCGTACAGGGCGGCCGTGAACAGCAGGCCGGGCAGGCCGACATGGCGGGCGGCGGTGTCGCCGACGAGGGCGCCCACGCCGGCGTAGAGCAGGGTGGTGCCGAGGGCGGCGACGACCACGACGGCCATGGGGCCGGTGGCCGACCTGAGCCGGCCGTTCTCCGGTTTGGCGAGCCCGGCGAGGTAGCCGATGACGCAGAGTACGAGGGCGTAGCGGCCGGCGGCGTGGTCGGCGGGCGGGGCGAGGTCGGCGAGGAGTCCGGCGCCGAAGCCGACGAGGGCGCCGCCGACGTGGCCGTAGACCAGGGCGAGGCCGAGGACGGTGAGGAGCAGCAGGTCGGGGACGGCGCCGGGCAGGTGGAGGCGGGCGAGGACGCTCACCTGGATGACCAGGGCGACGACGACGAGGGAGACGGACAGCAGGATCCGGTTGACGCGCATGGGGTGAAAGCTCCTACTGCTCGGTCTGCTGGTTCTGCTCGGTCTGCCCGTCCTGCTGGGTCTGCCCGCCCTGCTCGTCCTGCTCGTCCTGCGACTGGCCGTCGACGGGGGCCCCGGCGGACGGAGTGACGGTCACCGTCACGGTCGGCCTGGGTTCCGGCTTGGGCTTGTCCGGGAGCACCGTGTCCCGCGGGTCCTTCTGCGGGGCCTGGACGACGACGCCGACGATGTCGAGCTTGGTGAAGCTGACGAACGGTGTGACGTCGAGGGTGCGGGTCAGGTCGCCGCCGGAGGGGTCGACGCGGGAGACGACGCCGACGGGCACGCCGGGCACGAACGGCTTGTCGGCCTGGGAGCCGAAGGTGACCAGGCGGTCGCCCTTCTTGACGTCGGCCTTGCCGTTGAGGAGTTCGACGCGCAGGGGGCGGCCGCCCTGGCCGGAGGCGAAGCCGAGTTCGTCGCTGCCCTCCATCCGGGTGCCGACGGTGAAGTCGGGGTCGTTGGCGAGCAGCACGGTGGCGGTGTTCGGGCCGACGGTGGTGACGCGGCCGACGAGGCCGTCGCCGTTGAGGACCGTCATGTCGCGCTTGATGCCGTCGCCCGCGCCGGCGTCGATGGTGATGGTCCAGGAGAAGCCCTGCGCCGCTCCTATGGCGATGACCTGGGCGCCCTTGATGCCGTACTGGCCGGCGCCGGCGAGCCCGAGCATCTTGTCGAACTGCTTCAGGCGGCTGCGGCCGCGCTCGTCGCTGCCGAGCTTCGCCTCCAGGGCCGCGTTCTGCGTCTCCAGTTCGGAAAGGCGGTCGTGCCGGTCGCCGGATTCACGGATCGCGGTGATGGCGTTGCCCACCGGGTCGACCGCGGACGACACCCCGTTCTCGATCGGGCCGAAGACGGTGGCCGCGGCCTGCCGGGCACCGTCGACCGGTGAGTCCTCCCCGCCGCGGATGTCCACCGTGATCAGTGCGAACGCGATGGCGATCAGCAGCACCAGGAGCAGCCGGCTCTCTTTCGTGTCCCTCACGTGCGGCGGCCGTGCCTTCCTCGTCGAATTCGGGAATTACGTGGCGGTGTTCAGGAATTCAGGCGATTCGGTACCTGAGGTACATGCGCGGTACCGCACCTCTATATCAACGATCCGCCGTACGAGAGGAGTTCGTCTCGTACGGCGGAACCGAGGGGTCACGTCATCTGCGGGGCTGGGCGTCCAGCACCTGCTGGAGCGCGTCGAACTCCTCGACGCACTTGCCGGAGCCGAGCGCCACGCTGTCCAGCGGGTCCTCGGCGATGTGGATCGGCATTCCGGTCTCCCGGCGCAGCCGCTCGTCGAGCCCGCGCAGCAGCGCGCCGCCGCCGGTCAGGACGATGCCCCGGTCCATGATGTCGCCGGACAGCTCCGGCGGACACTTGTCGAGGGTCGTCTTGACGGCGTCGACGATCGCGTTGACCGGCTCCTCGATCGCCTTGCGTACTTCGGCGGCGGAGATGACGACGGTCTTGGGCAGTCCGGAGACGAGGTCCCTGCCGCGGATTTCGGTGTGCTCGTCGGTGTCGAGGTCGTACGCCGAGCCGACCGTGATCTTGATCTGCTCGGCCGTGCGCTCGCCCAGCAGAAGGCTGTACTCCTTCTTCACGTGCTGGATGATCGCGTTGTCCAGCTCGTCACCCGCGACGCGGATGGACTGGGCGGTGACGATGCCGCCGAGCGAGATGACCGCGACCTCCGTGGTGCCGCCGCCGATGTCCACCACCATGTTGCCCGTGGCCTCGTGGACCGGCAGGCCGGAGCCGATGGCCGCGGCCATGGGCTCCTCGATGATGTGCACCTGACGGGCGCCGGCCTGGGACGACGCCTCGATGACGGCGCGGCGCTCGACGCCGGTGATGCCCGAGGGCACACAGACGACGACCCGCGGGCGAGCCAGATAACGCCGCTTGTGGATCTTCAGGATGAAGTAGCGGAGCATCCGCTCGGTGATCTCGAAGTCGGCGATGACGCCGTCCTTCAGCGGGCGTACGGCAACGATGTTGCCGGGCGTGCGCCCGATCATCTTCTTCGCTTCGGCGCCGACCGCGAGGATGCCACCGGTGTTGGTGTTGATCGCGACGACGGACGGCTCGTTGAGTACGATCCCGCGACCCCTGACGTACACCAGCGTGTTGGCGGTCCCGAGGTCGACAGCCATGTCACGGCCGATGAACGACATTGAGTTCCCCATCAGGATTCGACTGGCCTTCCCATGAGCTTTTGAGGGCTTTTCAGGTAGGCGAGGTGGGTGCAGTGACGCGTGGAGGCTTCCATCGTAGACGCGCTTTCGCGAACACTGCGCGAGGGTCTTCGCCATTGTCAGCAGATGGCGCATCGCCTCGCTTGTGGAGACGGGCCAACGGAGGCATCAGTTCCCCCGAACAGGCGCGCATATGCCACAGGGCGGTCGCTTTTACGCGACCGCCCCGGTCTGCTGCGGGCCATTCGACTGACGTCGCGTCAGAAAAAAAGCCGTCTCCGGCGTGTCCGGGAAGGGACTCAGACCCGGCCCGGGAAGAAGATCTTCAGCTCGCGCTCGGCGGACTCCTCGGAGTCGGAGGCGTGGATCAGGTTCTCCCGCACGATCACACCGAAATCCCCGCGGATGGAGCCGGGGGCGGCGGCGATCGGGTCGGTCGGGCCGGCCAGCGCGCGCACGCCCTCGATGACCCGCTCCCCCTCGACGACCATGGCGACGACCGGGCCGGACGCCATGAACTCGACCAGCGGCTCGTAGAAGGGCTTGCCCTTGTGCTCGCCGTAGTGCTGCTCCAGCGTCTCGGCGTCCAGGGTGCGCAGTTCCAGCGCGGTGATCTGCCAGCCGGCCTTGCGCTCGATACGGCTGATGATCTCGCCGGTCAGGCCGCGACGGACGGCGTCGGGCTTGAGGAGGACGAGGCTGCGCTGGGTCACGACGGGCTCCTTGGAGAGGTGCGTTTGCACGGGCGTGCGAACGTGCGGTGGTACGAAGTGATGACTGAGGTTACCGGGCGTGTCGCGGCGCCCGTCACGCAGCGTCAGGCGGCGTCGGGGGCGGCGGCGTCCGCCTGGGCCGCGAACCTCGCCTTCGCTTCGTCGATCTTCCGCCCGTAGTGCACGGACGCCCACCACAGGGCGGCGAAGACCGCCCCCAGGAAGAACATGGTCGGCACGACGAACCCGGAGGCGATCAGTGCGATCTGCAGGGCCCAGCCGAAGGCGACGCCGCCCGGCCGGGTGACCACGCCGCACAGCGCCACGCACAGGAACATCGCGATGCCGCTGACCGTCCACACCGTCCCCATGGACAGGTCCGGGTCCTTCATGGCGACCAGTCCGGCGAAGCCGATCACGAAGACCTCGCCGATCAGAGTCGAAGCGCAGAGCGTACGCACGTTTCTCAGCCCCTCCCGAGGAGCAGTCGGGCCTCGCCGACGGTGATGACGGAACCGGTGACGAGCACACCGCCGCCCGCGAACTCGCCCTCCTCCTCGGCCAGCGTGATCGCGGCCTCCAGGGCGTCCGGCAGCCGCGGCTCGACCTGGACGCGGTCCTCGCCGAACACCTCCACGGCGACGGACGCCAGCTCGTCCGCGTCCATCGCGCGGTGGCTGGAGTTCTGGGTGACGACGACCTCGGCGAAGACCGGCTCGAAGGCCTCCAGCAGCCCCCGCACGTCCTTGTCGCCGCTCGCGCCGACCACACCGATGAGCCGGCTGAACTGGAACGCCTCCCCGACCGCCTCGGCGGTGACGCGGGCCCCGGCCGGATTGTGCGCGGCGTCCAGCACCACGGTCGGCGAGCGCCGCACCACCTCCATCCGCCCCGGCGAGGCGACGGCGGCGAAGGCCTTGCGCACGGTGTCGATGTCCAGCGGCCCGGGACGCTGCGCCCCGACGCCGAAGAACGCCTCCACGGCGGCCAGCGCCACGGCCGCGTTGTGCGCCTGGTGGGCGCCGTGCAGCGGCAGGTAGACCTCGGTGTACTCGCCGCCGAGCCCGCGCAGGGTCATCAGCTGCCCGCCGACGGCGACCTGCCGGGCGACGACCCCGAACTCCAGCCCCTCGCGCGCCACGGTGGCGTTGACGTCCACGGCCTTCTTCAGCAGCACCTGCGCCGCGTCCACCGGCTGCTGGGCCAGGATCACCGTGGCGTCCTGCTTGACGATGCCGGCCTTCTCGGCCGCGATCGCGCCGGGCGTCTCGCCGAGCCGGTCGGTGTGGTCCAGGTCGATGGGGGTGACGACGGCGACGTCCCCGTCGATGACGTTGGTGGCGTCCCAGGAGCCGCCCATGCCGACCTCGACGACGGCCACGTCGACGGGCGCGTCGGCGAAGGCGGCGTACGCCATGCCGGTCAGCACCTCGAAGAAGGACAGCCGGTAGTCCTGCTGGTCGTCCACCAGCCCGACGTACGGCTTGATGTCCTCGTACGTCTCGATGAACCGCTCGGCGGAGATCGGCGCCCCGTCCAGGCTGATGCGCTCGGTGACCGACTGCACGTGGGGCGAGGTGTACCGCCCGGTGCGCAGGTCGAAGGCGCCGAGCAGCGCCTCGATCATGCGGGCGGTGGTGGTCTTGCCGTTGGTCCCGGTGATGTGGATGGACGGGTACGACCGCTGCGGGTCGCCCAGCACGTCCATCAGCGCGGCGATGCGGGCGACGGACGGCTCCAGCTTGGTCTCGCCCCAGCGGGTGGCGAGCTCCGCCTCCACCTCGCGCAGGGCCTTGTCCACCTCGGGATCCTCGGGGCGCGCGGGCACGTCGGCCTGCGGGGGGCCGCCCTGGGTGCGGAGGGTGCGGCTGCCGGCCTCGATCACGGCGAGGTCGGGGTCGCGGGTCGTCTCCGCGTCGATGATCTCGTCGAAGGATTCGAGAGGGTCGGGCTGGTTCTCGCCGGGGTTGTCGCTCACGGGACCAGTCTACGGAGGGGCGCCGGCAAAGGTCGCGGGTGGCTTGCCCGTCGTACGTCCGCGGGCCGCCGCGGGCCGCGGACGCCCACGCGGCTGAGTCGTGGGGCACCCGCCCGCACGGCTGAACCGCACACCGGTACGGCCCCGCTCCCCCGGGCACGCGAAGGCTCCCGGCACCCACAGGGGCACCGGGAGCCTTCGTCCACGTGCCGGCGATTACGCCTGCGGCAGCTTCTCCAGCTGCGCCCGGAGCCGCGCGATGTCGTCGTCGGCCTTGGCCAGCCGGCCCCGGATCTTGTCCACGACGTGGTCCGGAGCCTTGGCGAGGAACGCCTCGTTGCCCAGCTTGGCGCCCGCCTGCGCCTTCTCCTTCTCGGCGGCGGCGAGGTCCTTGGCGAGGCGCTTGCGCTCCGCCTCGACATCGATCACACCGGAGAGGTCGAGGGCGACCTCGACCCCCGCGACCGGCAGGGTCGCCGTGGCCGTGAAGGCGTCGCCCTCCGGCTGGAGGCGCAGCAGCTGCCGGACGGCCGCCTCGTGCGCCGCGAGCGCGGTGCCGCCGAGGGTCAGCCGGGCCGGGACCCGCTGGCCGGGCTGGAGGCCCTGGTCGGCGCGGAAGCGGCGGACCTCGGTGACGACGGACTGGACGGTCTCGATCTCCCGCTCGGCGTCGGCGTCCCGGAAGCCGCCCGGGGCGTCAGCCCCAGGAACGGACACAGCGGCCGGCCAGTCGGCGATGACGAGCGACTCGCCGCCCGTGAGCGTGGTCCACAGCGTCTCGGTGACGAACGGGACGACCGGGTGCAGCAGCCGCAGCGTGACGTCGAGGACCTCTCCGAGGACGCGCTTGCTGACCTCGGCGGGCTCGCCGCCCGCCTGGAACGTCGTCTTGGACATCTCGACGTACCAGTCGAAGACCTCGTCCCAGGCGAAGTGGAACAGGGCGTCGGACAGCTTCGCGAACTGGTAGTCCTCGTAGTACGCGTCGACCTCGGCGACCACCGAGTTCAGGCGGGAGAGGATCCAGCGGTCGGTCGAGGACATCCTCGACGCCTCGGGCAGCGGGCCCTCGACCGTCGCGCCGTTCATCAGCGCGAAGCGGGTGGCGTTCCAGATCTTGTTGGCGAAGTTGCGGGAGCCCTGGACCCAGTCCTCGCCGATCGGGACGTCGACGCCCGGGTTGGCGCCGCGCGCGAGGGTGAAGCGGAGCGCGTCGGAGCCGTACTTGTCCATCCAGTCCAGCGGGTTGACCACGTTCCCGAAGGACTTGGACATCTTCTTGCCGTGCTGGTCACGGACCATGCCGTGCAGGGCGATGGTGTGGAACGGCGGGGTGCCGTCCATCGCGTAGAGGCCGAACATCATCATCCGGGCGACCCAGAAGAAGAGGATGTCGTAGCCGGTGACCAGGACGGAGTTCGGGTAGAACTTCGCGAGCGAGTCGGTCTGCTCCGGCCAGCCCAGCGTGGAGAACGGCCACAGGCCGGACGAGAACCAGGTGTCCAGGACGTCGGAGTCCTGGTGCCAGCCCTCGCCGCTCGGCGGCTCCTCGTCGGGCCCGACGCAGACGACCTCGCCCTCGGGGCCGTACCAGACGGGGATGCGGTGGCCCCACCACAGCTGGCGCGAGATGCACCAGTCGTGGAGGTTGTCGACCCAGTCGAAGTACCGCTTCTCCATCTCCTGCGGGTGGATCTTGACCTTGCCGTCGCGGACCGCGTCGCCGGCGGCCTTGGCCAGCGGGCCGACCTTGACCCACCACTGCATGGACAGGCGCGGCTCGACGGTGGTCTTGCAGCGCGAGCAGTGGCCGACGGAGTGGACGTACGGCCGCTTCTCGGCGACGATCCGGCCCTCGGCACGCAGCGCGGCGACGATGGCGGAACGCGCCTCCAGCCGGTCCAGGCCCTGGAAGGGGCCGTGGGCGGTGATGATCGCGTGCTCGTCCATGACCGCGATGGCGGGCAGGTCGTGGCGCCGGCCGATCTCAAAGTCGTTCGGGTCGTGGGCGGGCGTCACCTTGACGGCGCCGGTGCCGAACTCGGGATCGACGTGCTCGTCGGCGACGACCGGGATGGAACGGTCGGTCAGCGGCAGCTTGATCAGCTTGCCGACCAGGTGCTTGTACCGCTCGTCCTCGGGGTGGACGGCGACGGCGGTGTCACCGAGCATCGTCTCGGCACGGGTGGTGGCGACGACGATCGTCTCGTCCCCGTCGCCGTACTTCATGGAGACGAGCTCGCCGTCGTCGTCCTGGTACTCGACCTCGATGTCGGAGATCGCGGTCAGGCAGCGGGGGCACCAGTTGATGATGCGCTCGGCGCGGTAGATCAGCTCGTCGTCGTAGAGCCGCTTGAAGATGGTCTGGACGGCCTGGGACAGGCCCTCGTCCATGGTGAAGCGCTCACGCGACCAGGCGACGCCGTCTCCCAGGCGGCGCATCTGGCCGCTGATCTGCCCGCCGGACTCGCCCTTCCACTGCCAGACCCGCTCGACGAACGCCTCGCGGCCGAGGTCGTGCCGGGACTTGCCCTCCTTGGCGAGTTCCCGCTCGACGACGTTCTGCGTGGCGATGCCGGCGTGGTCCATGCCGGGCTGCCAGAGCGTCTCGAAGCCCTGCATGCGCTTGCGGCGGGTCAGCGCGTCGATGAGCGTGTGCTCAAAGGCGTGCCCGAGGTGCAGGCTGCCGGTGACGTTCGGCGGCGGGATGACGACGGTGTACGGCGGCTTGTCGCTGTCCGCGTCCGCCTCGAAGTAACCCCGTTCCACCCAGCGCTCGTACAGCTGCCCCTCTACCTCGGCCGGCGCGTACTGGGTCGGCAGTTCGGTGGCGGGTGCTGGCTGCGGCTGCTGAGAGTTCTCGGTCACGGGGGTCAGTTTAAGGGCGTCACGACCCTGTCCCGAAACTCGTTTCGTTTGTAACGGTGCGGCCCCCGGTGACCTGCGCACGCCAGGTCTGGGTCAGGATGTCAGCACCACATAAGCATCTGGAGGGGAACCCAGAAATGAGTCACAACCAGCCGGGCCCGTACGGCGGGCAGCCCCAGCAGCCCGGACCGTACGGCCAGCCGGGTCCGTACGGCCAGCAGCCGCCGCAGGCCCCCCAGCCCGGCTACGGCTACCCCCAGCAGGCTCCTCCCCCGCAGCCGGGCTACGGCTACCCGCAGCAGCCCCAGCAGGGCGGCGTCCCGCCGCAGCAGCCGCCGTACGGCCAGCAGCCCGCCTACGGCCAGCAGCCGCCCGGCCAGGCCCCGTACGGCATGCCCCAGCCCCCCGCGCCGGGCGGCGGCAAGAAGAAGACGGGACTGGTCATCGGCGCGGTCGCGGTCGTGGCGGCGATCGGCGTGGGGGCGTACTTCGTGTTCGGCGGCGGCGGGGGCAGCGGCTCGGACATCGCCGACGACGGCCCGCACAAGCTGACGACCCCGGCGACGGTGCTCGGTGAGTACAAGAAGGCCGAGGGCGACAGCGGCACCATGGACGCCGGTGACATGAAGGACGCCGAGACGTGGGGGGTGAAGGACGTCAAGGACGTGAGCGCCTCGTACGCGGCGGAGAACAAGGAGAACCCGCTGGCGAGCAAGCAGCTCATGTTCCTCGGCGTCTACGGCACCATCGAGGACCCGGAGAAGGCCCTCGACGCGATGTTCGCCCACATGAAGAAGAAGAGCCAGGAGGACAGCAGCGACGAGGAGGTGACCTTCGTCGGGGAGCCGAAGGAGTACAAGCCCGATTCCCTCGAGGGCGCCATCCTCAAGTGCCAGGACGCCAAGGTCGACAACTCCGACGGCGGTGCGAACGAGCCGAAGTCGATGACCATGACGTACTGCGCCTGGGGTGACCACAGCACGCTCGGCTTCGCCATGCCGCTGTCCCTCCTGGACATCGCGGCCGGCAAGAAGACCGACCCGGCGGGGGCGGCCGACATCACGGCCAAGCTCCGCAAGGAGGTTCGCGTCAAGATCTGACGCGGACACGGACACGCGGAAGGGGCCCGGTCGCTGGACCGGGCCCCTTCCGCGTGCGTGCCGTTCGTACGGTGACGGCTAGGCCGTCTTCTGCTCGCCCGGCCCCCGCCCCCGCGCGTCCCGCGGGATGAGGGTCGGGTTGACGTTGGAGAGGACCACGTCGGCCGTGATGACGACGCGGGCGACGTCCTTGCGGGAGGGGACCTCGTACATGACGCCCTGGAGGACTTCCTCCATGATGGCGCGCAGGCCGCGGGCGCCGGTCTGGCGGAGGATGGCCTGGTCGGCGATGGCCTCCAGGGCCTCGCGCTCGAAGTCCAGCTCGACGCCGTCGAGTTCGAAGAGGCGCTCGTACTGCTTGACGAGCGCGTTGCGCGGCTCGATCAGGATCTGGAGCAGGGCCTCGCGGTCGAGGTTGTGGACCGAGGTGATGACGGGGAGCCGGCCGATGAACTCGGGGATCATGCCGAACTTGACCAGGTCCTCGGGCATGACGGACTCGAACTGGTCCTTGGACTCCAGCTCCCGCTTGGAGCGGATCGTCGCGCCGAAGCCGATGCCCTTGGCGCCGGCCCGGCCCTCGATGATCTTCTCCAGGCCCGAGAAGGCACCGCCCACGATGAACAGCACGTTCGTCGTGTCGATCTGGATGAACTCCTGGTGCGGGTGCTTGCGGCCGCCCTGCGGCGGGACCGAGGCCGTGGTGCCCTCGAGGATCTTCAGCAGGGCCTGCTGGACGCCTTCGCCGCTGACGTCGCGCGTGATCGACGGGTTCTCGCTCTTCCGCGCCACCTTGTCGATCTCGTCGATGTAGATGATCCCGGTCTCGGCCTTCTTGACGTCGTAGTCGGCCGCCTGGATCAGCTTGAGCAGGATGTTCTCGACGTCCTCGCCGACGTACCCGGCCTCGGTGAGCGCCGTGGCGTCGGCGATCGCGAACGGGACGTTGAGCATGCGCGCCAGGGTCTGGGCGAGGAGGGTCTTGCCGGAGCCGGTGGGGCCCAGCAGCAGGATGTTGGACTTCGCCAGCTCGATGGCGTCGTCGCGGCCTTGGGCGCCGCCGTTCTCACCGGCCTGGACGCGCTTGTAGTGGTTGTACACCGCTACGGAGAGCGCCTTCTTGGCGGCTTCCTGGCCGACGACGTACCCGTCGAGGAACTCGTAGATCTCGCGGGGCTTGGGAAGCTCCTCCCAGCGCACCTCGCTGGTCTCCGCGAGCTCCTCCTCGATGATCTCGTTGCAGAGGTCGATGCACTCGTCGCAGATGTACACACCAGGCCCTGCGATGAGCTTCTTGACCTGCTTCTGGCTCTTGCCGCAGAACGAGCACTTGAGCAGATCGCCGCCGTCACCGATGCGTGCCACGGTGTGCTTCCCCTTCGCCTGGGAGACGCCCAGCCGTCGACGTCACGTCAACGGCCGGCGGACTCCTGGTGCTGCCTTATGTCCGACGGTACCTTGCCGAGCCCCCCGTCCGGGCCCCCCTTGGCACGGTTCACTTCGACGTGGACCGTGCCAAGGAGCAGCAGACGATACCCGTCCGCGTCAGCGAACCGACTCGTTGTTCATCTTGCGGGTGGAGATGATCTGGTCGACCAGACCGTAGGCCAGGGCGTCCTCGGCCGTGAGGATCTTGTCGCGCTCGATGTCCTCGCGGATCTTCTCGACCGGCGTGGTGGAGTGCTTGGCCAGCATCTCCTCCAGCTGCGCGCGCATGCGGAGGATCTCGTTGGCGGCGATCTCCAGGTCGGAGACCTGGCCGCGGCCCGTCTCGCTGTACGGCTGGTGGATCAGGACGCGGGCGTTCGGCAGCGCCATGCGCTTGCCCGGCGTGCCGGCGGCCAGCAGGATCGCGGCGGCGGAGGCCGCCTGGCCCATGCAGACCGTCTGGACGTCCGGCTTCACGAACTGCATGGTGTCGTAGATGGCCGTGAGCGCCGTGAAGGAGCCGCCGGGGCTGTTGATGTAGATCGAGATGTCCCGGTCGGGGTCCATCGACTCCAGGCACAGCAGCTGCGCCATGACGTCGTTGGCGGAGGCGTCGTCGATCTGGACGCCGAGGAAGATCACACGCTCTTCGAAGAGCTTCGCGTACGGGTCGTACTCGCGAACGCCCTGGGAGGTGCGCTCGACGAAGCGCGGGATCACGTAGCGGGACTCGGCGGTGGGGCCGGTGTACTCGGCACGCGGGCGGCCGTGCAGGCCGCTGCCGGGGAAGTCGTTCACAGTGTCTCCTGGAAAGGGGCTGAGGCGGTCGGCTCGGGACCGGCTGGACGGGCGCGCTGGGCCCGCGGAGGGCTGGGCTCGGCTCCGCGGGGCCCGGGGAGACCCGGGGAGCCCGCGGGGAGCGGCTCAGGCCCCGGTGCCGCCGCCGCCCGGCATGCCGGCGGCCGTGGTGATGACGTCGTCGACGAGGCCGTACTCCTTGGCCTCGAAGGCGTCGAACCAGCGGTCGCGGTCCGAGTCGCGGGTGATCTGCTCGATCGTCTGGCCGGTGTGCTGGGACGTGAGCTCCGCCATGCGCTTCTTGGTGTGCAGCAGCCGCTCGGCGTGGATCTTGATGTCCGAGGCGGAACCGGCCAGGCCGGCGGAGGGCTGGTGGATCAGGATCTCGGCGTTCGGGAGCGCGAAGCGCTTGCCCGGGGTGCCGGCACTGAGCAGGAACTGGCCCATCGAGGCCGCCAGGCCCATCGCGATCGTCACCACGTCGTTCTTGATGTACTGCATGGTGTCGTAGATCGCCATACCCGCCGTGATCGAACCGCCGGGGCTGTTGATGTACAGGAAGATGTCCTTGTCCGGGTCGGCGGCAAGGAGCAGCAGCTGCGCGGTGATCTTGTTGGCGATGTCGTCGTCGACCGGCTGGCCGAGGAAGATGATCCGCTCACCGAGCAGCCGGTTGTAGACCTGGTCGCCGAGGCCACCACCGATGGAGGGCTCGCCGGCGGCGGAGGGCATCAGATTCGTCACGTATCCACCTGCTCGTCTTACGACGGCGCCGGGCCGTCTCACGTGTTCTGCCGGGGCACGGGGCCGTCCGGCCGGTTTCGGGGACTCCCCTGCCCTCGTATTCATGGACCCTAACGCGCAGGCCCTGCGGTGCCATCCCGGTTCTCGCGGTGTTCGCTGTGAGCGCATGTCGCTCCGCTGCGTGAGCGGGGTGCGGCTCCGCCGTGGGCGGTCCGGTCCGTCCCCGGCCGGAGGCCGTGGGGGCTGGGGCCGCGCCCGCCGTCGTGCCGTGCTCCGGGACCGTACGGCGTCGCCGGGACGTGAGCGCGACGGGCCCCGAAGCGCTTCCGCGTCTCGGGGCCCGTCGTTACTGCGTCAGGGGTGCCGTGGGGCTCAGCCCTCGGTCTTCTCCCCGGTCTTCTCCTCGGCCTCGGCCTCGGTGGCGTCGGTGGGCTCGGCGGCGGCCTCCGTGGCCTCCGTCTCCTCCTCCTCATCCTCCAGGTCGACGACCTCGCCGTTGGTGTCCTTGACCGTGGCCTTCTCGACCACGACGGCCAGGGCCTTGCCCCGGGCGACCTCGCCGACGAGGAGCGGGACCTGGCCCTGCTCGACGACGGCCTGGGCGAACTGGTCGGGGGACATGCCGGAGGAGGCGGCGCGGCGCATGAGGTGCTCGGTGAGCTCCTCCTGGCTGACGTTGAGCTTCTCCTGCTTGACCAGCTCGTCGAGGACGAACTGGGTCTTGATGCCCTTGACCGCGGCCTCGCGGGTCTCGGTCTCGAACTCCTCGGCGGTCTTGCCCTGGATCTCCAGGTACTTGTCGAGGTCCAGGCCCATCTGGCCGAGCTGGTGGTGCTCCAGGTTGTGCTTGCGGGTGTTGACCTCGTCCTCGAGGAGCTTCTCGGGGACGGGGACCTCGACCAGCTCGAGGAGCTTGTCGAGCACGCGCTCCTGGGCCTGCGTGGCCTGGTCGTACTGCTTCGTGTTGGCCAGGCGCTTGCGGCTGTCGGCCTTCAGCTCCTCGAGCGTGTCGAACTCCGACGCGAGCTGCGCGAAGTCGTCGTCCAGCTCGGGCAGCTCGCGCTTGGCGACCTGGGTGACCTTGACGGTGACCTCGGCCTCCTTGCCGGCCGCCGAGCCGCCCTTGAGCTCGGAGGTGAAGGTGGCCTCGCCACCGGCCTCCAGGCCCTTCACGGCGTCGTCGATGCCTTCCAGCAGCTCACCGGAGCCGATGGTGTAGGAGACGCCGTCGGCGACGCCGTCCTCGAGGACCTCGCCGTCGACCTTGGCCTGCAGGTCGAGGGTGACGACGTCACCGTCCTCGGCGGCCCGCTCGACCGGGGAGGTGGAGGCGAAGCGCTCGCGCAGCTGCTCCACCGCCTTCTCGACGTCCTCGTCGCTGATCTCGACGGCGTCGACCTCGACCTCGATGCCGGAGTAGTCCGGGATCTCGATGGCCGGGCGGATGTCGACCTCGGCGGTGAAGTTCAGCGTCTCGCCGTCCTTCAGCTCCGTGATGTCGACCTCGGGCTGGCCGAGCGGGTTCAGCTCGGCCTCGTTGACCGCGTCGGTGTAGAACTTCGGAAGCGCGTCGTTGACCGCTTCCTCCAGAACCGCACCGCGGCCGAACCGCTGGTCGATGACCCGGGCCGGGATCTTGCCCTTGCGGAAGCCCTTCACCGTGACCTGCTGGTTGATCTTCTTGTACGCCGCGTCGAGGCTGTCCTTGAGCTCCTCGAAGGGCACCTCGACAGTGAGCCGAACCCGGGTCGGGTTCAGGGTCTCCACGGCGCTCTTCACGGTTCGGTCTCCTTGGTGGCTGACTTCTTGGGTTCTGCCGGAGCCAGAGCGGCATCCGGCAAATTTCGCCGCCCGGAGACTTCAGACGCTGAGCACACGGGCGTGCAGCTTGCATAGTAACGGCAGCGACTACACGGCCCAAAAGGCGATCACGGGAATCCCGGGTCGTTCACCCGAGGCGACCGGCCCGAGACCCGAGGGGCGACCGGCCCCAAGACCCGACGAGAGGCCGCGGAGCGCCGGTGGCCGGGCGGGACGCGGCGGTGACCGGTCGGGAAGCAGCGGCGGCCGGCCGGGGGCCGGTGGCGCCGTCGGGCGGCCGGGAGCCGGGCGGGTTCCACGTTCTCGACGGTCGGGTAGGCCGGCCGCGACCGGCGGCGGGCCGGCCGGGACGACAGCGGCCGGCGATCGGTCGGGGTGGCGGGATTTGAACCCACGGCCTTCCGCTCCCAAAGCGGACGCGCTACCAAGCTGCGCCACACCCCGTCTGGTGCGACACGTAGGGTACATGCCCCCAGGCACCGGGGCCGTCCGATTACCCGAGCGTCCGCGAAGGTCCGGCGCGCTCCGGAAGGGGTGTGCGGTGAAGGACGACGACCCGCTAAGATGCCTGCAGTGCCGCGGTCACCGACCTGCGGCGCGCGCCGCGCGGGCGTAGCTCAATGGTAGAGCCCTAGTCTTCCAAACTAGCTACGCGGGTTCGATTCCCGTCGCCCGCTCCGAGAGGCCTCCGGCCCGGTCCCTTCACAGGGGCCGGGCCGGAGGCCTTTGTGCTGCAAGGCGGAGGAGGGGGTCGACGCGGTGGTGTCCTCCCGCTCGAGCGGAGCCGAGCGCGGGAGGAGTGACGACAACGCCGCAGACGCGCGTGCCGGACCCGGCGTCCGCGGCGTGATCGAGCCGGCAGGCCCTAGAACTGGATGGAGTTGAGCGTCTCCGCTATCGAGTCCAGGAAGCGCTGGATGTCGTCGGCCATGCCGGTCGAGGCCAGGAAGAAGCCGAAGAGGACCGCGACGACCGCCGGGCCCGCCTTGAGTGACCCTCCTCGCAGCAGCACCACCAGGATGATCCCCAACAGCAGCACCACTGACAGTGAAATGGCCACAACTGATCACACCCTCGGTCGGTCCGCTCTCCCGGCCCGGGGGTCAGCCCTGCACACCCCCGCCAGAACCATCGTGCCACCAACCCGGCCCCGCCATGCGGCAGGTGACACATCATTCGGGGACGGATCCAGGTGCGAGCGCTCCCCCGCACACGTGGACGTACCCGCCCATCGCATCCCGTACAGAAATTCGACAGGGCACCCGCGCGAGGAATTCCGGGCGCTTCGTTTCGATGCCCACACAACGCGTTCGCAGATATTTCGAATTGTCACGGGACACACACCGAAGGGCGCATCACAGGGAGATCACAGGATTCCCGGCAGGTCCCCGTGAGCGCATTGAAGCGGACATTGCAGCGGAGTCGCCCACCGCGCTTATGGCCTGTTCAGTCCGGATGAGTCATGACATGTGGGATGACCCAGGAGCCGCTGCGGGGTGCGGCCGCGCACCGCGACGTGGGAGCCGTCACGCGACCGGAGAGATCGAGTTCCCTGAAATGCGGGGCACTCGCGAGGCACTCGGGACCCGAATACGGGAATGACTTCGAAGGTTTTACGGAATCCCACGGGAACGCTAGGGTGCCTCAGATGTTCTACGCTGCCTCGTCCCCCACCAGAGCAGCGAGGTCCTGCGATGTCCCGCCGATTTTCTGGCGGGGGGCCGCATGACGAACTCGCTGCGACCGCACGGCGACCGGGAGACGCCGTCGCCACCGGACCAGCAGACACCGGTCCAGCAGACACCGCCGAGCCGGCAGACCGGGCCGGGTCGCCGGCGCGACGCGTTCTTCGACAACGCCAAGTACCTGGCGATCGTGCTGGTCGGTGTCGGTCACGCCTGGGGACAGATCCTGGACGGGAACCGGACCGTGGAGACCCTGTACCGGGTCCTGTACACGTTCCACATGCCGGCCTTCATCATCATCTCCGGCTACTTCTCGCGCAGCTTCGACCTGAGCCCCAAGCGCGTCAAACGGCTGATCACCGGTGTCGCCGTCCCCTACGTCGTCTTCGAGGTCGCCTACGCGCTGCACCGCCGCGTCAGCGAGGACCCGGACAACGACATCAGTCTGCTGGACCCCACCTACCTGCTGTGGTTCCTGTGCGCGCTGTTCGTCTGGCGGCTGACCACCCCCATCTGGCAGACGGTCCGCCGGCCGCTGCCGATCGCCCTGGGCATCGCCGCGCTGGCCTCCGTGACACCCAGCATCGGGAACGACCTGAACATGCAGCGGGTGCTGCAGTTCCTGCCGTGCTTCGTGCTGGGCCTGCTGCTGCGCCCCGAGCACTTCCAGCTGGTGCGGCGCCGCTCGGTGCGGATCCTGTCCGTGCCGGTGGTCGCGGCGGCGGCGGCCGTCGCCTGGTGGTCGGTGCCGCGCATGGAGACCGGCTGGTTCTACCGCAACGCCGCCGTGCAGGACTCGGGCGCCCCCTGGTGGTCCGGGCCGGTCGTGACGCTCGCGCTCTTCGGGTGCTCGCTGGTGCTGACGGCGTGCTTCTTCGCCTGGGTGCCGGGCCGGCGCATGTGGTTCACGGCGCTCGGCGCGGGCACGATCTACGGCTACCTGCTGCACGGGTTCCTGTCGAAGGAGGGCACCTTCGCGGGCTGGTTCCACGACCCCGCGTGGGGCAGGCCGCTCGGCGTGATCGTACTGACCGTCCTCGCGGCCGCCGTCATCACCCTGCTGTGCACCAAGCCCGTCCAGCGGGTCCTGCGGTGCGTGGTGGAGCCGAGGATGGACTGGGCCTTCAAGCGGGACCCCGGCGAGGCCGCCCGGGTCCGCGAGCGGCGGGAGGAGAACGAGGTGCGCGAGGCGCGGGCGACGAGCGGGGCCGGCGAGAAGGTTTCCGTCTAGGGCCGCCTGCCCCTGCGTCAGGCCGGCCCGACCAGGCCGAGGAGTGCGCGCATCCGCGTGTACTTCTCGGCCAGTCGTGCGCGGGTGGCGGCGTCGAGGACCGCGAGCCGTGCCGGATCGGCGTTGTGCGCCAGGTCCGCCTCCTTGACCAGTCGCGCCCCGGGCGTGTCGAGGATGCGCGCGGCGTACGCCTCGGGCGGCTCCCCGGCCCGCTTGGTGAGGGCGAGGACGATGTCCTTGGTACGGCGGCTCAGCGAGGCCTCCCGCAGCCACCGCTCGGACAGCGCGTCGTCCTCGACGGCGTCGTGCAGCCAGGCCGCCGCGATCTGCTCGTCGTCCCCGCCGCGCCGTCGTACCCCCTCGGCGACGGCCCGCAGGTGCTCGGTGTACGGCCGTCCCGCCTTGTCGGTCTGTCCCGCGTGGGCGGCACGGGCGGCGGCCTCCACGTCGGCAAGGGAGAGTCGCGGGGCGGGCCCGGTGCCGGGCCCGGAGACGAGCTGCGAGGCCGACTGCGAGGTGGCCTGCGAGGTGGTCTCCGGGGCGCGTGGCCGTGACGGGGTGGGGGGCACATGGTCCAGTGTGTCAGTCCGCCGACGTCGGGGACTGGGACGTCGGGCCCTCCCGGCAGATCAGCAGGAGCGCGCGGTCGTCGTTGACGTCCTTGGCCACCGCCTCGATCAGGTGCCAGGCGGCGCCGTGGAAGCCGCCCGCGACGTAACGGTCGGCCTCGCCGGTGAGGCGGTCGATGCCCTCGGTGATGTCGCGCTCGGAGGTCTCCACCAGGCCGTCCGTGAACAGCATCAACACGTCTCCGGGCCGCAGCGTGCCCTTCACCGGGTCGAACTGCGCCCCGTCGTACACACCCAGCAGCGGTCCCTCGGCCGACTTCTCCTCCCAGCGGCCGGTGCCCGCGCTGAGCTGGAGGCCCGGCGGGTGTCCGGCGGAGTACAGCTCGTAGTCGCCGGAGTCGAGTTCGAGGACGAGGTGGATGGAGGTGGCGAAGCCCTCGTCCCAGTCCTGGCGGAGCAGGTAGCCGTTGGCGGCCGGCAGGAACGCGTGCGGGGGCAGGCTGCCCAGCAGGCCGCCGAACGCGCCCGACAGCAGCAGGGCGCGCGAGCCCGCGTCCATGCCCTTGCCGGAGACGTCGGTGAGGACCACCTCCAGCGTCCGGCCGCCGTTGGTGCGGGCCGCGACGACGAAGTCGCCCGAGAAGGACTGTCCGCCGGCGGGGCGCAGCGCCATCTCACGGTGCCAGCCCGGCGGGAGACCCGGCAGCTTGCTCTGGACGCGGATGCGTTCGCGCAGGTCGAAGAGCATGGTGCCGCCGCGTCGCCAGGGCACGCCGACCCGGCTGCGGAACTGGGCGACCAGCAGCCCGAAGAAGCCGCAGGCCGCGACGACCAGGACCACGCCGGGGGTGACCCGGGAGGGGCCCTCCGTGTACGGGCCCAGCTGCACCGACTCCACGATCAGCGCCGTGGCCGCCGCCGCGTACAGGGCGAGCAGGCTGGCCGGGCGCAGCAGCAGGCCGCCCGCGACGATCGGCAGGACCAGCGCGGCGGGTGAACACCACACGGAGTTCGCCATCGTGGTGGCCGCGATGACGGGGATCATCAGCATCAGTCCGGCCAGGGCGATCCAGTCCGAGCCGTCGCCGCGGAAGTAGTCGACGGCGGATCTGCGCATGCCTACGCGGGCCCGGTGCCACTGCTTCTTCCACCGGGCCGTGAACGTCTCGGCTTCCGCGCGCCGCTGTCGTCCTGCTGCCATTAGTTCGGGACCCTATCCATCGGACCGGGCACTTGGCACGGGAGGTCCTGCTTGTCCCCCGTCCGAGGCCCGACTTCACAGTGAACTTCACGAACGGCCGTCGCGCCGCAACCTGGCGGAAATTCCCTCGCCGACCCCCGGGGGCCCTGGTACGCATGGTCCATGGGCAATTGCGATGACGGTGGCGACCTGACGACCGAGCTGCGGGTACTGCGGCGGGACGAGTGGAAGACGTGGTACGGGACACTGGTCCGTGCCTTCAGCGGGGTCCCGGAGTCGGCCGAGGGGCTGGAGCTGTACGAGGCCCTGACCGAGGCCGACCGCTCGCTCGGCGTCTGGGAGGGCGAGGAGTGCGTCGGGACGGCGGGGGCGTTCGGTTTCCGGATGACCGTGCCGGGTGGTGCTCAGGTGCCCGCGGCGGGCGTGACGATGGTGGGCGTCGCCGCCACGCACCGGCGCCGGGGTGTGCTGACGTCGATGATGCGGCGGCAGTTGGACGACATACGCTCCTGGGGCGAGCCGCTGGCCGTGCTGACGGCCTCCGAACCGGCGATCTACGGCAGGTTCGGGTACGGCGCGGCGACCTTCCAGCTCAACGCGGAGATCGATACGGACCGGGTCCGTCTGTCGGTGCCGGACGGCACGGATGACGTACGGCTGCGGTACGCGGCGCCCGCGGACGTCCTCGACGCGTGCGAGGCGGTGTACGCGCGGCTGGTGCCGGGGCGGCCCGGGATGCTGGCCCGGCGGCCCGGCTGGGAGCGGGTGGGGCTGCTGGACCCGGCCGGTGAGCGGGAGGGGGCGTCGCCGTTGCAGTGCGTGGTCGCCCGGCGGGACGGCGAGGTCACCGGGTACGCACGGTTCCGGGTGCGGCCGGGGTGGGGGGCCGGGGGGCCCGAGGGCGCGGTGGTCCTGGACGACCTGGCGGGGCTGGACCCGGCGACCGAGGCGGCGCTGTGGCGCTTCCTGTGGGGCATCGACCTGACGACGACGCTGACCGTGCGCGGGCGGCCGGTCGACGAGGCGTGGCAGTACCAGGTGTCGGACATCCGGCGGTGCCGGCCGGGGCTGCGGGACGCGTTGTACGTACGGCTGGTGGACGTGGGGGCGGCGCTCGCGGCGCGGACCTACCAGGCGCCGGTGGACGTCGTGTTCGAGGTCGAGGACGCCTTCTGCCCCTGGAACGCGGGGCGTTGGCGGCTGACCGGGGACGCGAAGGGGGCGTCCTGCGAGCGTACGTCCGACGCGGCGGATCTCGCTCTGTCCGTACGGGAGTTGGGGGCGGCGTACCTCGGCGGCGTGAGCCTGGCCTCGCTGGGCACGGCCGGGCGGGTGCGGGAGGTGCGGCCGGGGACGCTGGCGGAGGCGTCCCTGGGGTTCGGGTCGGACGTCGCGCCGTGGCTGCCGCACGGGTTCTGACGGCCGTCGCCTACGTCCGCCCCCGCTGGCAGGCCGGGCACCAGAAGAGGTTGCGGGCGGCGAGGTCCGCGGTGCGGACGGTCTCGCCGCAGAGGTGGCAGGGCTGGTCGGCCCGGCGGTAGACGTAGACCTCGCCGCCGTGGTCGTCGACGCGGGGCGGGCGGCCCATGGCCTCGGGGGTGTGTTCGGGGCGGACGGTGTCGATGCGGTTGTTCCGGACGCCCTCGCGCATCAGTTCCGTGAGGTCCTGCCAGATCGCGTCCCATTCGGCGCGGGTGATGTCCCGGCCGGGGCGGTACGGGTCGATGCCGTGGCGGAAGAGGACCTCGGCGCGGTAGACGTTGCCGACGCCGGCGATGACCTTCTGGTCCATGAGCAGGGCGGCGATGGTGGTGCGGCTGCGGGAGACGCGGCGGTACGCGGCTTCGGGGTCGGCGTCCCGGCGCAGGGGGTCGGGGCCGAGGCGGTCGTGTACCGCCTGCTTCTCGGGGTCCGTGATCAGGGTGCAGGTGGTGGGGCCGCGGAGGTCGACGTAGGCCGTCTCGTTGAGGAGCCGGAGGCGGACGGTGTCCGTGGGGGGTGGTGCGGGGGTTTCCCCGAAGGTGACCTTGCCGAAGAGGCCGAGGTGGATGTGGATCCAGTCGGCGTCCCGGAAGCCGAGGAAGAGGTGCTTGCCGTGGGCCTCGGTGCGGGTGAGGGGGGTGCCGGTGAGGAGGGCGGCGGCGTCGGAGAACTTGCCCTGCGGGCTGGTGGCCCGCACGGGTGTGCCGGTGGCGAAGGCGGCGGCGTAGTCCTTGGCCAGTCTGTGGATCGTGTGGCCTTCCGGCACGGGGTGTCCTTCCTGCGTACTGCGCGCGCCCGCTCGCCCGCCCGGCGCGGAGGGCCGACCGGGAGGCGGGCTCGCCCCGGGGCTCCGGCCCGGACCACCGCGGGGACTGTGCGTCTGCTGCTCCGCGTGCGGGCCAGCGTCTGCTGCCCCGCGTGCGGGCCTTGCTGCCCTGCGCGGGCGCCTTTGCTGCCCCGTACGGGCGCCCTGCTGCCCCGTGCGGGCCGGGCGTCGGCCCCGCGCCCTTCCTGGGCACCCGGCGCCGCACCTTCCCGGGACGCCGTCGCCAGGCCCTCGTGAGGGCCTGGCGACGTCCGGGACAGGGGCCCGGACGACGCCGGGCGGCGGACTACTGCTGCGGGTGGTGGGGCGGGACGGGGGGAAGGTCGCCCGTCGTCTCGTAGGACGTGAGCATGTCGATGCGGCGGATGTGGCGCTCGTCGCCGGAGAACGGGGTGGCGAGGAAGGTCTCGACGAACTTCGTCGCCTCCTCCTGCGTGTGCATGCGGGCGCCGACCGCGACGACGTTGGCGTTGTTGTGCTGCCGGCCCAGCGACGCCGTCTCCTCGCTCCAGGCCAGCGCCGCGCGCACGCCCTTCACCTTGTTCGCCGCGATCTGCTCGCCGTTGCCGGAGCCGCCGATCACGATGCCGAGGGCGTCGGGGTCCGCGGCCGTCCGCTCGGCGGCGCGGAGGCAGAAGGGCGGGTAGTCGTCCTGGGCGTCGTAGATGTGCGGGCCGCAGTCGACGGGCTCGTGACCCGCCGCCTCGAGCCACTCGACGAGGTGGTTCTTGAGTTCGTAGCCCGCATGGTCGGAGCCGAGATACACGCGCATGGATCGAGTGTGACACGTCGGGCGCGGGGCAGCAGCGCCGGGTGTCGAGGTCTGGAGAAGAACGAGTGAAGCTGTAGAAGCTCAGGAAAAGCTCAGGTAACAATACGGAATCATAGGTTCCTGAATTCTTTCACCTCCGTTTCACTGGTCCGACTCGTACACCCCTCGGTACGGGAACCTGCTCGACCGGCGCAAAGGAAGACCACCCCCATGACTTCGCAGCCGACCCTCACGAAGCCCGAGGACGGGACCGGAGGCCCCGGAGAACCCGGGTCCGGGCTCCAGGCCGGGCTCAAGAACCGCCATCTCTCCATGATCGCCATCGGCGGTGTCATCGGGGCCGGGCTGTTCGTGGGATCCAGTTCGGGAATCGCCACCGCCGGGCCCGGCATCCTTCTCTCGTACGCCCTCGTCGGCACGCTCGTGGTGCTGGTGATGCGGATGCTCGGGGAGATGTCCGCCGCCAACCCGACCTCGGGTTCCTTCTCCGCGCACGCCGACCGGGCGCTCGGACCCTGGGCCGGGTTCTCCATCGGCTGGCTGTACTGGTTCTTCTGGGTCGTCGTGCTGGCCGTGGAGGCGACCGCCGGGGCCAAGATCCTCGAAGGCTGGATACCGGCCGTGCCCCAGTGGGGCTGGGCGCTGATCGTGATGGTCGTGCTGACCGCCACCAACCTCGCCTCGGTCGGCTCCTACGGTGAGTTCGAGTTCTGGTTCGCCGGGATCAAGGTCGTCGCGATCGCCGCGTTCATCGTCGTCGGCGGGCTGGCCGTCTTCGGGGTGCTGCCCGGCGTCGACAGCGAGCAGGCGGGGCTGGCCAACCTGACGGAGCACGGCGGTTTCCTGCCGAACGGGGCGGGGGCGATCCTGACCGGTGTGCTGCTCGTCGTCTTCTCGTTCATGGGCAGCGAGATCCCCACGCTGGCCGCCGGTGAGTCCGAGGACCCGCAGCGGGCCGTCACCAAGGCGACCAACAGCATCATCTGGCGTATCGCCGTCTTCTACCTCGGCTCGATCTTCGTCGTCGTCGCGCTGCTGCCCTGGGACTCGCAGTCGATCACCGACCGGGGTTCCTACGTAGCCGCCCTCGACTCACTGGGGATCGCGAACGCCGGTCAGATCATGAACTTCATCGTGCTGACGTCCGTGCTGTCGTGCCTGAACTCGGGGCTCTACACGGCCTCCCGCATGGCCTTCTCGCTCGGCCGGCGCGGCGACGCGCCGAAGGGGTTCGCCCGGACCACCCGGCGCGGGGTGCCGAGGACGGCGATCCTCGTCTCCGTGGTGTTCGGATTCGTCGCCGTCTTCTTCAACTACGAGTTCCCCGACTCCGTCTTCCTCTTCCTCGTCAACTCCTCCGGCGCCGTGGCCCTCTTCGTCTGGCTGGTGATCTGCTTCTCGCAGCTGCGGATGCGGAAGATCATCCAGGCGGAGGCGCCGGAGAAGCTGGTGGTGCGGATGTGGCTGTTCCCGTACCTGACCTGGGCGGCCGCCGCCGTGATCGTCTTCGTGCTCGGCTACATGCTGACCGACACCGAGCACAACGGGCGCACCACCGTGCTGCTGTCGCTGCTCGTCGCGGCGCTCGTCCTCGCCGTCGCCTTCGTCAAGCAGCGGGTCACCGCGCGGAAGGCCGCCGCCGGGAAGGGCTGACGCCCCGCCGGAAGGGCTGACGCCCGCCGGGACGTGAAAGAGGCTCGCCGGAACGCTGCTGCGATCCGGCGAGCCTCTTCGTGGGACTACCGCCCCACCGGCGCGGTGCTACCGCTTGCCGACCAGCTTCCAGGCGGTCGGCAGTACGCCCATCGCCAGGGCGGCCTTCAGCGCGTCACCGATCAGGAACGGGGTGAGGCCGGCCGCGATCGCGGCGGTGAGGGACATGTCGGCGGCGAGGGCGAGGTACGGGACGCCGACGGCGTAGATGACCGCCTCGCCGAGCAGCATCGTGCCGGCCGTGCGCAGCATCGAGCGGTCGGCGCCGCGGCGGGCCAGGGCGCCCACGACGGTGACGGCGAGCAGCATGCCGAAGACGTAGCCCAGCGACGGGGCGCCGGTGCCGGAGCCGCCCTCCGCGAACCACGGCACGCCCGCCATGCCGACCAGCGCGTACAGGGCGAGCGAGAGCAGGCCGCGGCGGGCGCCGAGCGAGGTCCCGACGAGCAGCGCGGCGAAGGTCTGGCCGGTCACCGGCACCGGGGAGCCGGGGACGGGCACCGCGATCTGGGCCGCGAGGCCGGTGAGTACGGCACCGCCGGCCACGAGCGCGGCGTCCCGGACTCGGGAGGAGGGGATGAGGTCGGCGAGGACCTGCCCGGAGCGGTGGGCGGGGACGGCAGCGGTGCTCATGGGGACTCCGCGGTGGTGTGGACATGTCGGGACACCGCGACGCTATCCCAGCGGGTCGGGCCCGATCACCAGCAGCGCTCGACAAAGGCTCGATCGGCGGCTTGGTGGGCTCCCGACAAAGGAGACCGGCTACACACGGTCCCGGGTGACACCGGTCACCGAGGTGGGGAGGCGAGCGTCACCCGGAAGCGGAGTGCCGCATTCAGATGGTCACGTTCCGTACCGGGAGCGTCCGTATCGTGGGCAACCGGTGTCGCCGACCGGCGCGAGACCGGAGACTGTGGGCGTTTTTGCCCTGCCCCCGTCCCCCCACGCATTGGACGAGCCGCTCCATGTCCAACAGCACCACCACCGGTACGCCGCCGCAGTCGGACGACGCCTCCCTCTCCCACGGCCTCAAGCAGCGCCATCTGTCGATGATCGCCCTCGGCGGGGTGATCGGCGCCGGGCTCTTCGTCGGCTCCGGGGCCGGCATCGCCGCCGCCGGGCCGTCGATCGTCGTCGCCTACGCCCTCTCCGGCCTCCTCGTGATGCTGGTGATGCGGATGCTGGGCGAGATGTCGGCCGCGTATCCGTCGTCGGGTTCGTTCTCCGCGCACGCCGAGCGGGCGATCGGCCCCTGGGCCGGCTTCACCGCGGGCTGGGCGTTCTGGGTGCTGCTGTGCACGGCCGTCGGTCTTGAGGGCATCGGCGCCGCGGCGATCGTCCACGGCTGGCTGCCGGGCACGCCCGAGTGGGTGTGGGTGGCACTGTTCATGGTGGTGTTCTGCGGGACGAACCTGGCGGCCGTGAAGAACTTCGGCGAGTTCGAGTTCTGGTTCGCCGCCCTCAAGGTCGGCGCGATCTCGCTGTTCCTGGTGCTCGGCGTGCTGGCGGTCGCCGGCGTCCTGCCGGGCACCGACTCCCCCGGCACCTCGCACCTGAGCGACTTCCTGCCGAACGGCGGCAACGGTCTGATCATCGGCCTGCTCGCCTCGGTGTTCGCGTACGGCGGCCTGGAGACGGTGACCATCGCGGCGGCCGAGTCGGAGAACCCGGTCAAGGGCGTCGCGAGCGCCGTGCGGACGGCGATGTGGCGGATCGCGCTGTTCTACATCGGCTCGATGGCGGTCATCGTCACCCTGGTCCCCTGGGACTCCCCGGAGGTCGTCGAGAAGGGCCCGTACGTCGCCGCCCTCGACGAGCTGGGCATCCCGGGCGCCGGTCAGCTGATGAACGTCGTCGTGCTGGTCGCGCTGCTCAGCGCGATGAACGCCAACATCTACGGCGCCTCGCGCATCGGCTACTCGCTGGTCGAGCGGGGGCAGGGTCCGAAGGCGCTGGGCCGGGTGTCGGGCGGGGTGCCGCGGATCGCGGTGCTCGTCTCCTCCCTCTTCGGCTTCGGCTGCGTACTGCTCAGCTACTGGCGGCCGGACGACGTCTTCTCCTGGCTGCTGAACATGATCGGCGCGGTCATCCTGGTCGTCTGGGTCTTCATCGCCGTCTCCCAGCTGCGGCTGCGGCGCCGGCTGGAGCGGGAGGCGCCCGAGAAGCTGGTCGTGCGCATGTGGGGCTTCCCGTGGCTGACCTGGGTGGCCCTGGCGGGCATGGCCACGGTGTTCGTCCTGATGGCCCGCGAGCCGGACACCCGGGTGCAGCTGTACTCGACGGGCGGGATGACGCTGGCCCTGGCCGCCGTCGGCTACGCCCGTCAGCGGCGCCGGGCGCGCGGCTAGCCGCCACCGGGAGCGCGGCCGGCCGCCACCCGGAGCATCCCGAGGGCCCCCGCACGGAGACGGATCCGTGCGGGGGCCCTTTCGCGTGCCCCGGCGCGCCCGTCCGCCCCTCGGGCCTTCGCGACCCTCTTGCTGCTAGCGTGCAGTTGCAAGCCTTTTGCAATAAGAGGTCGGAGGGGATCCGCCATGTCCGTCTACACGCTTCCTGAACTGCCGTACGACTACTCCGCGCTGGCCCCCGTGATCAGCCCCGAGATCATCGAGCTGCACCACGACAAGCACCACGCGGCCTACGTGAAGGGCGCCAACGACACGCTGGAGCAGCTCGCCGAGGCGCGGGACAAGGAGTCGTGGGGCTCGGTCAACGGCCTGGAGAAGAACCTGGCCTTCCACCTCTCCGGGCACATCCTGCACTCGATCTACTGGCACAACATGACCGGCGACGGTGGCGGCGAGCCGCTGGAGGCGGACGGCACGGGCGAGCTGGCCGACGCGATCGCCGAGTCGTTCGGCTCCTTCGCCGGCTTCAAGGCGCAGCTCACCAAGGCCGCCGCGACCACGCAGGGCTCCGGCTGGGGCGTGCTGGCGTACGAGCCGCTGAGCGGCCGTCTGATCGTCGAGCAGGTCTACGACCACCAGGGCAACGTCGGTCAGGGTTCCACCCCGATCCTGGTCTTCGACGCCTGGGAGCACGCCTTCTACCTCCAGTACAGGAACCAGAAGGTCGACTTCATCGACGCCATGTGGGCCGTCGTCGACTGGCAGGACGTGGCGAAGCGGTACGAGGCCGCGAAGTCCCGTGCGAACACGCTGCTGCTGGCGCCCTGAGTCCCCGGTACGTCCTGCCTCGTGATCGTCTTCTCACCCTTCACGGCGGCAGGCGGAAGAAGAAAAACCCCCGCGAGGACGTGACTCGCGGGGGCTTTTCCGTGTACGCACAGGAGCGTCACGGCTCGCGAGGACGGCACGGCGCCGCTCTCGCCGCAGCCGTCCTGCGCCGCCTCGTGGGCGCGCCGAGCCCGTCCCACCGGCGCGCGGGCCCGCCCCGCGCGCCGTACGGGCTTCTGTTCCCCGGTCTCCCCGGCCCCGCGCCTGGCGCGGCGCGCGGGCCGCGCGCTGTACTGCCGTCCCGGCCCCACGGGTACTGCGGAGGTTGCGATGAGGAAGAGCCTGGCCTGCCCCACCTGCGGGGGGATGCAGGACTTCCGCCCGCTCGACGACGCCGAGAAGGCGGCGGTGCGGGAGCAGCTGAAGATCCCGTACGTGCACGACTACTGGCGCTGCGACGTCGCCGGGTGCCTGCGGTTCCAGCGCTGGGACAAGCAGCGCGCCGGCGGCCTGCTCCCGGAGAGGTTCCGGAGGCAGGCCGCCGACGGGGAGGAGTGACCCTGGGGCCTCTGGGCCCCAGGCCGTTACAGGTTGCTGAAGTCCGGGCCCTTGGTGCGGGTGCGCTTGATCTCGTAGAACCCGGGGACCGAGGCGACCGCGAGGGTGCCGTCCCAGAGCTTGGCGGCGTCCTCGCCCTTGGGGGCCGGGGTGACGACCGGGCCGAAGAAGGCGAGCTGCTCGCCGTCGGCGCCGGGGACGGCGATGACCGGGGTGCCGACCTCCTGGCCGACCTTGTCGATGCCCTCCTTGTGGGAGGCGCGCAGCTGGGGCTCGTACGGGGTGGAGTCCCAGTGGTCCATGAGGGACTCGGGCAGGCCGACGTCCTTCAGGGCGGCGGCGACCGTCTCCTTCTCCGGGCCCTCGCCCTGGTTGTGGAAGCGGGTGCCGAGCGCCGTGTAGAGGTCGCCGAGGACCTCGGGGCCGTGCTCCTCCTGGGCGGCGATGACGACGCGGACCGGGCCCCAGGCCTTGGTCCGGAGCATCTCGCGGTACTCCTCGGGCAGCTCGTCGATCCTGTCCTCGTTCAGGACGGCGAGGCTCATCACGTGCCAGCGGACCTCGATGTCCCGGACCTTCTCCACCTCCAGGACCCAGCGGGAGGTCATCCAGGCCCAGGGGCACAGCGGGTCGAACCAGAAGTCGACGGGCGTCTTGACCGACATGTCTCTCCTCGATGGGGCGGCAGGGCCGAGCGTTTCTCCAGGGAACCGACCGGACGCCCCGGCCATTCCCGGCCCGACCCACCTGTCCCGGGCCGCCCCGGGCGCGTTCCCCGATCCGCCCCGACCGATTCCCGGCCGTTCCCGGCTGCCGTGCGTCAGGGGCACATGGCAGGATCGGTGCTGTCCGCATGCTGAACACCACCCGAGGGAGTGCCGCCCGTGCCCGGTGAGAATCTGTCCCGCGACGAGGCCCGGGAGCGGGCCGCGCTGCTGTCCGTCGACGGGTACGACGTGTCCCTCGACGTGCGTTCGGCCACCGGTGAGGCGGAGGGCGACGGTCCGCGCACCTTCCGGTCCGTCACCACGATCCGCTTCCGCTGCAACGAACCCGGCGCGAGCAGCTTCGCCGACCTGATCGCACCGAGCGTCACCGCGGTCTCCCTCAACGGCCGCGACCTCGACCCGAGCGAGGTCTTCGACGGCTCCCGCATCGCCCTGGAGGACCTGGCCGCCGAGAACGAGCTGGTCGTCGACGCCCGGTGCGCGTACTCCCGCACCGGCGAGGGCCTGCACCGCTTCGTCGACCCGGAGGACGGCGAGGTGTACCTGTACACCCAGTACGAGCCGGCCGACGCCCGCCGGGTCTTCGCGGGCTTCGAGCAGCCGGACCTCAAGGCGCCCTTCCGCTTCGAGGTGCGGGCGCCCGAGGAGTGGACGGTGTGGTCCAACGGCGCGGGCGAACGCGCCGACGGGGTGTGGCGGTTCGCGGAGACCAAGCCGATCTCGACGTACATCACGTGCGTGGTCGCGGGTCCGTACCACTACGTGACGGACTCCTACGAGCGGGTGTTCGAGGACGGCACGCGGCTGAAGATCCCGCTCGGCGCGATGTGCCGCAAGGGGCTCGCCCCGCACTTCGACGCCGACGACGTCTTCCTGGTCACCAAGCAGGGCCTGGACTTCTTCCACGACCACTTCGACTACCCGTACCCGTTCGGGAAGTACGACCAGGCGTTCGTGCCCGAGTACAACCTCGGCGCGATGGAGAACCCGGGGATGGTGACGTTCCGCGAGGAGTTCATCTTCCGGGGCAAGGTGACACAGGCGTCCTACGAGGGCCGCGCCAACGTGATCCTGCACGAGATGGCGCACATGTGGTTCGGCGACCTGGTCACCATGGAGTGGTGGGACGACCTGTGGCTGAAGGAGTCCTTCGCGGACTTCATGGGCGCCTTCTCGCTGGTCGGCGCGACCCGCTTCACCGACGGCTGGATCACCTTCGCCAACCGCCGCAAGGCCTGGGCTTACCGCGCGGACCAGCTCCCGTCCACGCACCCGGTCACCGCCGACATCCGCGACCTCCAGGACGCCAAGCTCAACTTCGACGGCATCACGTACGCCAAGGGTGCCTCGGTGCTCAAGCAGCTGGTGGCGTACGTCGGCCAGGACGCCTTCCTGGAGGGCGCCCGGCGCTACTTCAAGCGGCACGCGTACGGCAACACGCGCCTCGGTGACCTGCTGTCGGTGCTGGAGGAGACCAGCGGGCGGGACATGGGCGCCTGGGCGCGTTCCTGGCTCCAGACGGCGGGCGTCAACTCGCTGACCCCGCAGGTGCTGCTGGGCGAGGCGGGCACCGTCGACGAGCTGGCGGTCGTACAGGAAGCGGCGGAGTCGCACCCCGAGCTGCGCCCGCACCGGGTGGCGGTGGGCCTGTACCGGCGTACGGCCGAGGGCGCCCTGGAGCGGTACGCGCGTGCCGAGGTGGACGTCGACGGGCCGCGCACGGTGGTGGCGGAGCTGGCCGGCGCCGAGGCGCCCGAGCTGGTCCTCGTCAACGACGACGACCTGACGTACTGCAAGACGCGCTTCGACGAGACCTCGCTGGCGACGCTGCGCGAGCACCTGGGTGCCCTGACCGACCCGCTGGCCCGCGCCCTGTGCTGGTCGGCGCTGTGGAACATGACCCGGGACGCGCTGCTGCCGGCCCGGGACTTCGCCGGCCTGGTGATGCGGTTCGCCGGGCGCGAGTCCGACATCGGCGTCCTCCAGATGCTGCACGCCTGGGCGAACTCGGCGCTGACGCACTACGTGGCCCCCCAGTGGCGGGAGGCCGGCGGCCGGCTGCTCGGCGAGGGCGCCCTGCGGGAGCTGCGGGACGCGGTGCCGGGCAGCGAGCAGCAGCTGGCGTGGGCGCGTTTCTTCGCGGCGGTGGCCTCCGACGAGGCGGAGCTGCGGCTGCTGCGGGGGCTCCTGGAGGGCACGGAGAAGATCGACGGTCTGGACGTGGACCAGGAGCTGCGCTGGACGTTCCTGGAGCCGCTCGCCGCGCACGGCGAGGCCGACGAGGGCGTCCTGGCCGCCGAGCTGGCCCGGGACGACACCGCCTCCGGCAAGCGCCACCAGGTGCGCTGCCTGGCGGCCCGCCCGTCGGCGGCGGTGAAGGCACAGGCCTGGGCGCAGGTCGTGGAGTCGGACGCGCTGTCGAACGCGCTGGTGGAGGCGACCATCGCGGGCTTCGCGCAGGCCTCGCAGCGGGAGCTGATCGCCCCGTACGCCGAGAAGTACTTCGCCGCGATCGAGCGGGTGTGGGACGAGCGGTCCATCCAGATCGGGATGGACGTGGTGCGGGGGCTGTTCCCGTCCCTGCGGGACTCCCAGGACACCCTGGAGGCGACGGACGCGTGGCTGTCCGCGCACGAGGGGGCCGCGCCCGCGCTGCGCCGGCTGGTGCTGGAGGCGCGGGACGACCTGGCGCGGGCACTGCGGGGTCAGGCGTGCGACGCGGCGGCCGGACGCTGAACCCCCGATCTCTGGCCAACGATTGAGCGTTCCGTCATCGTTACGGAATACGGGCAAGAGCAGCCGTAACCCCTGGTCCGCACCGAGCGGACCAGGGGTTTTCGGCATCCGAACACCCGTCCTTTAGGGCGGCCCTGTCCGGATTTGTCGATGAGCTTGTAACAGCGGTTAAGGAGCGGTCCGGACACGGGAAAGTCCCCGGTCATGACGCACAACACCCCGCTCTCCCCTCGCACCTTCCACCACCTGGCCGACAACCGGCGCCGGCTGATGACGGCGGCGCAGCTGCGGGCGCACGGTGTCCTGGCCGCCGAGACCGACGAGCAGTGCCGGCCCGGCGGACCCTGGCAGCGGATCCTCCCCAACGTCGTCCTGCTCCACCCGGGCCCGCCGACCAGCGAGGAGCGTCTGCACGCGGTGCTGCTGTACGCGGCACGGGACCGGACCGGCGGCGTGAACGGCGGTGCGGCCGCCGGCGTCACCGCCTCGGTGCCGGTCCAGCCGGGCAGGGAGGAGACGCCGCCCGCCCCGGCCTACGCGGAGGCGATGATCACGGGACTGGCCGCGCTGACGCTGCACGGCTTCTCCGCGACGCCCCCGCTGCCGTCCCTGGACGTCATCGACGTCCTGGTCCCGAGGCTGCGCCGGCTGCGGACGACGGGCTGCGCGCGGATCGTCCGCACGACCGCGCTGCCCACCCCCGTGCAGGTCACGGGCGTTCCGGTGGCGCCGGTGGCGCGGGCCCTGGCCGACGCGGTGGCGGAGCCGGCGGACGCGGGCGTCGTCCGCCGGCTGCTGACGGAAGCGGTGCGCGGCGGGCACTGCGAACCGGCGGCGGTGGTACGGGAACTGAACCGGGCCCGGCTGCTGAGCCGCCCGCACGTGGTGGACGCGGTGGACTCGCTGGCCGCCGAGGGGCGGGCGCTGGCCGAGCAGCGCCTGTACCGGATGGTGCGCGAGCACGGCCTGCCGGAACCGGTCTGGAACGTCGGACTGCGCCTGCCCGGCGGCCCCCACCTCGGCGGCGTGGACGCCTTCTGGCCCGAGCACGGGGTGGCGCTGGAGCTGGACACCCGCGCCCACCGGCAGCAGGACGACGACGCGCTGTGGGCGGAACACGCGGGCAGGCGCGAGCACTTGGAACGGCTGGGCATCACGGTCGTGCACCTCACGCCGCGCAAGCTGCGGGACTGCCCGGAGCACCAGGCGACCGTCGTCCGCACCGCGTTGATGGCGGCCGGGGACCGGGAACCCGCCGCGTATGTCGTGGTGTTGCCCCGGTAGTGACGGACCGGGGCGACACCAGGAGGGGAGAGGAGGGGCCACCGCTGCGCCGGGGCCCCTCCTCGTGCGCGGCGCGTCTACTCGGGGCAGAACTCCGCCCGGATCACCGCCTCGCCGTCGCCCGACCAGTCGCCGTTGAAGTTGAAGGCGAGCGCGTGCCGGCCGTCCCCGGTCGTCACCGCGTTCGACAAGGAGCCGTGGATGCCGCCGGCATGGCCCCAGACGGTCACTCCGCAGTCGAGTTCCCGCTTGATCAAGCCGAGGCCGTAGTCTGCACCCGGCTCCGCGGGCACCGTGGTGGTCATCTCGGCCAGTTGCTCGGCGGGCAGCAGCCTGCCGCGGAACAGGGCGGTGTAGAAGCGGTTCAGGTCGGCGGAGCTGGAGATCATCTCGCCCGCCGGGCCGGCGATGGAGGGGTTGAGCCGCGTGACGTCGTACGTGCGGCCGGTGACCGCCCCGTCCAGCTTGGAGTACGCGCGGCTGCTGGGCTCCGGCAGGCCGGTCCGGGTGCCCGGGACCGACGTGGCACGCAGCTTCAGCGGCTCGATGACGCGGCGGCGCACTTCGTCGCCGTACGGTCGGCCGGTGACCTCCTCGATCACCATGCCGGCCAGGAGGTAGTTGGTGTTGGAGTAGTTCCAGTCGGCGCCGGGGGCGAAGTCCGGTTCGTGGGTCATGGCGATCGCGACCAGCTGTCGCGGTGTCACCGTGTCGTAGCGGTGCTCGAGGAAGCCGTCCTTGGTGAAGTAGGCGCGGGCGAAGTCCTCGTCGGCCGTGACGTTGAAGATCCCGCTGGTGTGGTTGAGGAGTTGGCGCAAGGTGATGCGGCTGCCGTCGTGGCCGTTGCCTTCGACCACGCCCGGCAGCCACTTGTCCACCGTGTCGTCCAGCGAGAGCCGGCCCTCGGCCTCCAGCTGGAGCAGGACGGTGGCGACGAAGGTCTTGGTGATGCTGCCGACCCGGTAGCGGTCCCGCTCCGAGCGCGGCTCGCCGGTCCTGAGGTCGCCCACGCCGGCGGTCCCGGACCATGTGCGGTGGCCGTCCCGGGCGGTCGCGGTCACGCCGGGCACGCCGTCCGCGACCGCGGCTTCCATGGCGCGGCGGGTGGCGTCGTGTCCTCCGGTGCCGGGCGCCGCCACGGCCGGGGCGGCCAGCGCCACCGACAGTGCCACGGCGGTGGCCGCCACCAGGCTGGTCCGTACGCGAGTGGTCATGTCTTCCCCCATCGTCTGCGTCGTCTGCGTCGTCTGCGTCATCCGCGTCTTCTGCGTTTCTTTGTGTTGCTCGGTCGGCGGGAGGGACCGGACCGGCGGCGGGAAGGTTGCCGCGCCCTCGGGCGGTTGAGCGCGTTTCAGCCTTCCTCGCCCCGGAGGCGTTCCGCCCGTCCCGACGGCGGCCTCTCCCGCCACAGCCGCAGTCCGATGTCGACCATCGGCACCCGGGTCAGCCCCGGGACGGCGGTCAGGTCCTGCCAGGCCGCCAGGTCCGTGGAGCCACCGATCTCGAACCGCAGGTCACCGCCGGTGATCCGGACCTCGTAGACGAGCTGTACGCCGTGGTGGTCGACGGTTCGCCGCAGGAGACCTCCGAGCCCGGCGCGGCTCGGGCGGGTGACGCGGTGGGAGCCGACGCCGAGCAGGGCGGTGGGCTCGACGCGGTAGCCGGTCTCCTCCCCGACCTCGCGCACGACGGTGTCGTGGGGGTCCTCGCCGTGCTCCATGCCGCCGCCCGGCAGCACCCACTCGGGGACCCCGCCGGGCCCCGGTGACCGGGCGAGCAGGATCCGTCCGTCACGGACGCATATGGCGTAGGCCGCCACCCTCAGCTTTCGGCGCACTCCGGGACGTTAACCCGCCGGGCGCGGGCCGGGGTGCGGCTCACAGGATTGTCACAGCCCGCCCCTTGTGTCCCCGATGGCGTATGGCGGAAGTACGCCATGGCTCCATCCCGTCCCGGACAACTCTCCCCAAACAGCGAACCCTTGCGTAAAGCTGAGCGGTCGTCCGGGATCGGATTCCGGACTGCTTCGGCCAGGACCGATCGGCCCCGGTCGTTGTCGCACGTTCCTTCACCTACAAGGGATGCCGATGACCCACAGCCCCCAGCGCGAACCGATATCGGGCGCGAGACGCGCGGCCCGCCTTGCCGTGGCCACCGGCCTCGTCGCCGCGCTCTGCGCGGCCGGGCCGATACCCGTGGCCTTCGCCGCCGACGGTCCCGGAACCGCGCCCCCCGTCGACGCCTCCGTCGACGGGGGCGTCAAGTCCGCGCCCGACAAGCTCGGTTCGGACGACGCGGACCTGCTCGCCGAGGCGAAGGCCGACGGCACGAAGAACGTCACGATGATGGTCGCCACCGCGCCGGGCGAGACCGAGCAGGTGGCGAAGGAGCTGGACGCGGTCGGCGGCGGCTCCGTCGGCCGGACCTACGACGAACTCGGCTACGTCCGCGCCACCGTGCCCACCGCCGAGGCGGACTCGGCCATCGCCGCCGCCGTGAAGCTCTCCTCCGTGCACGGCATCGACCTGCGCGACGAGATCCCGCTGGACGACCCGACGCCGGGCGCGGACCGGGCGAAGGGCGGCGAGCACCACAAGGGCCGCTCCTACCCCGCGCCGGACCGCCGCACCCCCGCCGAGAACCCGTACAACCCGTCCTTCGAGACGGGCGCCGTCGACTTCGTGAAGAAGCACCCGAAGGCGGACGGCCGCGGCGTCACCATCGGCATCCTCGACTCGGGCGTCGACCTCGCCCACCCGGCGCTGCAGAAGACCACCACCGGCGAGCGCAAGATCGTCGACTGGGTCACCGCGACCGACCCGGTCGTCGACGGCGACCGGACCTGGCGCCCGATGACCACCTCCGTCTCCGGCCCCACCTTCACCTACGGCGGGCGGACATGGACGGCGCCGGCCGGTTCCTACCGGGTCAGCACCTTCCTGGAGTCGTACACCACCGGTGGTGACGCCGGAGGCGACGCCAACCGGGACGGCGACACCACCGACTCCTGGGGCGTCCTCTACGACGCGGCGGCCGGCACGGTCCGCGTCGACCTGAACGGCAACCACGACTTCGCCGACGACACCCCGATGAAGCCGTACAAGGACGGCTTCCAGATCGGGTACTTCGGCACCGACGACCCGAAGACGGACGTGGCCGAGCGCCAGCCGTTCGTCGTCGAGATCCGTAAGGACGTCGTCTACAACGGGGCGGGCGCGAAGGCCGACTTCGTCAACATCGGCGTCATCGAGGGCTCGCACGGCTCGCACGTGGCCGGCCTCGCCGCCGCCAACGGCCTGTTCGGCGGCCGGATGGACGGCGCCGCGCCCGGCGCGAAGATCGTCTCGTCGCGCGCCTGCACCTGGAGCGGCGGCTGCACCAACGTCGCGCTCACCGAGGGCATGTTCGACCTCGTCGTCAACCGGGGCGTCGACATCGTCAACATGTCGATCGGCGGCCTCCCCGCGCTCAACGACGGCAACAACGCCCGCGCCGAGCTGTACACGCGGCTCATCGACACCTACGGCGTCCAGCTGGTGATCTCCGCGGGCAACTCCGGCCCCGGCGCCAACACCATCGGCGACCCGTCGCTCGCCGACAAGGTGATCTCGGTCGGCGCGTCCGTCTCCCGCGAGACCTGGGCCGCCAACTACGGCTCCGCGGTGAAGACCAAGTACGCGATGATGCCGTTCTCCTCGCGCGGCCCCCGTGAGGACGGCGGCTTCACGCCGACGCTCACCGCGCCCGGCGCCGCCGTCAACACCATCCAGACCTGGATGCCCGGCGCCCCGGTCCCGGAGGCGGGCTACGACCTCCCCGCCGGCTACGGCATGCTCCAGGGCACCTCGATGGCGTCCCCGCAGGCCGCCGGCGCCTCCGCGCTGCTGCTGTCCGCCGCGAAGCAGGCCGGCATCGACCTCACCCCGGCCAAGCTGCGCACGGCCCTGACCTCCACCGCCGACCACATCAAGGGTGTGCAGGCGTACGAGGAGGGCGCGGGCCTCATCAACATCCCCGACGCCTGGCGCGCGATCCGCAAGGGCGCCACCGCCCACGAGTACACGGTCAAGGCGCCGGTGGACACCGCGATCGACCAGCTCCTGGAGACCCCGGGGTACGGCACCGGCCTCTACGACCGCGAGGGCGGCCTGAAGGCCGGCGAGCGCAAGACGTACGACATCACGCTCACCCGTACGTCCGGCGCGGACCGCGCGATCCGGCACGAGCTGCACTTCGAGAACAACACCGACCGCACCTTCCGGATCGTCGGCTCCGACGAGGTGAAGCTGCCGCTGAACGAGCCGGTGACCGTCAAGGTGCAGGCGAAGCCGCGCTCCGAGGGCATCAAGAGCGCGATCCTCGAGGTCGACGACCCGCGCACCGAGGGCACCGACAAGCTGGTCCTGACCACGGTCGTGGCCTCGGCCCCGCTGGAGTACGCCTTCTCCGCGAAGGGCTCCGTGCAGCGCAACGACACCGAGTCGTACTTCGTGACCGTCCCCGAGGGCGCCAAGACGCTGGAGGTGGCGATGAGCGGGCTGAAGGACGGGAGCCAGACCCGGTTCGTCGCCCTCCACCCGTACGGCGTCCCGGTCGACAACACCTCCACGCCGTACTGCTACAACAACTACCTCGACGGCAACGGCTGCCGGCCCGACGTGCGCGCGTACGCCGACCCGCAGCCCGGCGTCTGGGAGATCGAGGTCGAGTCGCGGCGCACCTCGCCGCTGCTGGACAACCCGTACGAGCTGGACGTCACCGTCCTCGGCGCGGTGTTCGACCCGGAGGTCGTGACCGTGCCCGAGGCCAAGGCCGGCACCCCGGCCGACGCCTCCTGGAAGGTGACGAACCGGTACGGCCCGATCGACGGCAAGCTGGTCGGCGGCCCGCTCGGCTCGGCCGAGACGTCCCGCCCGTCGATCGCGCAGGGTGAGACGAAGAGGTCCACGGTCGAGGTGCCCGAGGGCGCCGAGTCCCTGGACGTCGCCGTCGGGGGCGTCTCCGACGCGGCCGCCGACCTGGACCTGACGGTCTACGACAAGGACGGCAACGTCGTCGGCCAGTCCGCCGACGGCGACTCGGAGGAGTCGGTCTCCGTGCCGAAGCCGGCCGCCGGCGCCTACACCGTCGAGGTCGTGGGCTACGCGGTGCCGTCGGGCAGCACGGAGTACGACTATCGGGACGTGTACTTCGCCGCGTCCCTCGGCTCGGTCACCGTGGACGGGTCGGCGCCGGTGAAGCTCGGCACGGGCGACTCGGCGACGGTCTCCGGCAGCGTCACGGCGCTGGCCGCCGCGCCTGAAGGCCGTGAGTTCTTCGGGCAGGTCCAGCTGGTGAACGCCCACGGCACGGCCGCGGGCCTGGGCAGCGTCCGGATCGGGACGGTCGTGCCGTAGTCCGGTGCGGCACGCATAGGGGGCGGGCGCTCCGCGGGGCGCCCGCCCTTTCCGCATGCCGGCGTCAGTCGCAGGTGAGGGTGCGGGCCTCGGGCAGGGACGCGGTGATCCAGGCGCGTTCGGCGGCGATGGCCTCCTCGCCGGTGATCACGGCGTCCGGGCGGTCGCCGTCCAGCGGGATGCCGATCAGCGCGCGGTCGCCCACGGCGAGCCGGGCGGTGGTGTCGTCCAGGACGAACGTGATCCGCTCGCCCGTCTTCCCCGGCCGTTCCCGCGGCTTGTGGGAGCGGGTCACGTCCAGGGTGATCCGGTGCTGCCGGACCCCCGGCACCGGTTCGGAGCCGGTCACCGTGCCCTCGGCCACCAGACGGGCGCAGGCGAGGTAGCGGGGGCTGCCGAAGGCGACGCCGCCGGCCTCGGCGGAGTCCGCCCGCCGGTCGCTCGCCTCGGCACTGCCGCTCGCCGTGTCGTCGGAGGTCCCGCTTCCGCCCTGGACCACCAGCCATCCGAGGCCAGTCACCACCGTGGCGGCGCAGGCCGCGGCGAGGGCACCGAAGGCGAGGGCGAGCGGACGGCGCCGGGGGCGGCGAGCGGGCTCGCCCACCGGGGAGGTCCCGGGGCCGGGTGGCGGTTCGCTCAGCGACCGGCCGATGATCCCCAGCTGCTCCCGCAGCAGCGCCACGTCGGCCGCCGCCGACCGGTACTCGGCGTCGGCGCCGGCGTCCGCCCCGGGCGGCAGCGGCTCGCCCGTGATCGCGGCCATCAGCGCGTCCTGCCCACCGGGATGCTGTTCGGCGGCCATCTCACACCACCTCGTCCTCGTGCAGGCGGGCCCGCAGCGCCCGCACCGCCGTGTGCAGCCTGCTCTTGACCGTGCCCTCGGGGATGCCGAGTTCCTCGGCGATGCCGCGCACCGGCAGGTCGGCGTAGAAGCGCAGGACGAGGACCTGGCGCTGGGCGTCGGGCAGCTCGTCCAGGCCCTGCGCGACGGCGAGGGAGATCACGCTGGTGTCCTCCCCGGAGGGCTGCTCCGCCTGGCGCAGGGCGGCGAGGCGTTCACCGAGCCGGTCCTGGCGGCGCCTGGCCCGGTGCCAGTCCATGGCCAGGTTGGAGGCGACGACCGCCGCCCACGCGGACACGTCGCGCGGCGCCTCGCGTCCGCTCGCCGTCCGCTCCAGCAGCCGCAGCCGGACCTGCTGCACCCCGTCCGGCAGGTCCGCCTGCGGCACTCCGCCGAGCGCGAGCACCGCCCGCACCCTGCGCTCCTGGGCCGCGTCCAGGGGATCGTCGAGTACGGCGTCCCCCTGGCCGCGGCGGGCCTTTCTGCGCAGCACAGCCACCCCTCCCCCAGGCCCGAGGGCCCGGCCGCGTTTCCCCTATGACGCCGGCGGGGCCGGAAACGTTCGCCCGGCCGGCCGCGCTCCGGCACGAGGCGCGCGAGGCGTGCGTCACATCGTCGTGTGAGGGGGGAAGGGATGGGCAGGGGCCGGAACAGCACAGCTTGCGGCGCGGGGCCCGGCGGAGGTGAATTTCTGCAGTTCAGCGCGGGTTTCCGCCGAAGGACCGCGCCTGCTGTCCGAGCCGCCGCGTCCCAGGGTGCGGGCACGGGGCGCAAAGAATTGGACAGGCGGGCCGGGCTTCGCCCCATGATGGAAAAGTCTCGGCCGAGCAACGCGCGCGTGAAGACACGCGCACAGACGGAGAAGGAGTCACCGTGAGGGTCGGAATCGTCGGAGCCACCGGTCAGGTCGGCACGGTCATGCGCAGGATCCTCACGGAACGGAACTTCCCGGTCACCGAGCTGCGCCTGTTCGCCTCCGCCCGCAGCGCCGGCAAGGAGCTGGAGGGCGTGACGGTGGAGGACGCGGCCACCGCCGACTACTCCGGCCTGGACATCGTGCTGTTCTCCGCGGGCGGCGCCACGTCCAAGGCGCTGGCCGAGAAGGTCGCCTCCCAGGGACCGGTCGTGATCGACAACTCATCCGCCTGGCGCCGTGACCCCGAGGTCCCGCTGGTCGTGTCCGAGGTGAACCCGCACGCGATCGCCGACCGCCCCAAGGGCATCATCGCCAACCCGAACTGCACGACGATGGCCGCGATGCCGGTCCTGCGGCCGCTGCACGCGGAGGCGGGCCTTCAGGCGCTGGTCGTCGCCACCTACCAGGCGGTGTCCGGTTCCGGCGTGGCCGGCGTGGACGAGCTGTTCGAGCAGGTCCAGAAGGTCGGCGCGGACGCGCCCAAGCTCGCCCACGACGGTTCGGCGGTGGAGTTCCCGAAGCCGGAGAAGTACGTGGCGCCGATCGCGTACAACGTGCTTCCGCTGGCCGGCTCCATCGTGGACGACGGCCTGCACGAGACGGACGAGGAGCAGAAGCTCCGCCACGAGTCCCGCAAGATCCTGGAGGTCCCGGAGCTGAAGGTCTCCGGCACCTGCGTGCGCGTGCCCGTCTTCAGCGGCCACTCCCTCCAGATCAACGCCCGCTTCGCCCGCCCGATCAGCGTGGAGCGCGCCAAGGAGCTGCTGGCCGGTGCCCCCGGCGTCGCGCTCACCGAGGTGCCGACCCCGCTGGAGGCGGCCGGTCAGGACCCGTCGTACGTGGGCCGTATCCGCCGGGACGAGACCGTGGACAACGGCCTCGCCCTGTTCGTCTCCAACGACAACCTGCGCAAGGGCGCGGCCCTGAACGCGGTGCAGATCGCGGAGCTGGTGGCGGCGGAGCTGAAGGGCTAGTCGCGCCTGACCTCGTAGAGGAAGCAGCCGTACTCGACGGCCCGGACGTGGACGAACGCCACGGCCGGGTCGTCGAACGCTTCCCGGAGGGCGTACGCGAAGGCGCCGGGGTCCCCGATCAGCCGCCCGCCGACGATGTGCCCGTCGGTGGAGTAGCGGCGCAGGACGCGGTGCGAGTCGGTGAAGGCGAGGCCGTCCGCCTCCGGTCCCGCGCACTCCTCGGCGTGGACGAAGACCGGGCCCTGCTCGTCGTAGGCGCCCGGGTCGGCGCCGGTCTCGGCGGCCCAGCGGCGCAGCGGGGCGTACGAGACGAGCGCGATCCTCTCCCCCGGGCGGCTGCGGCGCAGGCAGCAGCGCAGGGGTGCGCCGCCCTCGCCGTCGGTGAACGGGGCGGGTGCGCGGCCCGCGTCGTCGGTGGTGCGCAGTTCCTTCAGGGCGGCCGGCGGGATCGGCCGTGCGGTGTAGTGCTGCATGGCCCCAGGCTCGCGCGTGTCCGCTCCGCGCACCGGCGGGAAATGGTCATCGCGTTCCGTACCGGCCACGTGGAAGGATGGCGCAACCCACACATAACGAGGAGATGACCGCGTGCCTGGCACAAACCTGACTCGCGAAGAGGCGCGGCAGCGGGCGACGCTGCTGACCGTTGACTCGTACGAGATCGATCTCGACCTCACCGGCGCGCAGGAGGGCGGCACCTACCGGTCCGTGACCACGGTGCGCTTCGACGTCGCCGAGGGCGGCGGCGAGTCCTTCATCGACCTGGTCGCGCCGACGGTCCACGAGGTGACGCTGAACGGCGACGCCCTCGACGCCGCCGAGGTCTTCCGGGACTCCCGGATCGCCCTGCCGGGGCTGCTGCCGGGGCGCAACATCCTGCGCGTGGTCGCCGACTGCGCGTACACCAACACCGGTGAGGGCCTGCACCGGTTCGTCGACCCGGTCGACGACCAGGCCTACCTGTACACGCAGTTCGAGGTGCCGGACGCGCGCCGCGTCTTCGCGAGCTTCGAGCAGCCGGACCTCAAGGCGACCTTCCAGTTCACCGTGAAGGCGCCCGAGGGCTGGACGGTCATCTCCAACTCGCCCACCCCCGAGCCGCAGGACAACGTCTGGGTCTTCGAGCCGACCCCGCGCATCTCGTCGTACATCACGGCGCTGATCGTCGGCCCGTACCACTCGGTGCACAGCGTGTACGAGAAGGACGGCCAGTCGGTGCCGCTCGGCATCTACTGCCGCCCCTCGCTGGCCGAGCACCTCGACGCGGACGCCATCTTCGAGGTGACCCGGCAGGGCTTCGAGTGGTTCCAGGAGAAGTTCGACTACCAGTACCCCTTCGCGAAGTACGACCAGCTCTTCGTGCCCGAGTTCAACGCGGGCGCGATGGAGAACGCGGGCGCGGTGACCATCCGGGACCAGTACGTGTTCCGTTCGAAGGTGACGGACGCCGCGTACGAGGTGCGGGCGGCGACGATCCTGCACGAGCTGGCGCACATGTGGTTCGGCGACCTGGTCACCATGGAGTGGTGGAACGACCTGTGGCTGAACGAGTCGTTCGCCACCTACGCGGAGGCCGCCTGCCAGGCCGACGCGCCCGGTTCGAAGTGGCCGCACTCGTGGACGACGTTCGCGAACCAGATGAAGACCTGGGCGTACCGGCAGGACCAGCTGCCGTCCACGCACCCGATCATGGCGGACATCAGCGACCTGGACGACGTGCTCGTCAACTTCGACGGCATCACGTACGCCAAGGGCGCCTCGGTGCTCAAGCAGCTCGTGGCGTACGTCGGTGAGGACGCGTTCTTCCGCGGCGTGCAGGCGTACTTCAAGCGGCACGCGTTCGGCAACACGCGCCTGTCCGATCTGCTGGGCGCCCTGGAGGAGACCTCCGGCCGCGACCTGAAGACCTGGTCGAAGGCGTGGCTGGAGACGGCCGGCATCAACGTGCTGCGCCCGGAGATCGAGACGGACGCCGAGGGTGTGATCACGTCCTTCTCGATCCGCCAGGAGGCCCCCGCCCTGCCCGCCGGTGCGAAGGGCGAGCCGACGCTCCGCCCGCACCGCATCGCGATCGGCGCCTACGACCTGGACGCGAACGGCAAGCTGGTGCGCGGCGACCGGGTCGAGCTGGACGTCGACGGCGAGCTGACGGCCGTGCCGGAGCTGGTCGGCAAGCGCCGCCCGGCGGTCGTGCTGCTCAACGACGACGACCTGTCGTACGCCAAGGTCCGTCTGGACGAGCAGTCGCTGGCCGTCGTCACCGAGCACCTGGGTGACTTCGCCGAGTCGCTGCCGCGCGCCCTGTGCTGGGCGTCGGCGTGGGACATGACCCGGGACGCGGAGCTCGCCACCCGCGACTACCTCTCCCTGGTGCTGTCCGGCATCGGCAAGGAGTCCGACATCGGCGTCGTGCAGTCGCTGCACCGCCAGGTGAAGCTGGCCATCGACCAGTACGCCGACCCGGCCGCCCGCGAGGCGCTGCTCACCCGCTGGACGGAGGCCACGCTGGCCCACCTGCGGGCCGCCGAGGCGGGCAGCGACCACCAGCTGGCGTGGGCGCGCGCGTTCGCGGCGACGGCCAGGACGCCGGAGCAGCTGGACCTGCTGGACGCCCTGCTGGACGGCACGCAGACGATCGAGGGCCTGGCCGTCGACACGGAGCTGCGCTGGGCGTTCGTGCAGCGGCTGGCGGCCGTGGGCCGGTTCGGCGGGTCGGAGATCCAGAGCGAGTACGAGCGGGACAAGACGGCCGCCGGTGAGCGCCACGCGGCCACCGCGCGTGCCGCCCGCCCGACCGAGGCGGCCAAGGCGGAGGCCTGGGAGTCGGTCGTGGAGTCCGACAAGCTGCCGAACGCCGTGCAGGAGGCGGTCATCGCCGGCTTCGTCCAGACCGACCAGCGGGAGCTGCTGGCGCCGTACACGGAGCGGTACTTCGAGGCGCTGAAGGGCGTCTGGGAGTCCCGTTCGCACGAGATGGCGCAGCAGATCGCGGTCGGCCTGTACCCGGCGGTGCAGGTGTCGCGGGAGACCCTGGACCGCACGGACGCCTGGCTGTCCTCCGCGGAGCCGAACGCGGCCCTGCGGCGGCTGGTGTCGGAGTCCCGCTCGGGCGTCGAGCGCGCGCTGAAGGCGCAGGCGGCGGACGCGGCGGCGAAGTAGGCAGCACGACCAAGCGGGGCGCCCGGTGATGTACCGGGCGCCCCGTTGCCGTTCGCGCTGCAGCCGGCCGGGTCGGCGATTCTTTGTCTGAGTCGGTACAACCTTTTCGCGTGTGACGCAGGTCATGATCGATAATCGTCGGTTGTTCGCTTCTTCCCGATTCCCCTACTGGACGTCCGAGCCAAGGCCCGGCTTCGATGGGGGACTTGTCCCTGGACGAGACCCGGACTCCAAGCACCCCGTTGCATGCACCGGTTGAGGCCTTTGTGACGCGGCCGCCGACAGGACGCCCTGTCAGCTGTGCAACCGAGGAAGGAAGTACGTTGTTCAACAGAGGAATCCGCGCCAGACGGGCTCGCGGTGCCCTGAACGCCGGCACAGCCCCGGCGGCCACCGCCGGCCTGCTCACGGCTGCGCCGGCCGCGCAGGCGGTCTCCGGCGAGCCCGCGGCCGCGGGGGACCACGCTTTCACCGCCCGGCTCGTCATCGGCGAGGGTGACGCCATGCGTGGCTGCTCCGCCGCGCTGGTGCACCAGCAGTGGCTGCTGACCGCCACGAGCTGTTTCGCCGCCACCCCGGGCGGCGAGGTCAAGTCGGGCAAGCCCGCGATGAAGACCACGGCGACCCTGGGCACGCGGACCCTCGGCATCGTCGAGGTGGTCCCGCGCGACGACCGGGACGTGGCCATGGTCCGGCTCGCCGAGCCCGTCACCACGGTCGCGCCGGCGGGGCTGGCCGCCGACGCCCCCGAGGCGGGCGAGACCCTGATCGGTGCCGGATTCGGGCGGACCCGCACCGAGTGGGTCCCGCCCCAGTTGCACACCGGTGAGTTCCGGGTGGACTCCACCACCGACACCACCGTGGCGCTGACCGGTCAGGACGGAGCCTCCGTCTGCATGGGTGACACCGATGGTCCGGCCCTGCGCAGCACGGGTGGTGAAGTCGAGCTGACCGCCATCCACAGCCGTTCCTGGCAGGGCGGGTGCTTCGGCGGGACGGAGACCCGGACCGGCGCCGTGGACGCCAGGGTCGACGGCTGAGGCTGTCCGCGAACGGCCGGTTCACATGGCCCCGAGGTGCTGGTGGACCGCCGCCAGTTGATGAAGTCATCGAATTCGAGAGCGGGCACCGTCGGCGACGGCGGTACGCCGGGAGGCAGGGCAGGAAAATGACAGGAATCAGCCGACGGGGGCTGCTGCGCGGCGGCATGGTGGCCGGGGCGGTCGCGGTCGTGGGGGGCACGGCATCGGCGGCCCGGGCCGACGCCGTGGGCATCAATCCGTCCGTCGCGGGCGAGGCAGCGCACGTCCGTGCTCTGCGCAAGGCGCTGGACGACGCGGCGGCGGGCATCGTCGGTCCGCACGGCGTCGATGACAAGGGCCGGATCATCGTGAAGGCCGGGTACGCGGGCGTACCCACCTACACGCTGCTCAACACCTTGATCATCGGTGGCAACACGGTCCTGGACGGCACCGGTGCGCGCTTCGTCGCCAAATTCGGCACCGTCACGCGGAAGTACACGCTGGACCGGACGAACCAGCACTCCCCCAGTCCCGAGTACGTCACGGACAGCCAGGGGGCGTTCAGCGCGCCCGCGGTCAGCGGTGCCAGGGCCGCCACCATGCTGCTCAACCATGTTCCTCCTGCCACGGAGGGCTACTCGGCCCCGGGCAACATCATGGTCAAGGGCGGCGAATGGGACCCCATCTCCGCGTGGGTGTGGAACGACTCGGGCACCGCGCGGGCACGTGCCGACAAGGCACCGCCGATGAACGTGCTGACCTTCACCCACACCCAGGACGTGGAGGTCGAAGGCGTGACCATCTGGAACGTCAAGTGGTGGCACGCGGTCGAACTCAACGCCGTGCGCCGGGGTGCGGTCCGGGACTGCTTCTTCAAGGGCTGGGTCGAGAATCCGACGTGGGGCCTGTGGCAGGGTGAGGCGGTCCAACTCGACCTGCCCCTCTCCGGCAACACATGGGCCGGGGCCAGCGACGGCACCCCGACCGTGGACGTTCAGGTCCAGCGCAACTACGCGGGTGCGTCCGGATCCCAGCCGTCCTGGGCGAAGCTGGTCGGATCGCACACCGGCGGCGAGAAGGTCGGCCAGGTGCACGCGCGGGTGCTGATCGAGGGCAACGTCGTCGACGACGCCAAGTGGGACGCCATCGGCGCGATGAACACCACCGACATCGTCGTTCGCGGCAACACGATCAACAACAGCGTAGGCGGGGTCTACGTCAGCTCCGTGTCGGCGAGGATCTTCAGCCGACCGCCGGTCCAGGTAGGGCCGAATCCCGTCTCCGGGGTCGACATCGTCGACAACCACGTGACCGTGGCGGCAGGCGCTTCGGGGGCCTCGCGCAACGCGGTCCGCGTGAGCGCGGACACGGTCGGGTTCGTCTCGCCGGTCAGCGATGTCGCGGTCACCGGCAACCGGGTCAGCGGCGGAGGTTTCTACTACACCCCGCACGTGACGTTCCGGCCGGGCACCACACCACAGCGCTGAGTGCCTTCCCCCGGGATGTGGGGTGCGTCTGTGCGGGGCGGGGGCTCAGCGGTCGGTCTTGTCGAGACGCGCCCGTGCCGCCGTGCGCAGGGCCGCCAGCACGGTGCCGACGGCCGCGCCCTCGCCGGCGCCCCTGCGCACCGCGGCGACGACGTGCCGGACGGGCCGGTCCGCGTGCAGCTCGCGCATCACCGCGCCGGTCCGCGGCACGGCCGCCGTGCGCGGGACCAGGGCCACGCCCATGCCCGCCCCGACCATCAGGCCCACACGCCGTCCAGCCGGCCGCCGTGTGGGCCTGGTACGGGGAGGAACGCCGCGCCGCCCAGTTCGGCGGGCCTGCGGCGCAGCAGCGCGCTGTACGACCCGAAGCAGCAGGCGGCGGCGATCATCCACAGGTCGCCGGCCGAGAAGGAGGCCCCGCCGCCGACCAGCAGCAGCACGCCCGCGCAGGCGATGAGCAGCCCGGCGACCCGGCGCGGGCCGAGCCGTGTGCCGCCCGCCCGCTCCCAGAGCGCCATCAGCACCGGGGACGCGGCCATGATCATGCCCATGTTGGCGGCGGGTGTGGTGACTCCGGCCTGGTTGACGAGCGTGTTGCAGACGGTGACGCCGAGCAGGGAGGCGAGGAGGACGAAGCCGAGGTGGCGCCGGGTCAGCGCGCGTTGCCGCCAGGCCCGCCGGGCACCGAACGGGGCGACGACCGCGAGGGCCGCCACCCAGCGCCAGAAGGCGTGCTGGACGGGCGGGACGCTGTCGCCGGGGGCCCGGGAGGTGACGAAGCTGCCGGACCGGACGAGGGTGGCGAGGACGGCGAGCCCGATGCCGAGGGCGACGGGGGGCGGCCGGTCCCGGCCGCGCGGCGGTGGGTGCCCCGGTGCTGATCCGGCGTTCGACTACGGCCACGGAGTTCCTTTCGCTGGTCGGCGATGGCGGTGGCTCTACCGTCGCAGCGTCGCACCCGTCAGGTCCATCGAATCCTTTCGACTGTTCCGTGCAGGAGATCTGAAAGGTCGGGGCCGCGCCGCGGTCCCGCCCCGCGACGTGAGCTGCCCCGCGACCGTCGCCCCGAACGCCAGCGCCATGCCCGCCAGTTGCACCGGCGTCAGCGTCTCGCCGAGCGCCGCCCAGCCGACGACGGCGGCGGTCAGGGGTGAGAGCGGGCCGAGGAAGGTGACCTGGGTGGCGGAGAGCCTGCCCATGCCGCGGAACCAGAGCCAGTACGCCACCGCCGTGTTGGCCAGCGCCAGGTAGAGGTAGCCGCCGGCCGCCGGGCCGTCCAGCGCGGGCGGGGCTCCCTCGACCAGGAGGGCGAGCGGGGCGATGAGCAGGCCGCCCGCGGTCAGCTGCCATCCGGTCAGGGCGAGGGGGCCGACGCCGTCGGGCCGGCCCCACCGCTTGGTGAGCACGGTGCCGGTGGACATGGAGGCGGTGGAGGCGAGTGCGGCCAGCGCGCCGAGCGGGTCGAGCGCCCCGGCCGCCCTCAGCACCACCAGGCTCACGCCGAACGCCGCCACGACCCCGGCGAGCACGGAGCGGGTGGTGGGCCGCTGGCCGAGCAGCAGCGCGGAGAGCCCGACGACGAAGAGCGGGCCGATGGAGCCGACGACGGCGGCCATGCCGCCCGGAAGGCGGTAGGCGGCGAGGAACAGCAGCGGGAAGAAGGCCCCGATGTTCAGCGCACCCAGGACCGCCGCCTTCCACCACCAGGCGCCGCGCGGCAGTACCCGGGTGAGGGCGAGGAGCAGCAGGCCGGCGGGCAGGGCGCGCATCAACCCGGTGAACAGGGGCCGGTCCGGTGGCAGGAACTCGGTGGTGACGGCGTAGGTGGTGCCCCAGGAGACGGGGGCGAGGGCGGTCAGGGCGATGAGGGCGGGACGGTTCGCGGCCACGGAAGGCCCCCTTCGGATAGGTCGGCAATAAGTAGCTTACTGGCAAGCTACTTATTGGCAAGCCACTTTCTTGCGGCCGACCTGACGGCCGTCGATACTCGTCCCATGAGTGAGCGCCCCGAGCAGCACAAGGATCCGGTCGACGCGATCATCGGCCAGTGGGCGGTGGTCCGGCCGGACCTCGACACCACCGCGATGGAGGTCTTCGGGCGCGTCAACCGGCTCTCGCGGGCGATCGGCGAGCGGATGGACAGGGCCTACGCCGGGTTCGGGATCGCCCGCGGCGAGTTCGACGTCCTGGCGACGCTGCGCCGCTCCGGCGAGCCGTACGCGCTCTCGCCCCGGCAGCTCTCGGCAACCCTGATGCTCACCACGGGCGGCATGACGGGCCGGCTCGACAAACTGGAACGGGCCGGTCTCCTGCGCCGCTCCCCCGACCCGCACGACCGCCGGGGCCTCAGGGTCACGCTCACCGACAAGGGGCGGGAACTCGTCGACGAGGCGGTCGGCGCGGGTCTCGCCGTGCAGGCGGAGGCCCTGTCCGCCGCTCTCGACGCCGAGCGGGCCGGCCAGTTGGCCGACCTGCTGCGGGACCTGCTGGCGGCGACCGAGGGGTAGCGCACGGCATGCGGAAGGCGCCGGTCCCGTCCGCGCACGGCTGCTTGCCGGCTGCGGGAGGACCGGCGCCCTCGGTACAGCTGAGGTGGGCCGTCGGGCCGTGGGCCCGTCGGGTGGAACCCGTCAGGCCTTGGCGTCGGCCTTGGGCCGGGTCTTGATGTTGCGGGAGGTCACGCGGTGCTCCTCCTTGGACTTGTCCAGGACCATGACCAGGGCCGCGATGACCACGAACAGCACGATCGGGGCCACGACGTAGAGGCCCACCGTCTCGATGACGCTGAGGCCCGGACCGGGGTCGTCGCCGTCGTCGCGGGTCAGCGCGAGCGCGGGGGACGACATGAGCAGCATCATCAGCGTCGTACCGGCTGCCAGGGCGCCGGCGCGCAGGGCGTTCTTCTTGTCCACGGTGCAAAGTTAGCGAACGGCCGTCAGGGGCGCGCGCCCGGGGTGCCGTACGAGGCCCGTGCACGGCCTCCGGGCGGGCCGCTCAGTCGCCGGCGCGGTCCCGTACGGCGTCGATCAGGCCGTGCAGCCGGGGTGAGACGGCCAGGTCCTCCAGGGTCACGGGGCGGCCCTCGGCGTCGGCGACGGGCAGGCGCCAGTTCGGGTACTGGTCCCAGGTGCCGGGGAGGTTCTGCGGGCGGCGGTCGCCGACGGCGTCCGGGAGCCAGATGCCGGTCATACGGGCGGGGGTGCGCCGCAGGAAGCGGTGGACGGCCTGGATGCCGGCCTCCTCGGAGGGGGCGCCGGTGTCGCCGCCGGTGCCGTGCAGCAGACCGAGCCGGGCCAGCAGGTCCAGCCACTCCGCCGCGTCCGCCGACGCCTCGGCCCGTTCCTCCTCGAGCGGGCGGGTGAGCAGGCCGAGGCGGTCGCGGAGTTCGACGTGTTCGCCGGTGAGCCGGGCGGCGGTGGACGGCAGGTCGTGGGTGGTGGCGGTGGCCAGGCAGTCGGCGCGCCACCGTTCGGGGGGCAGGGGGCGGCCGTCGCCCGCCCAGTCGCGTTCGAACCACAGTACGGAGGTGCCGAGCACCCCGCGTTCGCGCAGCGCCTCGCGCACGCCGGGTTCCACGGTGCCCAGGTCCTCCCCGATGACCACGGCGCCGGCCCGGGACGCCTCCAGGACGAGGACGGCGAGCATGGCCTCGGCGTCGTAGCGGACGTAGGTGCCCTCGGTGGGCGGCCGGCCCTCGGGGACCCACCAGAGCCGGAACAGGCCCATGACGTGGTCGATGCGCAGGGCTCCGGCGTGCCGGAACAGTCCCCGCAGCAGGTGCCGGAAGGGCTCGTAGCCGCAGGCGGCCAGGCGGTCGGGGCGCCAGGGCGGCAGGCCCCAGTCCTGGCCGCGGGCGTTGAAGGCGTCGGGCGGCGCGCCCACCGACATGCCGGCGGCGAAGTACTCCTGCTGCGCCCAGGAGTCGGCGCCTCGCGGATGCACGCCCACGGCGAGGTCGTGGACGATCCCGACCGGCATCCCGGCCTCGCGTGCGGTGTGCTGGGCGGCGGTGAGCTGGGTGTCGGTGAGCCAGGCGAGGCGGGAGTGGAAGTCGACGCGGTCCATCAGCTCGGTGCGGGCGCGGTCGGTGCCGGCCGAGCGGGGGTGGCGCAGTCCTTCGGGCCACCGGCGCCAGTCGGAGCCGTGGACCTCGGCGAGCGCGCACCAGGTGGCGTGGTCCTCCAGGGCGGTGCCCTGTTCGGCGAGGTAGTCGCAGTAGGCGGCGCGGCGGCCGGGTCCGAGGGGGACCTCGTGGAGCAGTTCGAGGGCGGCGCGCTTGAGCTCCCACACGGCGTCCCGGTCGATCAGGGCGTTCTTCTCCAGCACGGCCGCGCGCAGTCGTCCGGCCCGCTCCCGCAGGTTCCGGGCGCCCTCGTGGTCGGTGACGTACGCGAACTCGGGCACGTCCTCGATCCGCAGGTGCACGGGGTCGGGGAAGCGGCGCGAGGAGGGCCGGTACGGCGAGGGGTCGGTGGGGGCGCCGGGCACGGCCGCGTGCAACGGGTTGACCTGGACGAATCCGGCGCCGAGGGCGCGTCCGGCCCAGGCCGCCAGTTCACCGAGGTCGCCGAGGTCGCCCATGCCCCAGGAGTGGCGGGAGAGGAGGGAGTAGAGCTGGACGAGGAGTCCGTAGCAGCGGGTGGCGGGGGCGGGCAGCCGGGCGGGCGCGACGATCAGGTGGGCCTGTGCGGTGCGGCCGTCGGGCGCGGTGGCGGTCAGCCGGTGGACACCGGCCGGGAGCCGGCCGGCGTCGGCGCGGGTCTCGCCCTGTTCGGTGTCCACGCGCAGCCGGGTGCCCTCGGGCAGGGCGGCCAGGGCGGCCGGTGTGCCGCCGCCCTGCCGGCCGACCACGGTGGGCGGCAGCAGGCGTGCGCGCAGCTCGTCCTCACGGGCGGCGAGCGCGGCGGCCACGGCCCCGGGAGTGCTCGTGTCGACGCCGAGGGCGGCCAGCGCGAGGGTGACGGCGGTGGCCGGGACCGTGACGGTGCGGTCCGGGGACGGGCTGTAGGAGGTGGCGACGCCGTGCAGGGCGGCGAGCCGGGTCAGATCCTCGGGAAGGTCCTCGGTGGGGGGCTCGGCCGGCCGGGCTGCTGGCATCTGTGACCTCTACGACCTCGTCGGTTCCGGGACGGCGAAGGAGGGGCCGCCCTGCTCCGGCACGTCCGCCGTGAGTTCGGGCGAGGACTCGCTGGTCAGCGGCACGGCGTCGGCGAACGGCGACTCGCTGGTGAGGGGCTCGGCGTCGGGCAGCGGCGGTTCGCTGGTGAGCGGGGTCTCGGCGCAGCTGCCGGTGGCGCCGAAGACGCAGTAGTGCGGGGTGCCGGAGACGGCGGAGGGCTCCGCCCAGGGGGTGGACGGCTCCGCCACGGGTTTGGACGGGGCCGGGAGCAGAAGCGGTGCCAGTGCAGCCACGGGGGACTCCTTCGTAGTACGTCGTCGAGATCCATCGAGATTCGTCGAGAGTCGTCGACTTCTGTCGAGCGCGCTTTTGGCGGGTTACGGCTTTGGCCGGTTACGGCAGCCCTACCCAGTCCGCGCGAGGACAGACGCCCCAACGGCGACAACGTGGCCCTGGTCACACTCCACGTCGGCGATCTCCCATCGAATCGGCATAAAACAGTCACCTAACCCGTTCGGTGACCACGCAAACCGGTGAAGGGAGCGAGCGTCGTTGACACGTTGATCACGCGGGTGGTGGGCTCACTCGTGACACAGACGTGACCCGGACGTGACCCAGGGGGGCGCGGGCGCCGGGCGACGACCGGAAGGAGCCGGTGCCCGTGCAGCCACGGCGCAGGAGGAGGGCGGCCGCCCTCGCGATCGCCGTCCTGGCCGGAACACTGGCGCCCGCGGGCGCCCTGGTGGCGGCCCCCGCCGCACTGGCGGGCCCCGGCCCGGGTGCGGCTGCCGCGTCCTCCGGCCGGAAGACCGGCGACGCGGTCGCGGTCTGGCCCCGCCCGCAGTCCCTCCGTTCGAACGGCGCCCCGGTCCCGGTCACCGACGAGGTCGCGCTGATCACCGACGCGTCGGCCGACCCGTACGCCGTCGAGGCGCTGCGCACCCTGCTGGGGCAGGCGGGGGCGCGCCGGATCACGACCCCGGCGGCCGGCGGGCGTCCGCCCGCGGGAGCGCTGGTGGTGCGCGCGGAGACGGAGGAACCCCAGGGTCGGGGCGGCTCCCGGAAGGGGCTGCCGTCGGGTGGTTACCGCCTGTCGGTCGGCCGGGGCGCCGTCACTCTGTCCGGGGCCGGCCCGGACGGGCTGTTCCACGCCGTGCAGACGCTGCGTCAGCTGGTACGGCCGGGCGACGGAACGCTGGTGGCGGCTGTGGTTCGGGACTGGCCCGGCACCGCCGTGCGCGGCATCACGGAGGGCTTCTACGGCACGCCCTGGACCCACCGGGAGCGGCTGGCGCAGCTGGATTTCCTGGGACGCACCAAACAGAACCACTACCTCTACGCCCCCGGTGACGACCTCTACCGGCAGGCCCGCTGGCGCGAGCCGTACCCCGCCGGGCAGCGGACACGGTTCCGGGAGCTGTCCGACCGGGCCCGCCGCAACCACGTCACGCTCGCCTGGGCGGTGTCGCCGGGCCAGGCGATGTGCCTGTCCTCGGACGCGGACGTGCGGGCGCTGACGCGCAAGCTGGACGGGATGGAGGAGCTGGGCTTCCGCGCCTTCCAGCTCCAGTTCCAGGACGTCAGTTACAGCGAGTGGCACTGTGCCGCGGACGCGGAGCGGTTCGGGTCGGGGCCCGGGGCGGCGGCGCGGGCGCAGGCCCGTGTGGCGAACGCGGTGGCCCGGCACCTGGCCGAGCGCCGTCCGGACGGCGCAGCCGGGCTGACGGTGATGCCGACCGAGTACTACCAGGACGGGCCGACCGCCTACCGCCGGGCGCTGGCGGGCGCCCTGGACCGGCGGGTCCGGGTGGCGTGGACGGGGGTGGGCGTCGTGCCCCCGGCCATCACGGGCCGCGAACTGTCCCGGGCGCGGGAGGCGTTCGGGCATCCGCTGGTCACCGTGGACAACTACCCGGTCAACGACTACGCCCCCGGCCGTCTCTTCCTCGGCCCCTACCAGGGCCGTGAACCGGCGGTCGCCACCGGTTCGGCGGCGCTGCTCGCCAACGCGATGCAGCAGCCGGAGGCGTCCCGTATCCCGCTGTTCACCAGCGCCGACTACGCTTGGAACCCGCGCGCCTACCGTCCCCGGGAGTCTTGGCGGGCCGCGATCCGCGACCTCGCCGGAGACGACGGCCGCCGTGAGGAGGCGCTCACGGCGCTCGCGGGCAACGACGCGTCCTCGGTCCTCGGCACCGCGGAGTCGGCGTATCTGCGGCCGCTGATCGAGGCGTTCTGGGACGAGCGTCCCACCGGACGCGACACGGCGGCGAAGCGTCTGCGCGAGGAGTTCGCGGTACTGCGCGAGCTGCCGGCCCGGCTCCCCGGCGCGGGGCGCGCCACCGGTCTCGCCGCCGAGGTCGCCCCCTGGTCCGGGCAGCTGGCCCGCTACGGCGAGGCGGGCACGGCCGCGCTCGACATGCTGCGCGCCCAGCGTGCCGGCGACCCGGCGGCGGCCTGGGCGGCGTACCGGGACCTCGGCGTGCTGGGCGGGCGTCTGGGTTCGTCGCGGGTGACGGTGGGCGAGGGCGTGCTGGAGCCGTTCCTGCGGCGGGCGCGGAAGGCCTACGAGGCGTGGGCGGGACTGGAGCACGAGCCGGAGGCCGAGGGTGCGGGCGGTGCGGACGACGGGGACGACGGCCGTACGGTGCGTTTCCCGCGCGCCCGTTCCCTGGCGGCGGTGACGGCGCTGGCGGAGCCCGGCACGCGCGGTGACGTGGAGGTCCGCGTTCCCGGCGGGGGCTGGCGGCGGATCGGCGCGCTGGACGCGAGCGGCGCCACGGAACTGACCGTGCGCCGGGACGCCGAGGCGGTCCGCGTCACCGGCCCGGACGCCTCCCGCGTACGGCATCTGGTGCCGTGGTTCGACGACACGGCCGACGCGTCGCTGGACATCCCGGCGGCAAGGGCGAACAGGGGCCCGGAGGCGGAGACGGACGCCGAGACGGACGCGGAGATCGGTGGCACCGAGCGGCTGACCGTCCGGCTCGGCTCACTGCGCCCGGCGGACGTCCGCGGCACGCTGACGGCGCAGGCACCGAAGGGCGTGGAGGTCCGCGTCCCCGAGGGCCCGCTGACGCTGCCGCGCGGCCAGGAGGTGGACGTTCCGGTGGAGGTGGCGGTCGCCCCGGACACGCCGACCCGGTCGTACGACGTCCGGCTCGCGTTCGGCGGTACGACCCGCACCCTCACCGTCCACGCTTTCCCGCGCACCGGCGGCCCCGACCTGGCCCGCACCGGAACGGCACGGTCCTCGGCCGACGAGACGCCCGGTTTCCCCGCGTCGGCGGCGAACGACGGCGACCCGGCCACGCGCTGGTCGTCCCCGGTCGACGACGGCGCCTGGTGGCAGGTGGGGTGGGCGCGGCCGGTGCGGCTCGGGCAGGTGGTGCTGCGCTGGCAGGACGCGTACCCGTCCGCGTACCGGATCCAGGTCTCGGCGGACGGCCGCCACTGGCGCACGGCGGTGTCGGTGCGCGACGGGCGGGGCGGCCGGGAGTCCCTGCGCATGGACGAGGGGAACGTGCGGTACGTGCGCGTACAGGGCGAGAAACGGGCCACGCGGTACGGGTACTCGCTGTGGTCGGCGGAGGCGTACGCGGTCGGGGAGTGACCGCCGGCACCGTCCGGCACCGGCCACTACGGACCGTCACCGGAAATTGGTCCAGCCCGACTATTCACTCAGTACATGTACGTGGTGAATACTGAGCGCATGAGCACCCGTCACATCCTGCTGGGGCTGCTCGCTTCGGGGCCGAGCCATGGCTACGACCTGAAGCGGCGCCACGACGAACGCTTTCCCCAGGCCCGCCCGCTGGCCTTCGGGCAGGTCTACACGACCCTGCAGCGCCTGGTCCGGGACGGTCTCGCGGAGGTCGACGGCACGGCGTCGGACGGCGGTCCGGAGCGGACCGCGTACCGCGCGACGGGCGAGGGAGCGCGTGAACTGGCGCGGTGGGCGGGCGAGATCGCGCCGCCCGCGCCGTTCGTGACGAACGAGATCTTCGCCAAGGTCGTCGTCTCGATCCTCACCGGCGGTGACGCGGGTGCCTATCTGCTGGCCCAGCGCGCCGCCCACATGGACCGGATGCGGGAGCTCACTGCGGTCAAGACGGCCCCGGGCACGGACCTGACGACCGTCCTGTCGGCCGACTACGCCCTCAACCACCTCGACGCCGACCTCCGTTGGATGACCACCACGGCGGCCCGGCTCACCACCCTGACCGCGGAGGTCCGCACAGCATGAGAGACGGGGACACGAACGGGACCACGGCGGGACCGCTGCTCGCCGCCCGCGACCTGGTGAAGGCCCACGGCAGGACGCAGGCCCTGCGCGGCGCCTCGGTCGACCTGCGGGCCGGCGAGATCCTCGCCGTCACCGGGGCCAGCGGCAGCGGGAAGTCGACGCTGCTGCACTGCCTGGCCGGGATCGTCCGGCCGGACGCGGGTTCGGTGGCGTACGGCGGTCAGCGGCTGGACCGGCTGCCGGAGAAGCGGCTGAGCGAGCTGCGCCGCACCGATTTCGGGGTGGTCTTCCAGTTCGGGCAGCTGATCCCGGAGCTGACGGCGCTGGACAACGTGGCACTGCCGCTGATGCTGGCCGGCGTCGCACGGGGCGAGGCGCGGGTGCGGGCCGGGGAGTGGCTGGAGCGGTTCGGGGCGCGCGGGCAGGAGGAGCTGCGGCCGGGTGAGATGAGCGGCGGGCAGGCTCAGCGGGCGGCGCTGGCCCGGGCGCTGGTCACCGGGCCGAAGGCGGTGTTCGCGGACGAGCCGACCGGGGCGCTGGACTCGCTGGCGAGCGAGCAGGTGATGACGGCGCTCGCGCACACGGCCCGGGAGTCGGGCACGGCGGTCCTGCTGGTCACGCACGACGCCCAGGTGGCGGCGTACGCGGACCGCGAGGTCCGGCTGCGGGACGGCGCCGTGGCGCCGGTGGAGGTGATGGCGTGAGCACGGTGGTTTCGGATGTCCGGCTGGCCCGGCAGCTCGTGCGCGGGTCGGACCGGCGTGAGTGGTGGCGGGTCATGCTCACGGCGGTGGGTGCGGCGCTGGCGACGGGCTTCGCGCTGGCGGCGGTCACTCTCGCGTCGGTCCCGGACGGTTACACCGTCTCCGCCTTCCACGGCCTGCTGAGCGAACCCGGCACCCGTGGTGGAGTGATCAGCGGTCTGCTGCTGTTGCTGGTGCCGGTACTGGCGTTCCTCGGCCAGTGCGCCCGGATCGGCGCCGCGCACCGCGACCGGCGGCTGGCCGGGCTGCGGCTGGCCGGGGCGACGCCCTGGCAGGTGCGGCGGATCGCCGGGCTGGAGACCGGGCTCGCGTGTCTGGCGGGTTCGGCGGTGGTGACCGTCTTCTCCGTCCTGTTGCTGCTGCGTCTGTGGAACCGGCCGACCGCCCTCACCTGGGTGGGCCTCGCGCTGGTCGCCGTCGGCGTGCCGGTGCTGGGCGCGGTGGCGGCCGTGCTGGCGCTGCGCCGGGTGGTGGCCTCGCCGTTGGGCCGGGTGCGCCGGGTGGGGCCGGGCTCGGGCCGGGGGCCGGGGCTGCTGTTCCTGGGTGCGCTGGTCATGCTGGCCGGGACGGCGCCGCTCGCCCTCGGCGGTGGCCATGTCCCGGGCAACCGCTTCGACTGGCGGACGCCGCTGACCGTCTTCCTGCTCGTCATCACGCTCGGTGCCGGCGCGGTGTGGCTGTCCGGGGCCACGGCCCGGCTCACCGGGCGGCTGCTCGCCGGCCGGGCCCGGACGGCGGCTTCGCTCATCGCGGCGGAACGGCTGCGTGACGACCCGTGGGCCCCGGCCCGCACCCACGCCGCGGTGCTGCTGGTGACGGTCGCCGGTACGGCCTTCCTGTGCGTCCGGTACGCGTTGCTCATCGACCTGCGCGCCACCGGGCAGGGCCACCCCGCCGCCGACATGGAGTACTACACCACCGGCATCGACCTGACCGGCGTCGCTGTGCTCGTCGCTTTCGCCATCGCCCTCTCGGGCCTCGCCGTGGGCACCGCCGAGTCCGTGACCACCCGGCGCCGGGCGCTGTCCGCCCAGGTCGCCGCCGGCGTCCCGCGTACGGTCCTCAACCGTGCCCTGCTGATGGAGACCGCCGTCCCGCTCGGGCCCGCCCTGCTGCTGGCCGGTGCGGGGGGCCTGGCGATCGGCGTCTGGTACTCCGCGCTCAGCGGCGACGGCTCGATTCCGTGGACGGCCCTGCTGGTCGCGCCCGTGGTGTACGCGTCGTGCCTGCTGGCGGCGGCGACGGCACTGCCGCTGCTGGGGCGTTCGGTCCGGCCGGGGGAGCTGCGGTACGCGTGACGGACGGCGGCCGGCGACGGAGGGCGCTCGCGTCAGCCGCCACCATGGGGAGTTGGGCAGGGGGCTGGGCCTACTAGGAGGGCGTGGAGCTCGGCCCCACGCCGGAGTACCCCTCGGCGGCCGCGTATCTGGAGGCGGTGGCAGACGCCTTCGAGTACGACGCCGCCCCCTGGTGTCGAGTCCGGCGCCGAACCCGCACGCGCCCGGGACCGTGGGCGGGGCGCTGATTCGGGCGAACCTGGACCACCCTCACGGCGTTCCGCACGGCGGGCGGGCGGGCGGTGCAGGCGCCCCCTGCCTCAGTCCCGACCCCGGCCGATGGCCGTCCCACTGCGGGGCCGGGGGCGGGTACCTCGCTGTAAAGCGTGAACTATTCCGGGCGAACGTCCCTTTGTCGCTCAAATGAGCGGGCCGAGGACGGAAGCGGTGAAAAGTTCACGTTTTTTGGGCAAGGCATGCCGCTCGGGGGACTCCCCCGCCGCCCCGGAACCTCAGCCGAGGGAAGCCGTGAACCGCCCCCAGGCTTCCGGCCCGAGACGGAGTATCGGGCCATCACCGGACTCCTTGGAGTCGCGCACGGCCACGGTCCGGTGACTGTTGAGGGCCACCTCGACGCATTCGCCGGAGGTGTTGCTGTAGCTGGACTTCACGAAGTCGAAGTCGAAGTCGAAGTCGAACTCGGACACCGGTCACATCTCCTGTCGGATGGCGTCGATGAGTCGGATCGAGTCGCGCTGAGCAAGACTCCGCCGGGCCGTGCGATCAAAGAGATCGCCGTACTGGCTGCTCGCCGCTTCGTTCTCCACCCACACACTGGACGCGATCGTGTCGGCCTGGACCACATCCAACGCCTCGGTCTCATTGAACGACAAGATGGTGAACGGGCCCGTGATGCACGGATGCCCTCCGGCGTGGAACGGCAGGACCTGCAGGCGGACATTGTCCAGTGCGGCAACTTCCAGGAGCCGTCCCAACTGTCCCCGCATGGTCGAGGAGCCACCGATCAACTGCCTCAACGCCGCCTCCCAGACGACGGCGTACACCTCGAGCGGGCGTTTCCCCACCAGGCGGTCCTGCCGGCGCATCCGGATGTCGACGACCCGCTCGATCTCCGAAGGATCTTCCCAGGGTCCGACCCCCTCACTGACCGCCAACGACCGTGCGTATTCAGGGGTCTGGAAGAGGCCCGGAACAAGCGACAGCTGCCAGGTGCGCACGCGACTGGCCGCGTCTTCCATGGCGATGAACTCGGTGAGCGCCCCAGGGTGCGGGGAGTCCTGCCACCACCCCTTCGCCTTGCGTCTTTCACGGTCCAGCCTGGCCAGTTCCAGCAGTTGGGCCACGGCCTCGGTATCCGCCGAACCGTAGAACCCGCACAGCGCACGAATGTCCGGATCGCGCATCGGAACCCAGCCGCGTTCCATCTTGACGATCTTCGAGTTGGTCGCACTGATGACCTCGGCGGCCTGCTGCTGCGTCATGCCCGCGGCGTCCCGCAAGCGCAGAAGTTCGGCACCGAGCCTGCGCCCGAGCACAGTTGACGTCCTGTTGCCGAGTTGCGTGGTTCGAGTCACCCCCACATGGTGCCGGACTGGAACCCTCGAGCTCCCAGCGGAGACAAATGTCTCCGATCCAGTTGCACCCAGGACGGACGAGCCGCTACTTTCGGTATTCATCCGCTCACTCTGCGGTTCCGACCTCGGCGGAAGTGCACCGTCCTGCCCCACGCAGGTACGGCAGAGACACCGCCGCCCGCACCCGGAGGCACCTCTTCCATGGCAGAACCCGTACCCTTGCCGCCGCCCGTACCGCTTCCCCACGAGGACCTGCTCGACTACACCCCCACCCAGCGCAGTGTCCCCCTCGCCCGGCGCCGGGCCGCGCGGCTCGTGGCCGGGTGGGGTCAGCCGGGCCTCGCCGGAGACGTCGCCCTCGTCGTCTCGGAGCTGATGACCAACGCCCTGCTGCACGGCAGCCTGAGAGGCCGGCTCATCCGCGTACGCCTCACCCTCGATCACCGCACCCTGCGGGTCGAGGTGAGCGATCCGCGCGGTGAGCGGTTGCCGCGTCCCCGCCCGGCAGAAGACGTCGACGAGCAATTCGGGCGGGGACTCCTCCTGGTCGGAGCGCTGACCGCGCGGTGGGGCTGGGAGCCGCGCACCATCGGCAAGACCGTGTACGCCGAGTGGGACACCCCGGCCGCCAGGGCGGATCTCCCCTACGCTGAGCGTGTGGACCCCCGCAGATCCGGAGGAGCCTTGTGACCGTGACCGCTGACAGGCCGCAGATGCTCGTCACCGAGTTCGAAGAACTCGCCCGCCACGCCGAGCGGAGCATAGAAGGCGTGCGGCTCGAGTTCATCAACGGACACCTTGGGGGGAAAGCCGTGCCCGACGGCGATCACGGACGCGTCATTCAGTGGCTGACTCGCATCTGCATGCAGCACCGGCCCGACCTGTGGCTGGACCCGACACAGGGCCTGGTGATCGAGACGTACCGTGAGGGCCGTGCCCGCCCGGACGGCTCCCTTGCCCCGGCGGAGGCCTTCGTCGGCCAGGGCGAATGGGCCGACCCCACTCCCGTCCTCATGGTCGTCGAGGTCACCTCGTACGACTCCGACACCGACCGGCGCGACCGCGTCGAGAAGCCCCGGGCCTACGCCGGGACCGGCATCCCGGTGTACCTGCTCATCGACCGGGACACCTGCGAGGTCAAGGTGCACAGCCGCCCGGACGGCGGACGGTACGAGACCGTGCAGACACTCCCCTTCGGCAAGGAGGTCGCGCTGCCCGATCCCGTCGGGATCACCCTGGACACCGAGCCGCTGAAGAACTGGGTTCGCTGACCCACCGCCCCGGCCGCACGGCGGACGAAGGCCCGGACCGTCAGGCGGAAATGCCGTCGATCCGGGCCATCGCGTCCTCCGCGCCGTACGGCTGCAAGTACGGCAGCCAGCGCGGGTCCCTGTGGCCCGTGCCGATGATGCGCCAGGCCAGACCCGTGGGCGGGGCGGGTTTGTGGCGCAGGCGCCAGCCGATCTCGCCGAGGTGGCGGTCGGCCTTGACGTGGTTGCAGCGGCGGCACGACGCCACCACGTTGTCCCACGCGTGCAGGCCCCCGCGACTGCGCGGGACGACGTGGTCGACGCTGGTGGCGACGGCGCCGCAGTACATGCAGCGGCCCCCGTCGCGCGCGAAGAGCGCCCGCCTCGTGAGCGGGACGGGCCCCCGGTAGGGAACCCGCACGAACCGCTTCAGCCGGACCACGCTGGGGGCGGGCACGGTGACGGTCGCGCTGTGCAGGTAGGCGCCGGACTCCTCGAGGCACACGGCCTTGTTCTCGAGGACGAGGACGAGCGCGCGGCGGAGCGGTACGACGCCGAGCGGCTCGTACGACGCGTTGAGAACCAGGACATGCGGCACGGATGCCTCCTTGTACGCCGGCGGCGCGTGGCTCGCGCCGGGACGATCCGTAGTCAGTCTCCCCTCATGCCTGGTGGAAGCGCCACCATGTCCCCGTAACGGGCTGGGAGTGTTTTCGACCACATGGGATGCATCCCCAGGACCGTGACCTGTTCAAGCGCGGGTGAGGACGGTCTCTCCTGTGAGCTTCGCGCCGTTCCGCACACCGTGCCCCGTTAGTGTGGTGATTCCGCCCGTCCGGTGACCGTTCCGTGACCTTGGACCGACCGCGCCGGCGGTGGGCGGCCGCTGCACCTGGAGGTATCCGCCGTGTCCCTGTCCGCCGCCGTCCTACTGGCCGACAGTTCGTCGCCGTCCCCGTCGCCGTCGCCGACGGCCCCGGCCGTGCCTTCGTTCCAGGACGCCCAGGAGAGCGCCTCGAACGCCGCCGGCTGGGTCGAGGAGAACTGGTCGACGTGGCTCGCGATCGGGCTGCGGGTGCTGCTGATCGTGGTGATAGCGGCGGTGCTCAGAGCGGTGGTGCGGCGGGCGATCACCAAGCTGATAGACCGCATGAACCGCCGGACCGGGGCGGGCGGCACCGCGCTGAGCGGGCTGCTGGTCAACGCCGAGCGGCGCCGTCAGCGCTCCGAGGCCATCGGCTCCGTACTGCGCTCGGTGGCCAGCTTCCTCATCCTCGGCACCGCCGCCCTGATGGTCCTCGGCACCTTCCAGATCAACCTGGCCCCGCTGCTGGCGTCCGCCGGTGTCGCCGGTGTGGCGATCGGCTTCGGCGCCCGCAACCTGGTCACCGACTTCCTCTCCGGCGTCTTCATGATCCTGGAGGACCAGTACGGCGTCGGCGACAGCATCGACGCGGGCGTGGCCTCCGGCGAGGTCATAGAGGTCGGCCTGCGGGTGACCAAGCTGCGCGGCGACAACGGCGAGATCTGGTACGTCCGCAACGGCGAGGTCAAGCGGATCGGCAACCTCTCCCAGGGCTGGTCGACCGCCGGCGTGGACGTCACCGTCCGCTCCGACGAGGACCTGGACAAGGTCAGGGAGACGATCCGCGCGGTCGGCGAGCGGATGAGCAAGGAAGAGCCCTGGAACGAGATGCTCTGGGGCCCGATCGAGGTCCTCGGCCTGGACTCCGTGCTGCTCGACTCCATGGTGGTGCGGGTCTCCGCGAAGACCATGCCCGGCAAGTCCCTCACCGTCGAGCGCGAGCTGCGCTGGCGCGTCAAGCGGGCCTTCGACGCGGCCGACATCCAGATCGTCGGCGGCCCCGAGGTCCCGGGGCAGGCTGCCGCGGCACCCGACCCGACGGCCGGCGTGGCGGCACCGTCGGCGTACGCGAGCACCGTGTCGCCGCAGTCCATGGCGGCGGCCCCGATCACCCCGCCGAGCACCCCGCCGAGCACCACCAAGTAGACCTGGCCCCTGGAGTGCGGGCGCGTCGGCCAGACCGGCGTGGCGGTCGTGACGGCCGGCCGGGGAGGTCCTCGCCACGGCCCGCGACGGCGCCTTCCGGCCGCCCGCCGTGGGCGTGGAACGGGCCGTGGACGCCCTCGCCCGGACCGTGACGGCGGCCTTCGCGACGGCGGGCGTCACCTCCGTCGGCCACGTCTCGGCGTGCCTGGCCAACGCCGACCCGCCCGTGGAGGAGGAGCGGCCGGCCCCCGGGGCCCCCGCACGGGCGCGGGCGCACTTCGCCGCCTGAGCCCGCCGGCCGGTCAGCCGGTCGGAGCGGTCCGGCGGGGAACCGGACCGGGTTCCGGGGGCGTGTTCATGGGCAGGGGTGGTGCGTCGGACCGGGACCGGGACACAGGCGCCGGCGCCGGGCGCCGGGACACCGGGACCGGATCAAGATCGGTGAAGGCCGGTGCGAATGTCGGCTCGGGCAGCGATACTTGCGGCGACGGATGACCATGGGGGAGGTCAGCAGTGACTCGACCGCCGAAGGGCAGCGCGGCGTCGCCACCGGGCGCGGGCATGCCCACCCTGCCCGCCGTGCCGCCGCAGCCCCGTCCGTCGCCCCAGCAGCGGCCCGGCGGCCTCGCCCCCGCCGCGCCCCCGCCGTCGCCCCGGCGCACCGCGTTCGCCGAGGGCGTGGACCGGCTGCGCGCGGCGGCCGTCACCGAGCCGGGACGGCTGCGCATCATCGGCGCGCTGCTCGCCGCGCTCGTCCTCGCCTTCGGCGCCGTCACCGCCTGGCAGATGCACGACCGGTCCGCGGCGGCCGACGACGTGCTGCACCGCAGCCAGCCACTCACCTCCGAAGCGGCCGACATCTACCGCTCCCTGGCCGACGCCAACACCGCGGCCTCCAGCGGGTTCCTCGCCGGCGGCCAGGAGACCAAGGCGTCCCGCGACCGGTACGAGAAGGACATCCGCGCCGCCGCCGAAGGGCTCGTGCAGGCCGCCGCCAACTCCGACGCCGCATCCTCCTCCGCGGCGACCATCACCGAGCTCAACCGCCTCCTGCCCGAGTACAAGGGCCTCATCGAGCGCGCCCGCACCTACAACCGCCAGGGTTTCCCGGTCGGCGGCGCCTACCTGCGCCACGCCAACGCGATGATGCAGGAGCAGATGCTCCCGAGGGCGGAGGACCTCTACACGACGGAGAACCAGCGGCTGCGCGCCGACTACGCCGACGCCGAGCCCTACCCCTGGGCCGCGCTGGCCCTCGGCCTCCTCGCGCTCGCCGCCCTGGCCTGGGCGCAGCGCCGCGACTACCGGCGCACCCACCGCGTCCTGAACCAGGGCCTGGTAGCCGCCACCGCCGCCACCACGACCGTCCTGCTGTGGCTGGTCGTCGGCCACAGCGTCGCCCGGTCGAACCTGACCGACTCCTACGACCACGGAGTGCGCTCGCTGAACGTGCTGCACGACGCCCGCATCGCCTCCCTCAAGGCCCGGGGCGACGAGAACCTCACACTGGTGGCGCGCGGCGCGGAGACGACGACGGTGGACGGCACGACGTACGACACGTACGACTTCTCCCACGGCAAGAACATGGACACCCTCCGCAAGGCACTGGCCGAAGCGGCGCGGCTCGCGGACGACGAGGCGGGCGAGCGGCCGGTCACGGCGGCGAACGACGACATGACGGAGTGGAAGAAACGCCACGCGTCGGCCCGTGAACAGGACGAGAACGGCAACTACCAGCAGGCGCTGGACCTGGTGATCGGCAGCGCGGACAGCACGGTCGAGCCCACCGTCGAGTGCTTCGACGGCGTGGACGCCGCGCTCGCCACCGCCCTCGCCCACGAGGGACGGGAGTTCGAGCAGGCGGCGGGCGACGGCCTGGACGCGATGGGCTACCTGCCGCAGGGCGCCGGCGTCCTCGCCGGGCTCGGCGCGGCCGGCGCGCTGCTGGGCATCGGCCGCAGGCTCTCGGAGTACCGGTGAAGCGGGGCGCGGACCCGGCGGACGGGTGGAAAGGGATACCCGTGGAAGGAGGAGCGAGGATGCGTGCACGACGACTGCGGAGCGGCCTGAAGGGCTGGGGCGGTGTGGGGGCGATGGCCTTCGCCTGCGCCCTCGCCGTGCTCTTCGCCCTGCTCCTGCCGGTGGTCCGCCCGCACGGCGAGGGCGACGGCAGCGGAGTCAGCACCGCCGGCCACGGCGTCGCCCACGGCAGCCGGGCACGCGCCGCCGAGGAGTGCACGGACCCGGAGAAGCAGAGCCTGTCCCCGGACGACGCCGACGGCCCCACCATCGACGCGATCAAGAACCGCCGGGGCGAGAAGCGCAAGCTGATCGTCGGCGTCGACCAGAACAGCTACGCCTGGGGCTACCGCGACCCGAACAGCGGCGGTGCGGCCGAGCTCGAGGGCTTCGACATCGACCTGGTGCACCGCATCGCGAAGGACATCCTCGGCGACCCGGACGCCGTGCAGTTCAAGGCGATCCCCACCGACCAGCGCATCCCCGCGATCCAGGACGGCCGGGTCGACATGGTGGTCCGCACGATGACCATCAACTGCGACCGCCTCACCGAGGTCGCCTTCTCCGCGCCCTACTTCAGGACCGGACAGCAACTGCTCGCGCCCAAGTACTCCGCCATCACCGGATACGACGCCACGCTGGCCGGCAAGAAGATCTGCACGGCGCAGGGTTCGACGGCGAACAGCACGCTGGTGAAGGACCAGTCGGACGGCAGGCCGGCCGCCGGCGCCGACCTCGGCACCACCGTGCCCAACCAACTGGACTGCCTGGTGAGGCTCCAGCTCGGCGAGGTCGACGCGGTCGTCACCGACGGCGCGCTCGCCGCGAGCCAGGCCGCACAGGACCCCGCGGTCGAACTGAAGGGGGACGCCTTCACCACCGAGTACTACGGCGTGGCGATGAAGAAGGACGCCGACGACCTGGTACGCCGGGTCAACCAGATCCTCGTGGAGTGGCACGCGGACAAGGCCGGGGGCTGGCAGCACTCGTACGACGTGTGGCTGTCGGAGACGATGGGCGGGGACGCGGCGAAGTCTCGGCCCCCGGCCCCGGTGTACCGGGGCACGAGCTGAACGACCGCCGCACCGCAGGGAAGAAGCACGCACAAGTCCGCGACAGCGAAAGGTGATCGATGGGCGACACGGGACCCACCGGGCCGGTGATGGACCGGGACGAGGTGGACCGTGCGCTGGCGCGGCTCGGCGCGGAGCACGAGGCGGTCGAGACCTCACTCCTCGCCCTGCAGGACCACGCGGGCCGCAGACTCCTCGAAGGCGCCGAGCTCACGGGAGTGACCGGCGAACGCTGGGCCGCCGCGGAGGCGTCGATCACGCTGCTGTGGACCTACTTCGACGCGTACACGGGCGCGCTGCGCACGGCCAGGGAGATCCGCTCCCGGCGCCGCTGGTCCAGCCGCGAGGACCTGGCCGAGCTGACCGAACTGCTGCGCGGCGAGGCCGTCACGGTGGCCGGCAGCGCCACCGCCACGGCCGCGGCGCCCACCCTGAACGGCGCTCCGGGCCGCCTCAGCGAGCGGTACTCGCTGGCGACGCTGGTGGACCGGATGAACCAGCTGTACGCGACCTCCCTCGACATGGTGGTCGCCGCCGACGCGGTGTGGTCGGCGCTGCCCGCACGGATCGATCTACTCGCCGCCGAGCTGAGGCGCACCCGCGAACTCGCGCACTCCGTGGGCGTCCGCCCCGGCGAACACCCGGCCGGCGACGACCTGGAACGGATCACCCGCACCCTGACGAAGCTGCGGGAGCAGGTGGTGTCCGACCCGCTGGCCTTCTGGCTGCCCGCGGAGGGCAGTGCGGCGCCCGGCGGCGGCCGGCCGGACACCACGGTGTACGACCGCGAGGCGCGCGCCCTGGAGGAGGTGCGCCGCGAGATCGACGCCGTACTGGCCGTGCGCCAGGACGCCGAGCAGCGGATCGTACGGCTGCGGGACGTGCTCTCCCGCGCGGACCGCACGCTCGCCGAGGCCCGCACCGCGCGCGGCGAGGTACTGGCGAAGATCGCCGCGACGGAGGTGCCGGTGGTCAGCGGGCCGCCGACCGTGCTGCAGGAACAGCTGGCGGCGGCCGCCGAGTACCGCAGACACGCGCAGTGGCACCGCCTGTCCCCCCTCCTGGAGTCGCTGGAGGAGAAGGCGGAGGACGAGCTGCTGCGCGCCCGCGAGTCGCTGACGGCGGTCACGGCGCCGCTGGCGGTCCGGGCCGAGCTGCGCGGCCGGCTCGACGCGTACAAGGCGAAGATGGCCCGGCTCGGTTTCGCCGAGGACCCCGAGCTGGTCGAGAAGTACGAGAAGGCACGCCGCATGCTGTGGAGCGCGCCCTGCGACCTGCGCGTCGCCGGTCAGGCCGTGCTGCGCTACCAGCACGCGGCGGCCGAACTGCTCGGCTCCGCCCCGCACGTGCCCGGACAGGGCGGGCCGGTGGACCGGACGGGGCCCGGCGCGTGAGCGACGAGGGGAGGCGGCGTCATGAGTGAGACACCGCGGACGTGTCAGTGTCCCGGCTGCGACGGGACCTACGAGGACATGGGCGGCGGCGAGCTGTACTGCGACACGTGCGGTCTCGCGCCGGTCGTCCCCGCCAACGGTGTGTTCGGCTCGACGCCGGCCGGGACCACCGGCGACGGCCGGGGCTCGCGCGGTTCACGCGGCTCGGCGGGCAGCGGGAGCGCACGGTCCGGCAGCCGCGGCTCCCGTACGTCGTCGCAGTCGTCGAAGTCCCGGCGTTCGGTGTCGGGACGGCTCTCGCGGTCGGTGTCGGGCCGGTCGACGAGCCGGTCGGTGTCGGTACGCAGCTCCGGTTCCCCCGCCGGTTCCTCCCCGCGCGGCCGCCTCGGCGCCGGCCTGGTCGAGGTCCCGGTGATCCCGCGGCCCGACCCGCGCGCGATGGTCCTGGACAACCCCGAGGTGCCCGAACGGAAGCGGTTCTGCTCACGCTCGGACTGCGGCGCGCCGGTCGGACGGTCGCGCGGCGAGCGCCCGGGGCGCACGGAGGGCTTCTGCACCAAGTGCGGCCACCCGTACTCGTTCGTGCCCAAGCTGAAGACCGGGGACGTCGTGCACGGCCAGTACGAGGTGGTGGGCTGCCTCGCGCACGGCGGGCTCGGCTGGATCTACCTCGCCGTCGACCGTGCGGTCTCCGACCGCTGGGTGGTCCTCAAGGGCCTGCTGGACACCGGCGACCAGGACGCGATGGCGGCGGCCATCTCGGAGCGGCGGTTCCTCGCCGAGATCGAGCACGCCAACATCGTGCGGATCTACAACTTCGTCGAACACCTCGACCAGCGGACCGGGTCGCTGGACGGGTACATCGTCATGGAGTACGTCGGCGGCAAGTCGCTGAAGGAGATCGCCAACGCACGGCGCTCCCCGGAGGGCAGGCGGGACCCGCTGCCGGTGGAGCAGGCCTGCGCGTACGGCCTCGAGGCGCTGGAGGCACTCGGCCACCTGCACAGCCGCAACCTGCTCTACTGCGACTTCAAGGTCGACAACGCCATCCAGACCGAGGACCAGCTCAAGCTGATCGACATGGGCGCGGTACGCCGGATGGACGACGACGAGTCCGCCATCTACGGCACGGTGGGATACCAGTCGCCGGAGGTCGCCGACGTCGGCCCGTCCGTGGCGTCCGACCTGTACACCGTCGGCCGCACGCTCGCCGTGCTGACGTTCGACTTCCAGGGCTACACCAACGTCTACGCCGACTCCCTGCCGGACCCCGACACCATCGACGTCTTCCGGCGGTACGAGTCGTACTACCGGCTGCTGGTGCGTGCCACCGACCCCGACCCGGCCCGCCGGTTCGCCTCCGCGCAGGAGATGGCCGAGCAGCTGACCGGAGTGCTGCGCGAGGTCGTCTCCCTCCAGACGGGCCACGCCCGGCCCGCCGTGTCCACCCTGTTCGGGCCCGAGGTCAGGGTGACGGACACGGAGTTGTTCCCCCGGCCGGACGGTGACGTGTCGCGGCTGGGGGCGCGGGAGCCCCGTAGGAGGCGGCGCGGCACCGGTGCGGCGGTGGCCCGGCGGCCGGGCGGCGCGGGCACCGGCCCCGCGCTGCCGGGCGGGACGAGCGCGGCGGTCGGAGCGCCCGGCGGAACGGGCACGGACGTCGGAACGGGCGGCGGAACGGGCGGCGCCCTCGGGACGTCGGGCGGAACGGGCGGGGGGCTCGGCGTCTTCGGCGCGTCGGGTGGGGGCCTCGGCGTCCCCGGCGCGACGGGCGGAGGTCTCGCCACCTCCGGCGCGACGGGCACAGCGCACGCGCACGGAGCCTCCGGCGGGTCGGGCGCGCACGTCGGGCAGCACTCCGGCAGTGCGGGCGCGGGCGCGGGCTCCGCGCCGCCGGGTGCGGAAGGCGCGGGTGGCGGCACGGCCGGTGACGGCGTCTCCGGCCTGGTCAAGCCCGCCGACGCGCCCGTCGCCGCCCTCGCACTGCCGGTGCCCCGGGTCGACGCCGACGACCCCAACGCCGGTTTCCTCGCCGGCCTCATGGCGTCCGCGCCGGGTGAACTGCTGACCGCGCTGGCCGCCGCGCCCGCGCCGTCGACCGAGACCCGGCTGCGGCAGATCCGGGCCCGGCTGGAGAACGGCGACGCGCCCGGCGCACTGGAGGCCCTGGAGACGCTGGAGGGCGAACGGCCCGACGACTGGCGGGTCGTCTGGTACCGGGGGCTGGCCGCACTGACGACCGGCGACCACGAGGGCGCCGCACTGGCCTTCGACGCGATCTACGACGCCTTCCCCGGCGAGATCGCGCCCAAGCTGGCCCTGGGCCTGTGCGCGGAGGTACTGGGGCAGCTCGACAACGCCGCCGAGTACTACCGCCTGGTGTGGTCGTCCGACCCGAGCCATGTGAGCGCCGCGTTCGGGCTGGCCCGCGTCCAGCTCGCCGGCGGCGACCGGACCGGTGCCGTACGGACGCTGGAGTCGGTGCCGGAGTCGTCCATCCACTGCACGGCCGCGCGCGTGGCGGCCGTACGGGCACGGCTGCGGCAACGCACGGCGAGCGCGGGCGACGTGGCGTTCCTGGACGATCTGGTCGCCGCGGCGCGGCAGGTCGAGGCGTTGGACGTGTACGGTCTGGATCCGGCGCGGCGCGAGCAGCTGTCGGCCGAGGTCCTCGGATGTGCGCTGGACTGGGTACTCTCCGGAGGTCGGGGTTCCGTCCCTCCCCCACTCTCGGCTCCGCCCGAGCGGAGGGACCCCCGTGCCGCCGGGGGCCGGACGCTGCTCGGCAGTAGCCTGGACGAACGCGGCCTGCGTTTCGGCCTGGAGCGTTCGTACCGCACGCTGGCCCGGCTGGCGCGGGGCGGCGAGGAGAGGATCGACCTGGTGGAACGTGCCAATCGTTACCGCCCCCGGACGTGGGTGTAGTTGATGTCGCAGATGCCCCAGCAGGCCGCTGTGCCGAAGTGCCCGAGCTGCGAGGAACCCCTCGAGTCGGGTGACCGTTTCTGCGGTGCCTGCGGATACGACCTGTCCGCCGTGCCCGCGCGGCCCGAGGACAGCCCGGCGGTCGCCGTCAACGGCTCGGTGCCCGCCCCGACGCCGCCGCCGGACGGTGTGGACCGGCCCGCGGCCCGGGACGCGAACGGCTTCGGCCGGACCGCCCCGGCGCACCCGGCGGCCGGAATGCCGGATACCGGCTGGGGCGGCCCCCCGCCGCCGCCACCGCCCACGGCGCCCCCGCCACCACCGCCCACGGCACCGCCGATGCCGGCGGCACCGCCGCAGCCGGCCGCGGCCGGCGTGCGGTTCGACGGTCCCGACCACGCGCGGGAGCCCGACGAGTACCCGCTGCAGGCGCCCGACCCCCGGCCGGCCGCCGAGCCGGTGCCGTCCGCGCCGGCCGCCGACGGGAAGGTGTGCGTGGCCTGCCGCGCGGGCCGGGTCGACGACGACGGCTACTGCGAGACCTGCGGACACGCCCAGCCCCGCGAACGCGACCACATGGAGCAGGAGTCCGGGCCCGTCGCCGCGGTCAGCGACCGCGGCCTGCGCCACCACCGCAACGAGGACGCCTTCTCCGTCGGCTGCACCGCGCTGCCCGACGGCGCCCCCGCGACCGTGGCGATCGTCTGCGACGGCGTGTCCTCCGCGACCCGTCCCGACGACGCCTCGCTGGCCGCGTCCAGGACGGCCGGCCAGTCACTGCTCGCCGCCCTGCCCCGGGGCACGCATCCGCAGCAGGCCATGCACGACGCCATCGTCGCCGCCTCGCACGCCGTCAACGCGCTGGCGGACGAACCGGCCACCGCCCGCGAGCAGGCCCCCCACCAGAACGCGCCCGCCTGCACGCTGGTCGGCGCCGTGGTCACCGCGGGCCTGCTGGTCGTCGGCTGGGTCGGCGACAGCCGCGTCTACTGGGTGCCGGTCGACCGGAGCACACCGCCCGCCCGGCTCACCGAGGACGACTCGTGGGCCGCGCAGATGGTCGCCGCCAACCTGATGAGCGAGGCCGAGGCGTACGCCGACGAGCGCGCCCACGCGATCACCGGCTGGCTCGGCGCCGACGCCTACGAACTGGAGCCGCACACCGCGTCCTTCAAACCGGACCGCCCGGGTGTGGTCGTGGTCTGCACGGACGGCCTGTGGAACTACGCCGAGTCGGCCGAGGAGATGGCCGAGGTCATGCCCCTCGACGCGGCCACCCGTCCGCTGCACAGCGCCCGCGTGCTCGTCGGTCACGCCCTGGACGGCGGGGGCCACGACAACGTAACAGTGGCCCTCCTGCCGTTCCCCGCGCCGCCGCAGGGGGCAGGATCGGCCTGAGGCCCCCGCCCGGGTACACGGGGACGGGTGCGCACGCGGGGGCCGCTCTCGCGGGCCGCAGGGGGCGGTCCGCGCCAGCAGCCATCGCCCCCACCACCGTGGGGGCGTAGAGGGGGATGCGAACCGGCATGACCAATTTCTCGAAGTCGAACGTGCCGCAGTTCTCGGTGGACGTCTACCAGAACGAGTACCTGCCCGAGGGCGGCCGTGAGGTCAACGCCATCGTGACGGTCACCGCGACCGGCGGCGGCACGATCGGGAGCGCGGTGGCAGCGCCCCACCTGTACTCACCGGGCCAGGGCCCGTCGGCGGCCGTGGCGGTCATGGTCGACTGCTCGGGTTCGATGGACTACCCGCCCACCAAGATGCGCAACGCCCGCGACGCGACGGCCGCCGCGATCGACACCCTGCGCGACGGTGTGCACTTCACGGTGATCGGCGGCACGCACGTGGCCAAGGAGGTCTACCCGGGCGGCGGCCGGCTCGCGGTCGCCGACGCCACCAGCCGGGAGCAGGCCAAGCAGGCACTGCGCCGGCTGAGCGCGGGCGGCGGCACCGCCATCGGCACCTGGCTGCGGCTGGCCGACCGGCTGCTGTCCACCGCGGACGTCGCCATCCGCCACGGCATCCTGCTCACCGACGGCCGCAACGAGCACGAGTCGCCCGAGGACCTCAAGGCGGCGCTCGACTCCTGTGCCGGCCGGTTCACCTGTGACGCCCGCGGCGTGGGCACCGACTGGGAAGTGAAAGAAGTCACAGGCATCGCCTCCGCCCTGCTCGGCACCGCCGACATCGTCGCCGACCCGGCCGGCCTCGCCGCCGACTTCACGCGGATGATGGAGGCGGCCATGGGCAAGGAGGTCGCGGACGTCGCCCTGCGCCTGTGGACCCCGGTCGGCACCACGGTGAAGTTCGTCAAGCAGGTCGCGCCCACCGTCGAGGAGCTGACCGGCCGCCGCACCGAGGCGGGCCCGCGCTCCGGCGACTACCCCACCGGGTCCTGGGGCGACGAGTCCCGCGACTACCACGTCTGCGTGGAGGTCCCGGCCGCGAACCTGGGCCAGGAGATGCTGGCCGCCCGCGTCTCCCTGGTCGTCCCGGAGCCCGGAGGCGCCTGGCTCCCGGGCGCGATGGGGAGTGGAGGAGGCGGCGTCCGCAGCCTCGGCGCGCAGGGTCTCGTACGGGCCGTGTGGACGGACGACATGGCCGCCTCCACGTCGATCAACCCGCAAGTCGCCCACTACACCGGGCAGGCCGAACTGGCACAGGTCATCCAACAGGGTCTGGATCTGCGCAAAGCGGGCGACATCGACGGAGCAACGGCCAAACTGGGCCGTGCGGTTCAGCTCGCCGGAGTCTCCGGAAACGCCGATACGGCGAAACTGCTTGCGAAGGTGGTGGACGTGGTCGACGCGGCGGCAGGTACTGTGCGACTGAAAGCGAAGGTCGAGGAGGCCGACGAGATGACTCTCGAGACCCGGTCGACAAAGACTGTTCGTGTAAAGAAGTGACGCAGGACGACCACGCTCCACAAGCCCGCAAGAGAGGGAAGCACCGACATGCCGACCTGCCCGAACGGACACCAGTCGGGTTCCGACGACTGGTGCGAGGTTTGCGGTCACCGCATGGCCGGTGCCGTCCCGCCCCCTCCTCCGCCCCCGCCCCCGGGCGGCGGCTACGGCTTCCCGCCGCCGGCCGGCCCGGGTGGCCCGGGCGGCGGCCCCGGTGGCCCGGGCGCCGGTCCCGGTCGTCCCGGTGGCCCGGGCGGCGGTCCCGGGGCTCCCGGCGCCGAGCCGCAGCTGTGCCCGCAGTGCCGTACGCCGCGTGAGGGCGGGGCACCGTTCTGCGAGGAGTGCCGGTGGAACTTCCTCACCAACACGGCCACCTCGTACACGCCGGCCGCCCCGCGCCCGCCGGCGTCCGGCGGCCCGGCGCCGCACTTCCAGCAGCCGCCGGCGGGTCCGTCGTACGGCGGCGGTGACTCGTACGACTACCAGAGCTCCCGCCCGTCCCGGATGAACCGGCCCGCCGAGCCGATCCCCCCGGGCCCGCCGCCCTTCGGCGGCCCCTCGGGGCCGGGCGGCCCCGGTGGTGGCCCCGGCAGTGGCCCCGGTGGTCCGGGCAGCGGTCCTGGGGGCCCGGGCAGCGGTCCCCAGGGTCCAGGCAGCGGTCCCCAGGGCCCGGGCGGCCCGAACGGCCCCTCTGGTCCCTTCAACCCCAACGGCCCCGGTGGGCCCGGCGGTCCCAACCGCTCCGGCGGTCCCGGCGGTCCCAACGGCCCTGGTGGGCCCGGCGGTCCCGGCGGCCCCGGCGGCCCCGGCGCATACGGTGGCCCCGGTGGCCCGAACGGGCCTTCCGGTCCGTCGGCCCCACCCGGTTTCGGTGCCGACCCGTCACGGCCCGTACCGCCGCCGCCCGGTCCCGGTGGATCCGGGAACGGCGCCCCTCAGGGGTACCAGCAGTCCGGCCCACCGGCCCCGCCGGCCTTCCCGCAGGAGACCAACCGGCCGCAGCAGGGCGGTCCCTCCTTCGGCGGCGGCGGTGACGACTGGGTGCTCTCCCCGCCGTCGTCCACCGGTCACGGAGGACCGGGTGGCGGCCCCGGCGGCCCCGGCGGCCCCGGTGGTCCCGGTGGCCCCGGACCGGCTCAGGGCGGCGGCTACGGCTACCCGCAGCCCGGCGCGGCCCAGACGCCGCCGCCCCCGCCCGGCAACGGCTTCCCGCAGCAGCCCCAGCAGCCGCAGCGGCCCCAGCAGCCGACGACCTGGACGGCGACGATCGGCCCGGACCGCGACTACTTCATGGCGATGATGCAGCGCTCCGGTCCCGAGGCCGCGGGTCTGAACCTGCCCGCGTACTCGCCCGAGCAGCAGCGCACGCTCACCGGCAACCAGATCACCATCGGCCGCCGCCGGCACTCCACCGGCGACACCCCCGACATCGACCTGGCCGTGCCGCCGGAGGACCCGGGCGTCTCGCACCAGCACGCGATGCTGGTGCAGCAGCCGGACGGCACCTGGGCGGTCGTCGACCAGAACTCGACGAACGGCACCACGGTCAACGGCGGCGAGGAGCCGATCCAGCCCTTCGTGCCGGTGCCGCTCCAGGACGGCGACCGGGTGCACGTCGGCGCCTGGACGACGATCACGGTCCGCCGGGGCTAGCCGGGGCCCGTCACCGGTCCGTACGTCAGGTGAAGGGCCAGGCGTACGGGCCCTCCGGGTCGTCCAGCCAGGCCCAGGCCCGTTCGCCGCTGACGGTGATGCCGTAGCGCTCACGGCCCGGGGCGTCCTCGCGGTCCCACAGCGCGTACGCCTCCTGCGGGTCGAGCCGGCCCCGGCTCAGCGCGAGCAGGAAGCGGTACAGGTCGTTCTCCCGGGCCCGGCGCGGCACCCCGCCGAGGCCCGGCGTCTCCGGCTCGGACCGGTCCGCGCCGCGCAGGGGCACGAAGTACGCGGGCGTGTGCAGGAAGCGCCCTTCGGCGTGCTCCGCGTCGCGGACCGTGAGGACGACCAGGCCGGTGGCGAGCGGCGTCAGGATCCGGCCGCCGGGGCGGCACTGGGCCGGCCAGGCACGCGGGATCGAGGACAGCGCGCAGGTGGCGAGGATCCGGTCGTAGGGGGCGCGCTCGGGCACCCCTCGGGCGCCGTCGCCGGTGACGACGGCCGGGTGGTATCCGGCGGCGGCCAGGTGCCGGCGGGCCGACTCGGTGATGTCGGCGTCCAGGTCGATCGTGGTGACCAGGTCGTCGTCGCCGAGCCGGTGGGCGAGCAGGGCGGCGTTGTAGCCGGTGCCCGCGCCTATCTCCAGGACCCGGTCACCGTCCCTCACTCCCAGCTCCACCAGCATCATCGCCATCAGCGACGGCTGGCTGCTGGAGGAGAGCAGTTCACCGTCGCGCAGCCGGGTGGCCAGCGGGGCGTCGGCGTACGCGCCGCGCACCCAGCGCTCGCGGGCCGCCCGGTCGGGGTGCTCGCCCCACCGGCGTTCGTAGCCCCCCAGGACGCCGACGTAGTAGTACGGCACGAAGAGGTGGCGCGGCACCGCCTCGAACGTCTCCCGCCAGACCGGGTCGGCGGCCCAGGCGCCGCTCAGCTCGATCTCCCGCACCAGCTCCGCCCGCGCGGAGGCGGCGAGGCCGTCCAGATCCTGGTGCCCGCCCATGTCTCCACAGTACGGGCCCGACGGCGGGCGGTGGAGGTCCTAAGCCTCAAGTCCTATGTCCACGCGTCTGAGACCATGGACGACGTGAATGAGATTCGGCGCGGCACGCTTCAGGAGCAGACCTTCTACGAGCAGGTCGGCGGGGAGGAGACCTTCCGTCGGCTCGTCCACCGTTTCTACCAGGGGGTGGCCGAGGACCCGCTTCTGCGGCCGATGTACCCGGAGGAGGACCTCGGCCCGGCCGAGGAGCGTTTCGCGCTCTTCCTGATGCAGTACTGGGGCGGCCCCACGACGTACAGCGACAACCGCGGCCACCCGCGGCTGCGGATGCGCCACGCCCCGTTCGTCGTCGACCGGGCGGCGCACGACGCCTGGCTGAAGCACATGCGGGTCGCCCTCGACGAGCTGGGGCTCTCCGAGGAGCACGAGCAGACGCTGTGGAAGTACCTGACGTACGCGGCCGCCTCGATGGTCAACACCCCGGACTGACCGAAGGCCTGTCGGGGAGGGGGCTGCGGGTCGCGGCGGCCGGTCAGCGCACGCTGATGCCCAGCGCCCCGGTCCCCGCCCGGCGCAGGACGACGGAACCATAGGGCGTGCGCAGCCGCAGCCACGCGCCCGAGGAGAACAGCTTCGGGGCGTCGTCCGCGCCGGACGTCCCGGTGGGGCGCAGGAACCCCAGTGACTGGGCCGCGTGCACGGCCCGCACCGGCAGCGCCGTGTCCCCGACCGTCCGGGACCACATCTCGCGTCCGATCCGGTCCAGCTCCGCCCGGGTGCGCCGCTCGGGCGGCAGCTGTGCCGTGCGGGCGCGGAACTCCGCCACCGCCGCGGCGACCAGCGCGCGCAGGTTGTCCGGGGCGGGCAGCCCCGGATCGGGCCGCCAGCCGCCGCGCGGGGGCAGCACCCCGGCCCACGGAGGCCCGGTCACCGCGCCCGGAACACCGGCTGTCGCCGCCGGCTCGTCCACCCGCTCCAGCAGCTCACCGGCGGACACGGTCACGTCCAGCGTGACGTCGATTCCGTTCTCGTACGGCTTGGCCAGCCGCACCGCGCGCACGGCCAGCACGTCGAAGGAGGGCGGCCGGCCGAAGACGGCGAGGGCCGTGCCGGCCGCCTGCAGGCGCACCGCCGCCGAACGGTCGTAGTGGAGCAGGCGGGAGAGGAAGCCCGCGAGATCCGCGGCCTCCCCCTCGTCGGCCAGATGGAGCACCGTCATGCGGCGACGGCCCCCTCCTTGTCGTCCGTGTACTCCCGGAGGAACTCGCGTTCCTCCTCGGTGATCCGGCGGGGCCGCTGCGTCTCGAAGTCGAACGGCACGATCACCGTCGAGGCGCGGACGTAGACCTGGTCGCCGTCCTTGACCTCGTAGGTGAGCGTGAAGGAGGCGGCCCTTATCTCCGTGACCCACAGCTCGATGTCGACCGGGTGGTGCCGGTGGACGAGCTGCCGCTTGTAGTCGATCTCGTGGCGCGCCACCACGGACCCCTGCTTGAAGTCCTTCTCCGGGCGGAACAGGAAGTCGATACGGGCCTCCTCCAGGTAGCGGAGGAAGACCACGTTGTTGACGTGGCCGTACGCGTCCATGTCCGCCCAGCGCAGCGGGCAGCGGTAGATGTGCCGCAAGATCAGCCCCGGGTCAGCTTCTTGTAGGTGGCCCGGTGCGGGCGTGCGGCGTCCGCGCCGAGCCGCTCGACCTTGTTCTTCTCGTACGACTCGAAGTTGCCCTCGAACCAGAACCACTTGGACTCGCCCTCGTAGGCGAGGATGTGCGTGGCGACGCGGTCGAGGAACCACCGGTCGTGGGAGACGACCACGGCGCAGCCGGGGAACTCGAGCAGCGCGTTCTCGAGGCTGCCGAGGGTCTCGACGTCGAGGTCGTTGGTCGGCTCGTCGAGGAGGAGCAGGTTGCCGCCCTGCTTGAGGGTGAGCGCGAGGTTGAGCCGGTTGCGCTCACCGCCGGAGAGCACCCCGGCCGCCTTCTGCTGGTCCGGTCCCTTGAAGCCGAAGGCGGAGACGTACGCCCGCGAGGGCATCTCCACCTGCCCGACGTTGATGTAGTCGAGCTCGTCGCTCACGACGGCCCAGAGCGTCTTCTTCGGGTCGATGTTCTCGCGGCTCTGGTCGACGTAGGAGATCTTGACGGTGTCGCCGACCCTGATGCTCCCGGAGTCCGGCTCCTCGAAGCCCTGGATCATCTTGAAGAGGGTGGTCTTGCCGGCGCCGTTGGGGCCGATGACACCGACGATGCCGTTGCGCGGCAGGGTGAAGCTGAGGTCGTCGATGAGGAGCTTGTCCCCGAAGCCCTTGGTGAGGTTGTTGACCTCGACGACGACGTTGCCCAGGCGCGGGCCCGGCGGGATCTGGATCTCCTCGAAGTCCAGCTTCCGCATTTTGTCGGCCTCGGCGGCCATCTCCTCGTAGCGGGCCAGACGGGCCTTGGACTTGGCCTGGCGCCCCTTGGCGTTGGACCGCACCCACTCCAGCTCGTCCTTGAGCCGCTTGGCGCGCTTGGCGTCCTTCTGGCCCTCGACCTTGAGGCGGGTCTGCTTGGTCTCCAGGTACTTGGAGTAGTTGCCCTCGTAGCCGTGCAGGCGGCCGCGGTCGACCTCGCAGATCCATCCGGCGACGTTGTCCAGGAAGTACCGGTCGTGGGTCACGGCCACGATGGTGCCCTCGTACTTGGCGAGGTGCTGCTCCAGCCAGTTCACCGACTCGGCGTCGAGGTGGTTGGTGGGCTCGTCGAGCAGCAGCAGGTCGGGCGCCTCGAGCAGCAGCTTGCAGAGCGCGACGCGGCGCTTCTCACCACCGGAGAGGTTCACGACGGGCCAGTCGCCGGGCGGGCACCCGAGCGCGTCCATGGCCTGCTCCAGCTGGGCGTCGAGGTCCCAGGCGTTGGCGTGGTCGAGCTCCTCCTGGAGCTTGCCCATCTCCTCGAGCAGGGCGTCCGAGTAGTCGGTCGCCATCTGCTCGGCGATCTCGTTGAACCGGTCGAGCTTGCCCTTGACCTCGGCGACACCCTCCTGGACGTTCTCCAGGACGGTCTTCTCCTCGTTCAGCGGGGGCTCCTGGAGCAGGATGCCGACCGTGTAACCCGGCGACAGGAACGCGTCGCCGTTCGACGGCTGCTCCAGCCCCGCCATGATCTTCAGAATGGTCGACTTACCGGCGCCGTTCGGTCCGACCACGCCGATCTTCGCGCCGGGCAGGAAGCTCTGGGTGACGTCATCGAGGATCACCTTGTCGCCGTGCGCCTTGCGCGCCTTGCGCATGGTGTAAATGTACTCAGCCAAGAGAAACCGTCCGGCAGCTTGATCAGGCAGTGGGCAGATACACCCCATCTTGCCGCACCGCCACCCCTGTGAGGAAACGCGTTCCCTACGAGGGCTCTGACCTGGGGTTTCCTGGTGGGCGCCCGAGCCTCGCCTGTCCCTGTCGGTCGCCGTCGGTCGGCCTCGGGCACTTTCGCACGACCCGGGGACGGCCCAGGCCGAGGGTGCCGCGCCCCCACCGTGCTGGGCTACGGTGCGGCCGTGACCAGCGCATCGGAGCGCCCCCTCCTCTTCCTCGACGTCGACGGACCGCTGATCCCGTTCGGGTCTTCGGCCGGCCAGAAGGAGGTCGCCGCCGCCTCCTCCTCGACGGCCGTCGATCAGGGGAACCCGCTGCTGGTCCGACTCGACCCCGGGATCGGGGCGCGCCTCATGGCTCTGGGCTGCCGGCTCGTCTGGGCGACGACCTGGATGGACGAGGCGAACGAGGTGGTCGCCCCGCGCATCGGCCTGCCGAGGCTGCCGGTGCTGGAGTGGCCGGACACCGACGCAGGAGGAACCCCGCGGGGCCTCCACTGGAAGACTCGCCCCATGGTCGAGTGGGCCGCCGGCCGGCCCTTCATCTGGGTCGATGACGAGATCAGCGCCATGGACCGCCTCTGGGTCGACGCCGGCCACCCCGGGCCTTCACTGCTGCACCAGGTCGAGCCGGCCAAGGGCCTCGAAGACGCCGACTTCTGCGCGCTCACCGGATGGCTCGATGCCGTCGCGCCGAGATGAGCACCGCCTCAGAAATCGGAGACGGTCTCTCTGCGAGTTGCCTGATGTCGGCCGTGGAGGTCAGGCGGAGCGGGGAACGATGCTCACCGCCCGGTAGTCGTACCCGTCCTGCTTGAAGCCGGGCGCTTCCCAGGTGAGATCGACCTGCTGCCCTGGTGACAGCGTGCGGAAGCCGGGCGCCTGAATGTCGGAGAAGTGGCCGAAGCACCCTCCGGGAGTCTCGGGCGAGTCGAGGACACCCCAGCCCTCCTCGTCGCTCCACTCACGCACCGTCGCGGTCACGACCGCGGGGTCCTTACGGGTCTCTCTGCGGCGACCCATCTGCTTCTCCCTTCACGTATGGCGCTGTCACCGGCCGACCGTGATGCCGATCGCGGCCGTGCCGTTCACGACGCCTGCTCCAGCGTACGGGCCTGCCTCGGGGAGGACGGCGAGAGTACCGGCGGTGAGGTCACTGTTCGCTCTTCCTGCGGACGAACAGGAGGACCGCGCCGCCGATCATGACCAGGCCGATGGCCGTGCCGCCGATCAGGGGCGTTACGCCGGAGCTGCCGGTTTCGGCGAGGTTGGGGTTCGGGGTGGGGGTGATGACCGTGGCGGGGGCCGGTTCGCCGAGGGGGCGGGTGGTGTCCGGCAGTGCGGCGCTCCGGGTGCGGCAGTCGAGGACGCCCTTGAAGCGTTGTTCGAAGCCGGCCGGGCCGCGGATCGTGAAGTCGTAGGCGCGGTCCTCCGGCAGCGGGACGGTCACCGTGCGGGTCTCGCCGGCCGCGATGGTGTACTCGGTGTCCAGCAGCTGGAAGGTGAAGGGCTCGTCGCCGTTGTTGACCGCGGTGATGTCCAGGGCGCCCTCGGCGCAGTTCTTCGTCGCGGACAGGGCGGGTATCGCGCCCTGGTCGGCCCACGAGGCGGTGGCCGTCGCCGCGACCGTGGACTCGCTGGAGCCGGCCAGGATCTGGGTCTGGCTGCGGCTCTCGGAGGCGAGGGCACGGCCGACCGGCACCGTGGTCGAGGCCTGGACCGTCAGCTCGGCTGTGCCGGCCGCCGCGTCCTCGGGCACGTCGAAGAAGATCTGGGAGCCGTTGGTGACGGAGGTGACGGGCTCGCCCTGCTTGTCGACGATGCGCACCCCGCCGGCAGTGGCGTCCACCGGGGGTGTCACCGTCGCGCCGCCGCCGTTGGTGCGCACCGTCACCGGGCCGAGCCGCTCACCGGGGCGGCCGGAGACCGCGGGCGGGTCCAGGGAGAGCGACGCCGCGGGCTCCGCGAGAACGCGGGCCTTCTTCTCCAGGTAGTCGGCGAGCCGCTCGGCCTGGGGATCGAGTGCCTCGACGTCCGTGTCGTCCGAATAGCGCCAGACGGCCACCTGCGTGCCGGCCGCCGCGTCCTGCTCGGTGAGTCCGCCGCGGACACCCGCCTTCTTCGCCAGCGCGGCGAGGTCGTTGACCTGGGGGTAGGAGTTCTGCAGGATCCAGCGGATGCGGCCCGCGTCCTTGTTGGTTCCCAGGGACGTGCCGCTCCAGGGCGTCTCGTGGTACTTGGCGTCCTTCTGCGTCGGGTTCTGGACGTCGACGCAGTACGTCTGCAGCATGCCGCCGCCCTCGACGGACATCTCGAACAGGCCGGCCGGCACCTCCTGGGGGCCGTCCGCCCCGTGGACGACCGCGACGCCGTGCGCCTTGAGGCCTCCGATGGTGGCCGTCGCCCCGCCCTGCCCCTGCGCCGCCGCGCCCTGGGCGGCGGCTGCCGGTCCGGCACCGGTCACCACCCCTGCGGCGGCGAACGCGGACACCAGGGCCGCGGTGGCGCGTCGCACCGCCCCTCGGCCGGACGGAGACAGCGCAGCGAGCGAAGAAAACACCAAATTCCCCTTCGAGCAGGACCCGTTGACGTGGGGGGCACGGTCCCACCAGCAGAATCACCAGCCCCTCAGGGCTCGTTCGGCATCCTAAGGACGTGGCGCACCGTGCTTGCCGGTGATGTTCGTCCACACGGTGATCCGAATCGGAATCGTTATCGCCAACAGGCCCGTGAGCAGGGCTTATCGACAAATCCACCCGGGTTCGTCCGGTGCGTATTCGCCGATAAGCCGCACTTCGGTCAGTTCCGGCGGACCGTCGGCTTCACGCCACCGCTGCGGCGGGTTCCGGCCGTTGTTCGGTGGTGTCCGTGCCGTCCGGCTCCCCGGCCGGTGTCTCCCAGTTGGGCTCCGGCTGTGGTGGGGAGACCGCCGTCTCCGCCTTTCCGGTGCGCCGGAACGCCGCCGTGCCGCGTGCGAGGTCGTGGCCGATCGCCACCGCGTCGATGTCCGCGGAGGTCCAGTTCTGCCCCTCGCGCACGTCCGTGCGCACCTTCAACCGGCCCTGCACGATGACGGGTTCGCCCACCGCCAAAGACGCCGAGGCGTTGGCGGCGAGCTGCCGGTTGGCCCACACCGTGAAGAAGTTGGTGTGACCGTCCGTCCACGCGCTCTTCTCCCGGTCCCAGTAGCGCGCGGTGACCGCCAGCCGGAACCGCGCCGACGGTCCGTTCGCCAGCTCCCGGAACACCGGCCGCGTGGCCACGTTGCCCACGACGCAGATCATCGTCTCGTTCATCGCGAGTCCTCCCTCCCGTACGGGCCTTCCCGTACGGCTGCGTCCGGCGCGGCGGTGTCGCGTTCCCGCACACCGCCGCCGCCCGTGACGACCGCGTCCGTCGCGATCGCCGCGACGCCAGACTGCCCCGCCCGGGGCGGGGCCCGCCGAGGGCTGTGGACCGTCATCTCGTCTGTGGAGAACTCCGCCACCCCCATGGGTGTCCCCCGTGTCCCCCGTGTCCCCGGGGCCGTCCCGCGGCTGGGTTCCCCGGGCGGACGATCGCCTCCGCCCGCCCAGCGCCCCGGCACCCCGGCACCCCGGCACCCCAGCGCCTACGTCTACCTCGCCGTGGTTCCCACCCCCGCGACCCGCCCGTACTGCTCCCGGACTTCCCGGTACCGCAGCAGTTCCGCCGCCAGCGGATCCAGGACCCTGGCCCGGCCGCATCCCGCGGCCGCCTCCCGCAGCAGGCGTTCCGCCTCGTGGCCGTAGCGTCGTGCCGGTCCGCGCGCCGCGATGCGGCAGCTCCATTCGATGAGGGGTCCGCCGATGATGCCGGCGACCATGAGCAGCACCGGCACGCCCAGGTTCGGCGGCAGGAAGCCGATGATCTGGCCCAGCAGCCACAGGCCGCCCGCCACCTGCAGGAGGGTCATGGACGCCTGGGCCAGCACGGCCACCGGCCACCAGCCCGGCCGCGGCGGACGCCCCGGCGGCAGCCCCGTACGCACCACCAGCTCGTCGAGGGCCTCCGGCAGCCCCTGGGCGCCCCGGACGGCCGCCTCGCGCATCGCCTGCGCCCATGGCGCGGGCAGCCCGGCCGACGCCCGGTCGGACACCGTGCGCACCGCCTGCTCGACGCGCTGACGGGCGGTGGCCTCCTCGTCCGCCTGGGCGCGCAGCGAGAGCCGGCCCGTGGGAGGTTCGCGCCGGTCGTGGTACCAGCGCCACAGCCGCAGCCAGGGTGTGCCGCACGCGCGGTTGGCGTTGCGCAGCCAGGCCCGTTCGGCGGCCTCGCCGGCGGCGGTGGCCCCCACCGCGTCCGCGAGCCGGTCCGCGAACTCCTCCCGCGCCTCCTCGCTGAGCCCGGTCCGCCGCCCGGTGACGTACACGGGACGCAGGCGCCAGGCGGCGGCGTCCACGTCGGCCGCGATCCGGCGCGCCGGAGCCTGCCGTTCGGCGACGAACTGGCCGAGCGCGTCGCGCAGTTCGCCGATGCCGTCCCCGGTGAGCGCGGACAGGGCGAGCACGGTCGCGCCGGGTTCGTCGTACTCCCCGAGTGCGATGCCGTCCTCGTCGAGCAGCCGCCGCAGGTCGTCGAGGACCTGCTCGGCGGCCTCCCCGGGCAGCCGGTCGACCTGGTTGAGGACGACGAAGGTGACCTCCGCGTGGCCGGCCATCGGCCGCAGATAGCGCTCGTGGAGCACGGCGTCGGCGTACTTCTCCGGGTCGACGACCCAGATGACGGCGTCGACGAGCGCCAGGATGCGGTCCACCTGCTCGCGGTGCTGCACGGCCGCCGAGTCGTGGTCGGGGAGGTCGATCAGGACCAGCCCGCGCAGCGGCGAGTCGGCGTCCGGGTGCTGCAGCGGGCGGCGGCGCAGCCGGCCGGGGATGCCGAGCCGGTCCAGGAGGCTGGCCGCGCCGTCGCTCCAACTGCACGCGATGGGCGCCGCGGTGGTCGGCCGGCGGACGCCCGTCTCGGAGATCGTCACTCCGGCGAGCGTGTTGAACAGCTGCGACTTGCCGCTGCCGGTCGCGCCGGCGATGGCGACGACGGTGTGCTGCCCGGAGAGCCTGCGCCGCGCGGCGGCCTCGTCGAGGACCCGGCCCGCCTCGGCCAGGGTCCCGCTGTCGAGCCGGGTACGGGAGAGCCCCACCAGTTCGCGCAGCGCGTCGAGCCGCGACCTGAGCTGTCCGTCGTACGCCAGCGGCATCAGGGCCGAGGAACTGGCGGGCCTGCTCGGCACCACGGCGAACTGCTCCGCCCCGGCGTTCTCGTCCACCCGCCGCGCGATCAGCCCGTCGCCCCAGGCGCCTCCTCCGTCCCCGGCCCCGGAACCGGCCCCGGGGACGGAATGGGAATCGGGCCCGGCGGAACCACCGGCCGCGCGCTCCGTACCCGCCGCGCGATCGCGGCCGGCCGCGCCCTCCGTACGATCCCTGTCCGCCGTACGACCCCTGTCCGCCGCAGGGTCTCTGCGCTCCGTACGTCCAGGGGCCGCCGTGGGATCCCCGCGCTCCGTACGGTCCCTGCGCTCGTCACCGCGGTCGCGGTCCAGGGCCGTACGCGGGGACGCTCCGTTGTCCTGCACGCGTGGGTGAGGGCCGGGTGCGCGCTCGCTCGCGCGGCCCTGCGCACGCGTCGCCTGCCCGGCCCCCGTGGCCTCCCGCCGCGCGGCGGCCTCCGCGCCGGCCCGCTCCGGGCCACGGCCGCCCCCGGGCCCCGCCTCGCCCCCCTGACCTCCCTGACCTCCCTGACCTCCGTGGCCCCCCTGCCCTCTTTGGCCTCCGGGACGTGCCTGGCCTGCCTGGCCTGCCTCCTCCGTCGTGTGGTCGGTGTGCTCGGTGGGGTCCTGGTCAGTGACGGCGGTCACCGGTCACCTCTCCTTCTGCAATACGGACAGCGCTGCGATGAGTTCGGCCTGCGGTTCGGGATGGACCTCCATCCCGTCAAGCGGTGCCAGTCGGCGCTCGCGCTCGACGTGCATGACCCGGTCCACCTGTTCGTCGAGCAGCCGCCCGCCCCGGTCGCGCAGCCGCAGCGCACCGTGGGCGCCGATCCGCTCGGCGAGCCGCTCCCCGGCGCTGCGCGCGCGCCGCCCGCCCAGCAGCACGGTGGCGACCAGCGCGGCGACCACCCCCGGGTCCGGTGCCATGCTCCGGTCGAGTTCGCGCACCTCCTCCTCGGCGTACTCCTCCAGCTCCCGCCGCCAGCGCCGTACGGCCATCCCGATGCGGTGCTCGGCGCTCTCCGTCGCCGGGGCGCGGTCCGCGAGTTCCGGTGCGGCGGCCGCCGGTTCGCGCCGCCACGCGTCGTCGACGCGTTCGTCGGCGGCGGTGACGGCGCACAGCAGCAGCGCGCTCAGGCTCTCGACCAGCGAGTCGATGAGTTCCTCGGGGGAGCAGTCGAGGGGGAAGGCCCGCCACCGCTTCAGCGCGTCCCCGGCGAGCACGGCCCCCGCCTGCAGCCTCCCTCGCACGCGCGCGTGCTCTCCGTCGTACGCGCCGTCGACGGCCGCGGTGAGCCGCAGCGCGGCGGCGTACTGCGCGGCGGTGGCGCCGGCCAGTTCGGGCATCCGGGAGGTGAGGGAGTCCAGGATGCCGTGCGCCGTACGGGCCATGGTGTGGTGCCGGGTGTCGAGGTCCTGTGCCCGGTGGACGAGCCAGGACCGCAGCGGCGCCACGGCGGTGGCCGGCAGCAGCCCGCCGCCCCACGCCGATTCGGGCAGTTCGGGCACGGTGAAGCGGGGAACCTCGCCGAGCCCGGCCTTGGTGAGCAGCGCCCCGTACTGCCGCGACACCTCGGCCACCACCTGGTGGGGCACCCGGTCGAGCACGGTGACCAGGGTGGCGTCGTACTCCTTGGCGGTGCGCAGCAGCTGCCAGGGCACGGCGTCGGCGTACCGGGCGGCCGTGGTGACCATCACCCAGATGTCGGCGGCGCAGATCAGTTCGGCCGCGAGGACGCGGTTGTCGGCGACGAGGGAGTCGATGTCGGGTGCGTCGAGGAGGGCGATGCCGGGCGGCAGGGTGTCGGCGGTCTCGATGCGCAGCACGCGCGCGGGCTTCTCGCCCGGCAGGAGCAGGTCGTCGTCCGGGTCCCGGTGGGGCACCCACACGCGCGTGAGGTCGGGCAGCACCCGCATGCCGCTGAACCAGTGGTGGTCCTCCGGATGACACACGAGCACCGGCGTCCGGGTGGTGGGCCGCAGCACCCCGGCCTCACTGACCCGCCGCCCCACGAGGGAGTTCACCAGCGTGGACTTCCCGGCGCCGGTGGATCCGCCCACGACGGCCAGCAAGGGCGCTTCGGGTTCCTTCAGCCGGGGCACCAAGTAGTCGTCGAGCTGTGCGAGCAGTTCGTCGCGGTTGGCACGCGCGCGTGGGGCCCCGGGCAGGGGCAGCGGGAAGCGTGCGGCCGCGACACGGTCGCGCAGGGCGGAGAGTGCGTCGAGCAGCTGAGGCCGTACGTCCAAGGTCACCACATGTGAAGAATGCCCAATTTCAGGGGAATTCTGAAGCATATGAGCATGCCTGCGCGCCGACCGGACACTTCGGACGGAAGGGACTACTGGGACGTGAGGCGACTCCAGGCATAACGAGTGCACAACACCCGATGCGTGAGACGCCAAAAGCGATGCAGGATTCGTACCTGCCTGCGATTATCAGGACCGCTTCACCGAACCTCCACATCGAGCCACGGAGGTGAAGCAGCAGGGACATGGAGCCGGGAGCCCTATCCTTGTCCCCGGCAACCGTCACGGATCAGCCCACACCCGGGCACCACGACCGAGGCCACCACACCAGGCCCCCGTAGCTCAGTGGATAGAGCAGGCGCCTTCTAAGCGCTTGGCCGCAGGTTCGAGTCCTGCCGGGGGCGCCACTGCCCGTTCCGTCGGGAGGGACCGGACGACGTGCGACTGCGCTGCGCGGTGCTCGACGACTTCCAGCAGGTGGCGACCGGGATCGCCGACTGGTCCCCGGTCGCGGACGACGTGGACGTCGTGTCCTTCGCCACCCATTTCGGCAGCGAGGACGCCCTCGCCGCCGCGCTCGCCGACGCGGACATCGTGGTCACGCTGCGCGAACGCGTGCCGTTCCCCGGGTCACTGATCGCCCGGCTGCCCCGGCTGAAACTGATCGTCGCCTCCGGCATGCGCAACAGCGTCATCGACTACGCAGCCGCCGACGCGCACGGCGTCACCGTGTGCGGTACGGCCTCCTCCTCGACCCCGCCCGTGGAACTCACGTGGGCCCTACTGCTGGGTCTGGCCCGCGGTGTCGTCCGGGAGAGCAACGCGCTGCGCGAGGGCGGGCCCTGGCAGCAGACCGTGGGCGCCGACCTGCACGGTCAACGGCTCGGGCTACTGGGCCTGGGCAGGATCGGCAACCGGGTGGCGCAGGTCGGTCTCGCCTTCGGCATGCGGGTGAGCGCGTGGAGCCAGAACCTCACCCGGGAACGCGCCGAGGAGGTCGGCGTCGAACTCGCCCCCTCCAAGGAGGAGCTGCTGCGGGCCTCCGACTTCGTCTCCGTCCACCTGGCGCTCGGCGACCGCACCCGCGGCCTGCTCGGCCCCGCCGAACTGGCGCTGCTCAAGCCGACCGCCTACCTGGTCAACACCTCGCGCGCGGCGATCGTCGACCAGGACGCCCTGCTCGCCGCGTTGCACGGGGGCCGCATCGCCGGCGCGGGCGTGGACGTCTTCGACACCGAGCCGCTGCCCGCCGGGCACCCGATGCGCACCGCCCCGCGCCTGCTCGCCACCCCGCACCTCGGCTACGTCTCGCGCGCCAACTACGCCACGTACTACGGCCAGGCGGTCGAGGCGATCCGGGCCTACCTCGCGGGCTCCCCCGTACGCCGCCTGCCCTGAGGCCGCCCGTACGCCACCAGCCCCGAGGGCTGCACGCCACCCGAAGAGTGCCCCCCGGCCTTCCCAGCCGGGGCTCTTCCCGTCCGCGCCGTCTGCGCCGTCCGCGCCGTCCGCTCAGGCGTACCGGTAGATCCGGCTGTGGTCCTCCAAGTCGTCCGGCGTCACGTCCCACGGTGGCAGCCTCTCGTGCCGCGCGACGACCCGGCCGTGCTGCGCGCCGCCCCGGCCGGGCGGCTCGGCGGGCAGGTAGCGGGTGTCGCCGTGCCGGGCCTGCCAGCGGGACCACTGGAGGTCGACGAAGGCGTGGTGCAGCCAGAACACCGGGTCGTTGACCGAGGCAGCACCGACCATGGCCCCGCCGACCCAGCGGTGCACCCGGTTGTGGTTGCGCCAGGAGACGCTGCCGCGGCCGGTCCCCCACCCCTCCAGCTTGTTCCGGAACCCCTCGCGCACCGTGGAGTCCCAGGGCGCGGTGTCGTACACCGGGTCGTCGAGCGCCCACTTCAGGTCGCTCTTCGTGGGCAGCTCGATGGGAGCGTCGGCGCGTCCGAGGTCCCGGGTGAGGTACTCGGTGTCGGTGACGTTCTCCTTGATGGCCCAGTTGCCCTCGGCGTGGGCGAACGGCCCGGTGGTGACCCGGCGGTCGGAACGCCGCCCGTTGCCGCCGAGGAGGTCGGCGGTCCAGGGCGAGGACGAGGTGGTGCGGTCCTTGGTCCAGTCCCAGTACGGCACCGTCACGGACGAGTCGACCCTGCGCAGCGCCTCCTCCAGGTCCAGCAGGAACCTGCGGTGCCAGGGCAGGAAGGACGGGGCCATGTGGGCACTGCGCAGCCCGTTCTCGCCGTCGGAGACGTAGTAGACGATGTGGGTGCGCACGAACTCGTCGTACTCACCGCGCCGTTTGAGCTCCAGCAGCGCGTTGACGAACCGCCGCTTCTCGGAGCCGGTCAGTGTGCTGACGTCCTTACGCGTGTACGCCATGGCGCCCCCCGGAATGGTGCCGGCCGCCCTCGGCCGGCGTGTCGCGCAGCTGCTCGCCGGGGCCGAGTTCGTCGACGGCACCGCGGGCCGCGGCAAGGGGAGTGGGATACGACCGGTAGTGGTCGATCATGCTCAGCCAGCCGCCGTCGGCCCGGCGCATCAGGTGCAGCGGCCGGCCGTCCACGGTCACGTGCCAGGTGCCGACGCCGGCGGCCTGCCCCGCGGTGGGCCTGACGCCCCGGATGTGGCGGCCCCGGTAGATCTCGTCGAACGCGGCGCCCGCGGCCGGCTCGGGGGCGTACGGCGCTGGCCGCGCACCGGCCGCGGTGGGGGTGGTCCCGGTGTTCTCCGCACTCTCGGCGGCGTCCGACGGCGGGGAGGGCCGGGAGGCCGCGATCAGGGGCGTCAGCGTCACGGCGAGGGCCGGGGCGAGCAGTCCCCGCAGCATCCGGCGCCGCGTTCCGTGACCGGGCCCGCCTCTCGCGGGGCCCCGCGTCTCCCCTTCCGCGCCGCTCACTGCTCTGCCCACGTTGGCGATCATGGCTCGCTCCTCGTCCGCTCGGTGGATCCGCACCGTTAACCGGGCGGCGGGCCCCGTGGTCACCGCTCGCTGGGCCACCCGGAGCACCGGCCGCCGACTCCGGCACAGAGGCGACGGGAAGTCGCCGCGGAGTACCCGTGGAGTACGGGGCAGGTGCTGGGGAGGTGCTGGGGAGGTGCTGGGAGCCGCTGGGGGACGCGCTTTCGTCCCGGTGTGCACGCTGGGGGTGGTCTCACACGGGATCACCCGTGCGCCGGGGCGCGGGTCAGCGGCCCAGCGAGAGGCCGCCGAGCAGCCCGTCCTTGGAGTTCAGCCTGTTGGTCGTGTCCTTCACGGTGTGCAGCACGGATCCCTTGTTCTCGCTGTCGGGCGCCTTCGGCCGGTGCTTCGGCGGCACCACGTTGGTGCGTTCCTCGGTGAGCGCGCTCACGACGCTGTTGAGGGCGCCGGACGTGCGGTCGGCGGTGACGTGGGCGGACGCGGGCGCGGCGGAACCGGCGACGGCCAGGGCCCCGGCAACGACAGCGACGGCCTTGAGGGACTTCATCATGTTCCTTTCTTCGGCGACTCACGTCGCCCGAGGACATACCGAGGACATACCGACGCCCTGCCCAACGACCTCCGCGGAGCGCGGAAACCCCGCGCTCGGAAGACATATGAGATATCCGGCAGGCGTCATCGCCCGACGGGACATCCCTGCGTGGGGAACCACGGGGAGAGGCGCGGGAACCGGAACGGAGAAGGCCGTCGCGCCGCCCCGGAAGGGCGACGCGACGGCCTGGTTCGCCGTGCGGGCGTCAGGAGGGGTTGGCCGGCTGCGGGTTCGCCGGCACCGGCGCTTGCGGCGTGGCGGCTTCCGGCGCGCTCGGCAGGGCGGGCAGCCCGGCCAGGTCGGCGGCGGGCAGCCCGCTGCCGACCAGCGTGGCGGCGACGACGTTGACGACGCCGGTCACCACTTCCTCCACGGCCGGACTCACCTGCGCGGCCGTACCGGAGGTGGTGGCCTTGAGCAGGGCGTCGATCTGCGCCATCAGGTCGGCGTGTGCGGCGGCGGCCAGGCCGGCCACCGCCGTGGTGCCGTCACTGCTCTGCGCCACGACGGGCGCCGGCAGGGTCACCGGCGTCTCGGCGGCCGGCGGCTGGGCCGGGGTGGTGGTGCCGGGGGTGGTGGTGCCCGGCGTGGACGCCACGTCGTCGGCGTCCGCGTCCGCCGCTTCGGCCTTGGCGAGGGCGTCCTTGACGGCGGCGGCCAGCTTGTCCGCCTCCTCGGTGGACAGGCGGCCGTCGTCGGCCTTGAGTACGGCGCCGAGCAGATCGGTGACCGGCGTGAGCACTGCGCCCAGACCGGCCAGACTGCCGACCTGGCTCTGCAGTTCCGCAGCGTCGGGGAGGGGGGCTCGGGACGCCGCGTGGGTGCGTTCCCGGACCGATTCACCGTCGGCCGCCATCACCGCCGGACCGGAGAGGCCGATCAGCAGGCCGGCGCAGAGAGCGGAGGTGGCGATTCGCCGTGCGGGCAGACGCATGGGGGTTCCTTTCGGTGGTGCGTCGGATCTTGTGCCCACCGTGAAAGCGCCCATGGCGCTCTGCAACCGAGCGGTGACCCCGTGCGCCGGACCGCTTTCCCTCGCATCGGCGTCCTACCTGGTGAGAGGCCCTGTCAAGGTCCGCGTGCCGTGTCGGCGCCCACACCCCCCATTCGGGGCACACGCCGCCGTCCGCGCGGCAGCCGTCCGCACGGCGACGTGAACCGGCCGCCCGCTCGCGGAAGAGCCGCGGTACGGACGGCCGGTGCGCGTCCCCCGAGGCACCGTCGGCCGTTCTCGCGCGCGTTGCCGAACGCCGGGTTCCACGGGCCCGGGGCCCGCCATGCCGGCGGTGCTGCCGCAGACGCCGGCCGGAGCCCGGACCGGACCTGCGCCACCACGCCGGACGGAGCACCCGGGACACGGGCGGCGCTCCGCCGTCGGCAGCGGCGACACCGGCGGCACCGGCGGCACCGGCGGTTCCCGGCGCAGCGTCGGCGCGTGCCGGCGCGTGCCGGCGCGTGCCGGCGGCGTGAGCGTGCCGCCGATCGAGTGATCTCACAGGAGAACAACATTCACCAATCCAACACACTCGCCCGGCTTCGCCGGATTGGCATGGATCGCCGCTAAAGTCCCACATCATCCGACGCATCCCCGTGCACCACTGCGGGACATCGGCCAAGGGGACCCTCCGGGAGCTCCGAACGCGGCGGACGCCCACCGGTCTTCCGGCTCGTTCCCCGGCGGGACGCCGCGTGCGCCCGCGTCCACCGTGTCGCGACGGTGCCCTGCGGTGAGACGCGTTCCCGCCCGTCCCGAGCATGTTCCTTGAGCGAGGAAACGCGTATGCACCTGCCACCGACCGACTCCCCGCCCCGGGTTCTCCACGTCACCCAGCCGGTGGACGGCGGGGTCGCCCGTGTCGTCGGGGACCTGACGCGGGTTCAGCTCTCCGCCGGGCTGCGCGTCACGGTCGCCTGTCCCGACGGGCCCCTCGCGGGCGAACTCCGGTCGCTGGGCGCCGACGTCCGGCACTGGGCGGCGACGCGGTCACCGGGTCCCGCGCTGGTACCGGAGGTGCGACGGCTCGCGCGCGTGATCGCGGACGTACGGCCCGACCTGGTGCACGCGCACAGCGCGAAGGCAGGTCTCGCCGGGCGGCTCGCCGTACGGGGGCGTATTCCGACCGTGTTCCAGCCGCACGCCTGGTCGTTCGAGGCCGTCGGGGGGCCCGCCGCGGCGCTCGCGCTCGGCTGGGAGCGGTGGGGGTCGCGGTGGGCGGCGCGGACGGTGTGCGTGAGCGAGGCGGAGCGGCTGCGGGGGGCTCGGGCCGGGGTCCGCGGGCGGTGGGCGGTGATCCCGAACGGCATCGGCCTCGACCGCTTCCGCGACGACACGGTCTTCCACGACGACATGGTTTTCCACGACGGCACGGTCTTCCGCGACGGCACGGCCGGAGGCCGGAACGGCGTGGCGGACCCGGAGCCGGCACGGCTGCGGGCCGGTGTCGGCCCGGACGCCCCGCTGGTGGTCTGCGTGGGACGGCTGTGCCGGCAGAAGGGGCAGGACATCCTGCTGGCGGCGTGGGGGCCGGTCCTCGCGCGCGTGCCGGGGGCCCGGCTGGTACTGGTCGGCGACGGGCCGGAGCGCGCCCGGCTCGCGGCGCGTGCCTCGGCGTACGGATTCCTCGGCGACGGACCGCACCGGACCGGACCTGCACCCGGAACCCACGGCTGCGGACCGCACCCCACCCGCCCGCGACACCCCGACCCGGCGTCCGTGCTGTTCGCGGGTGCCGTCGCCGATGCCACCCCCTGGTACCGGGCCGCCGACCTGGTCGTCCTGCCCTCCCGCTGGGAAGGCATGGCGCTGGCCCCGCTGGAGGCGATGGCCTGCGGGCGGCCCGTGGTGGTGACCGACGTGGACGGCGCCCGCGAAGGACTGCCGCCCGCTCTCGCGCCGCACTGCCTGGTACCGCCGGAGGACCCGACGGCGCTGGCGGGCGCCGTCAGCGGCCTGCTGCTCGACGCTCCCCTGCGTGCGTCGCTCGGCCGCCGGGGGCGTGCGCACGTCCTGTCCACGCACGACGTACGGCTCACGGCCGCGGCCGTCGCGGCGGTATACCGCGCCCTCCTCCACGACGGGCACGACTGCCACGACGGGCACGGCGGGCACGACGGGCGGACGGCCGAACCGCGCCCCCTCCCCGGCCACCGGCCCGCCTCCACGGCGCCCCACCCCTCCGGCGACCGGTCGACGACCGTGGGGCGGTCGCCGGTCGTGCCCATCGAGTACAGGGAGTCCACGCACCCATGACCGCGGAAAGCACCGTCCCCGCCCCCGCCGGCCAGCCGCGCGCCCCGGGCTCCTCGTCCCCCGTCTCGGTGCTGCCGCCGAGGGCCGGCACCGGGGGCCTCCGGTTCCCCACCGGGCGCCCCGCGCCACGGCCGGACTCCCCGCTGCCGCTGCTCGTCGCGGACGGCACGGCGGCCGCGGTTCCGGGCTCGCTGACCCTGACCGGCGTCCCGCACCAACCGCTGCTGACGGCCCTGCTGGTCGCCGCCGCGCTGCTGCTGTGTCCGCGCCCGCGCCGACGGCTGCCGGGTGTGCTGGACGACCTGCCCGCCCTGTGCGGCCGGATCGCGGTGGCCTGGCTGTCGCTGGCGGCGCTCGTCGCGGCGTACGCCCCACCGCACGCGCTGTCCGCCCGCACGCTGCTCCTCGGCTTCCTGCTGCACGCGGCGACGGGCTGCGCCGGCCGGGGCGTCGTGCACGGGCGGCGCCGTGCCGCGCTGCTGAACCACCCGCGCGCGGCCCTCGTCGCCGGCCCCGCCGCGACCGCGCAGCGCGTGGCGTCGGCGGTGCTGCGCCACCCGCGCTGCGGGGTGCGCCCCGTGGGGATCGTCACCGACGACCCGGGCGGCACCACCGGCCTGCCCGTGCTGACCACGGGAGAGGAGGTGCGGCGGGCGGTCGTGCAGAACGGCGTACGGGACGTACTGGCCGTGCACCCTTGCGAACCGGCCCGGCAGGGGCCGCTGCTGCGGACGCTGGCCGAGTCGGGCTGCGTGGTGTGGGAGGTCGACGCGGATGCCTCCGCGTACCCGGGCCGGGACCGGATCGCCGGGTTCTCCTTCCGGCGTCCGGAGCCGGCCGCGCGGCGGGCGGGCGGTGCCGGCAAGCGGGTGCTGGACGTGACGGTGTCCGGGGCGCTGCTGCTGCTGCTGAGCCCGTTGCTGCTGACCTGTGCGACGGCGTTGAGGATCATCGGGGGGCCCGGCGTACTGTTCCGGCAGGAGCGCATCGGCAAGGACGGCAGGCCGTTCACGCTGCTGAAGTTCCGCACCTACCGCCCGGCCGACGAGCACGAGTCGGCGACCCGGTGGAGCGTGGCCGACGAGCGTCGGATGCCGTGGTTCTGCCGCTTCCTGCGCCGTACCTCGCTCGACGAACTGCTCCAGCTGTGGAACGTCTTCCGGGGCGACATGAGCCTGGTCGGGCCGCGCCCCGAACGGCCGTACTTCGTGGCGCAGTTCAGCCGGACCTACCCCGGTTACGCCGCCCGCCACCGGGTGCCGGCCGGCATCACGGGCCTGGCCCAGATCAACGGACTGCGCGGCGACACCTCCATCGAGGACCGGGCCCGCTTCGACAACGCCTACATCGACGACTGGTCCCTGTGGCAGGACGTATGCATCCTGCTGCGCACGGCCGTCACGCTCGTGCGCCCCACCGGGAGCTGAGCGAGTGTCCCAGGCCCTGCCCCTGTGGTCCGCCGTGCGCGTACGGCGGCTGCCGCCCGTACTCGCCGTGGTCGCGGTCGTCGCGCTGCTCGCCCTGCCGGTCGCACCGGACGGCGGGGGCGGCGCGCACCCGGCCGACGCGGTCTCCGCGCTGGTGGTGCTGTACTGCGTCCTGCGCCTGGTACGGGACCGGCGGCGCCCCCTGTCCCGTACGGCGGCCGTGGTGCTGGGACTGCCCGTGTCCGGACTGGCCGTCGCCGCCATGGGGGCGGTGTCGCCGGGGGCCGGGCTCACCGGGCTCGGCCGCTACCTCCAGGTCTTCGTCCTCGTCCCCGCCGCCGTCCTGCTGCTGATCCGCGGCCGGGACGACGCACGGCTGCTCGCCTGGTCGATGGTGGGGCTGGCGGCGTGGCAGGGGGCGGTCGGCGTGCACCAGTACGTCACCGGGACCGGCGCCTCGTACCAGGGCGAGCAGATCCGGGCCGTGGGCACCTTCGGGCCGCAGGACGTGATGGGGATGGCCACCGTGGTCTCCCTGGGACTGGTCTGCGCGGTCGGGCTGGCGCTGGGCCGGCACCCGGGGAGATCCACGCCATCCACGCCATCCTCCGCGCCATCCATGCCATCCGCGCCATCCACGCCAACGACTCCATCCACGCCAACGACTCCATCGACGTCCTCCACACCGTGCACGCCGTCGACACCGTGCACGCCGTCCGTACGTCAGCGCGCACTCGCCGCCGGGTGCGCGCTCGCGCTGCTGCTGCCGCTCGCCCTGTCGTTCAGCCGCGGGGCGTGGATCGCCACGGCGGTGACGTGCGCGGCACAGCTGCTGCTCGCCGGGGTGCGCCGGGCGCTCACGGTGGGGGCGGCCGCGGTCGCGGCGGGGGTGGTGCTGGTGGGCGGGTTCGGTGTCGGTACGGCGATGCTCCAGGAGCGGGTGGGGAGCATCGCGCGGGTCACCGCATCGCCCGACCAGTCGGTGACCGACCGTTACGCGATGTGGGCGGCGGCGGCCGGCATGTGGCGCGAGCGGCCCCTGACCGGCGTGGGCCTGAAGGGGTTTCCCGAACACCGGGACGCACACGCGTCGCTGGCGCTGTCCTCGGGCAGTGAGACCGAGGGCGCCGGTGCCGGATACCGCAGACAGCCGCTGCTGTCCCCGCACAACATGTACCTGCTGGTCCTGGCCGAACAGGGCCTGATCGGGCTGGTGGCGCTCGCGGGGAGCTGGCTGGCGCTGCTCGTCCTGGGGCTGCGCGGGCTCCGTGCGGTACGGCGTTCCGGGAGGCCCGCACCGGACTGCGCGCTGATCGCCTGCGGGCTGCTGGTGTGGCAGCTGACCGACTTCGCGTACGCCGACATCGGCGGGCCCTCGACCGTGCTGACGGCGGTGTGCTTCGGGCTGGCGGCGTGGTGGGCGCTCGGGTCCGAGTCCGGGACCGGGTCCGGTCACGGCGCTGACTTCGGCTCCGGTCACGGCACTGACTCCGGTCCCGGTCACGGCGCTGACTCCGGTCCCGGTCACGGCCCCGGTACGGAGGAGGTGCCGGCGCGGTGAAGGTGAAGGCGACCTCGGTTCCTGCGGCGGGCGGGACGTCCGTCCCCCCGGCCCGGACCGTCGCGCCCCGGGCGGACACCGCGACGGCCGCCGAGGGCCGGTCCTCGGGGGGCTTCCTCGCCCGGGCCGCGCTGCTCACGGCCGTGCTGTCGGTGGCCGGGTCGGTGCTCGGGCTGGCCCGGGACCAGGCGCTGGCCCGGCTGTTCGGGGCCGGCAGTGAGACGGACGCCTTCCTCGTGGCGTGGACGGTGCCGGAGTTCGCGGCGACGCTGCTGATCGAGGACGGGCTGGCCTTCGCTCTGGTCCCGATGTTCAGTCTGGCCCTGGCCCGCCGCGCGCAGGGCGCCCCCGGCGACCCGGTCCGCGCGCTGGTCGCGTCGACCCTGCCCCGGCTGGCGCCGGCCTTCGCCGCGGTCGGCGCACTGGTCGTCGTCTGCGCGCCCCAGTTGGTCGCGGCCCTGGCGCCGGGGCTGCCCGACCACGCCCTCGCCGTGGACTGCACCCGGCTCACCGCCACCTGCGTCGTCAGCTTCGGGCTGGCCGGGTACTGCAGCGCCGCCCTGCGGGCGCACCGCCGGTTCCTGGCGCCGGCGGCGATCTACGTCGCCTACAACACCGGCATCATCACCGCGATGTTCGTGTTCGGCGGGCGCTGGGGGGTGCGTTCGGCGGCGGTCGGGGTCGCGGCGGGCGGCTTCCTGATGGTGGCGGCGCAGTTGCCGTCGCTGCTGCGGCAGCTGCGCCGCCGGAGCGACGGGGCGCCGCCGTCGGCCGTCGCGGACCAGGCCCGTCCGCTGGCCCTCGCCCTGTTCAGCACCGTCCTGCTCTTCGCCCTGTGCCGCCAGTCCCAAATCCTCATCGAACGCTTCCTCGCCTCCGGGCTCCCCTCCGGGGCCATCTCGCACCTGAACTACGCGCAGAAGGTGGCCCAGATCCCGATGACACTGTCACTGATGCTGTGCACGGTGACCTTCCCGGTGGTGGCCCGTGCGATGGCCGACGGCGACACCGAACGGGCCCGCGACCGCGTCGAGCGGGACGTGGCGCTGGCGGCCGCCCTGGTGCTGCTGGGCGCGGCCGCGGTCGTCGCCTGCGCACCCCAGATGGTCGGGCTCCTCTTCCAGCGGGGCGCCTTCACGGCGGCGGACACGGCGGCGACCGCGACCGTCATGCGCGTGTACGCGCTCGGGCTGCTCGGCCAGACCGTGGTGGGCGCGCTGGCCCGCTCCTACTTCTCGGCGGGCCGCGCCAGCTGGTACCCGCTCGGCGCGATGGCCGTCGGCATCGCCGCCACCGCCGGCGTCGGCGCGTGCGCGGTCGGCCCGTGGGGCGTGACCGGGATCGCCGCCGCCAACGCCGCCGGCATCACCGCCACCGCCGCACTGCTGCTCGCCGGGATGGGCCCGCGCAGCGTCCCGGTCCGCGTCCGGCGCGTCCTGGGCGACCTGGGCAGGCCGGTGGTGGCGGCGGCCGCGGCGACCGTCGCGGGCGTGCTGGTCACGGACCGGCTCACCGCCCCGGCCGGTTCCCCCGGTGTCTCCCTCGCCGTCGGCGTGGCGACCGTCGTCGGCGTCTTCGTCCTGCTCGGCCGGGTTCTGCGCGTCCAAGGCGTCGCGCAGGCCCTCGATCTCGTCCGCTCCGTCACACGAAGGCTCCCCCATGGCCGTTTCGGCTTCCGCTTCCGCTTCCGCCGCTCCCGCTCCCGCCCCCTCCCCCGCTTCCGCAGATTCCGTTGAAGCCCTCACCCGCCCCGGCGCCCGCACGCGCGCCGACGTCGTCCCCTGGATCGCGATGTACCACTCCGTCGGCGACTGCTCGGACGACCCGTACCGCATCACGGTCACGCCCGACCGGCTGGACGCGCAGCTGGGCTGGCTGCGGCGGCGCGGGCTGCGCGGGGTGTCGGTCGCCGAGCTGCTGGCCGCCCGGGCCCGCGGCGACGGCCACGGCCTGGTGGGGCTGACCTTCGACGACGGGTACGCCGACTTCACCGGGCACGCGCTGCCCCGCCTGCGCCACTGGGGCTGCGGGGCGACCCTCTTCGTACTGCCGGGCCGGCTCGGCGGCGACAACGCCTGGGACCCGCTGGGCCCGCGCAAGCCGCTGCTGACCGCCGACGGCATCCGGCACGCCGCCGCCGAGGGCGTCGAGATCGGCTCGCACGGGCTCACCCACGTCGACCTGACGCAGGCGGACGATGCCGCGCTGAAGGCCGAGACCGCCGAGAGCAGAGCCCTGCTCTCGGAGTTGACCGGCGCTCCGGTCACCGGCTTCTGCTACCCGTACGGCACGGTCGACGCCCGCGCCGCCGAGGCCGTACGGGCCGCCGGTTACGCCTACGCCTGCGCGATCGACCCCGGCCCGCTGACCGGCCCGCACGCCCTGCCCCGCGTACACGTCGGCCAGCGGGACACCGCCGTACGCCTGCTGCTGAAGACCCGGCTGCACCGCCTGCGCCGCCGCCGTGCGACGGGGGTGTGAGGTGAAGGCCCTGCACGTCATCACCGGCCTCGGCGTGGGCGGCGCCGAACAGCAACTGCGGCTGCTGCTGCGCCACCTCCCCGTCGACTGCGACGTCGTGACGCTCACCAACCCGGGCGCGGTCGCCGACGGACTGCAGGCCGACGGCGTCAAGGTCGTGCACCTCGGCATGACCGGCAACCGCGACCTGGCCGCACTGCCCCGGCTGACCCGGTTCATCCGCACCGGCGGCTACGACCTGGTGCACACCCACCTCTACCGCGCCTGCCTCTACGGCCGGCTCGCCGCGCGCCTGGCCGGCGTCCGCGCCGTCGTCGCCACCGAACACTCCCTCGGCGACTCCCAGATCGAAGGCCGCCCGCTCACCCCGGGCGTCCGCGCCCTGTACCTGGCCGGGGAGCGGCTGGGCAGCGCGACGGTCGCCGTCTCCCCCACCGTCGCCGACCGGCTGCGGCGCTGGGGCGTGCCCGCGCCCCGCATCGAGGTCGTCCCCAACGGCATCGACCTGGCCCGTTTCCGCTTCGACCCCCTCGCCCGGCTGCGCACCCGGCGCCGCCTCGGCCTGCCCGAGGACGCGTACGTCGTCGGCGGCATCGGCCGGCTGACCCCGGGCAAGCGGTTCGACGTGCTGGTCCGCGCCCTGGCCCGGCTGCCGGACGACTGCTGGCTGCTGCTGGTCGGCGGCGGCCCCGAGGAGCACGTCCTGCGCCGCACCGCCCACGAGGCCCGGGTCGCCGACCGGGTCCTGCTCACCGGCGAACGCCCCTACGTCACCGACGGCTCCCCGGGCCCCGACCTGCCGTCGCTCGCCTGCGCGATGGACGTCCTCGCCGCGCCGTCGCCGGAGGAGGCCTTCGGCCTGGCGGCCGTGGAGGGCCTGGCCTCCGGGCTGCCGGTGCTGTACGCCTCCTGCCCGGCGATCGAGGACCTGCCCCCGGCCGCCGCGCCCACGGCCCGGCACGTCACGGGCGGCGAGGAGGAGTTCGCCCGCGCCCTCGCCGAGGTCCGCGCGGCCGCCGGCCCTGGCTTCGGCGCGCGCACCGTGCCCGAGGCCGCCCGCCACTACTGCGTCACCCGCAGCGCCGCCCGGCTGATGGACGTGTACGCGACCACCCTCACGCACCCGTTGTCCCCGGCACCCCAGGGAGTGAGTTCCGCATGACCGAGCCCCTCACCCGGCCCCCGGCCGACCCGGCGGCCCCGATCCCCGCAGGCCGGCCCACCCGCCCGGGCCGCGCACGCACCGCCCTGCGCCGCGTCCGGACGCGGACCCGGACGGGCGCCCGGGCCCTTCCGCCCTGGTCCGCCCTCGCGGCCGGTGCGCTCGCCGGCGGACTCCTCGGCGCCGGCTACGGCCTGGTCACCACCCCGCAGTACACGGCCACCAGTTACGTCGTCGCCGTCCCCACCGACCAGTCCGACCCGGCGTCCGCGCTGGGCTTCGCACAGGCCTACGGCCGGGTCGCCACGCAGCTCGCGGTGCTCGGGGACGCGCAGATGTGGGCGGGCGTGCCCGTGGCGACGCTGCGGGAGAGCGTCCGCACGGCCACCTCCCCGGACGCGCCGATGGTCTCGGTGGCGGCCACCTCCTCCCGCCCCGCCGACGCGGCCGACATGGCCAACGCGGTCGCCCGCGCGCTGACCCGGCACGCGGAGACCTCCGCCGGCGACACCCACGTGGAGCTGCGGCAGTTCGCGCGCGCCACCGAGCCCACCGAGGCGTCCTCGGCCTCGTCCGCCGTGACGGGACTGGTGGGCGCGAGCGCGGGCGGCCTGCTCGGCGGGCTGGCGCTGCTGGCCCGCCCCCGGCGGGCCGCCCGGGGGCCCGGCCGCGCGACGGCGGCCGTACCCGGACCCGCCTCGGCGGCCGACGTCCGCGGACAGCTGTGACGTACCCGACGACGTACGCGGGCACGGACAAGGCGTGGCGCCCGGCGCCGTACCCGACGACGTACACGACCGAGCTGGTCACCGACGAGCGGCGCTTCGCCGAGCTGGCGGCGGACTGGGGGCGGCTGTACCGCCGGTGCGCCGCCGCGACCCCGTTCCAGAGCCACGCCTGGCTGCACTCGTGGTGGCGGTCGTACGGCGGACGCGGCCGGCTGCGGCTGCTGCTGGCCCGCGACGGCCGTGAACTGGTCGCCGCCGCGCCGCTGACGCTCGTACGGCGTCCGGTGCCGGCGCTGGTGCCGCTGGGCGGGGCGATCTCCGACTACGGGGACGTCCTGCTGGACGACGCGCGCGGCCAGGACGCGGTGGACGCGCTCACCGAGGGCCTGTCCGCGGCGGCCCGCACCGCGCTGATCGACCTGCGCGAGGTGCGGCCGGGCGCCGCCGCCGAACGGGTCTACGAGCGCTGGCGCGGCCCCCGGCGCCGGGTGCCCGACTCGCTCTGCCTGGAGCTGCCCGCGGCTCCGATGGCCGAGCTGATCACCCGGCTGCCCTCGGCCAAGGCCCAGCAGCGGGTGCGCGCCAAGCTGCGCCGGCTGGACGCGCTCGGCGTCAGGAGCCGGGCCGTCCTGCCCGGCGAGGTGGACGCGGCGCTGCGCAGGCTGCTGGAGCTGCACCGGCTGCAGTGGCAGGGGCGGCGGGTGACCGGCGAGCACCTGCGCACGCGGTTCAGCGAGCATCTGGTGCGGGCGGTGGGGCCGATGGTGCGTTCCGGGGACGCGGTGGTCACCGAGTTCCGGATGGACGGCGAGGTGGTGGCCGTGGACGTGACGCTGCTGTCCCGGCGGCTGGCGGGCGGCTACCTGTACGGCGCCCATCCCCGGCTGCGGGAGCGGAAGGCGGACGTGGCGGTGATGCTGCTGGACGCGTGCGCCGAGTACGCCCGGGCCCCGGAGCGCGGCACGCTGAGCCTGCTGCGGGGCAACGAGCCGTACAAGCACCACTGGCGCCCGGAGCCGGTGGGGAACCAGCGGCTGCTGCTGGCCCGCCGGCGCACGGCCCCGCTGCTGTCGGCGGCCCTGTGCGACGCCACCGCGCGGCGACGGGGCAAGGAGCTGCTGCTGCGCCGGCAGGAACGGAAGGAGCGGAAGGAACGGAAGGAGGCCGGCGGTGGCGGCGGAAGCGGCACCTGACCGCCGCCGCCGGCCCCGCGAGCCGCTACTCGTCCCGCGAGAACCAGTCGAGGCGGACACAGAGCTTCCCGCCGAGCCAGTACTCGACCCAGGCGCCGAGCTCCAGCGGCGAGCAGCCGGCCGCCGGCTCGGGCGTGACGGACGGCACCGCCGGCACGGGCGGCATGGCGGGTGGGGTGGGCGTGACGGGCGGGGTGGGCGTGGCCGGCACCGGGACGGTGGGAGCCGGCTCGTCGGTGCGGCCGAAGAGCACGGACCGGTAGACCGCGGTGGACCGGGGATTGTCGTCGCACTGCCACACGCCGTGCGGGCAGTAGTCGGTGACCGTGTTGTACACGGGTTTGTGCTGGTCCATCCAGGCGAGCATGCGCCGCATGTACTCGGCGTTGTCGCCGTTGCGGAAGAGACCCCATTCGGGGTAGGAGATGGGCTTCTTGTGGGCCCTGGCGAAATCCACGTGCGCCTGGAGTCCGTACGGTTCCCTCACCTGCTCGTCGAACGTCATTCCGCGCGGCTGGTCGTACGAATCCATGCCGATGATGTCGACCGTGGCGTCCCCCGGATAACACCGGGTCCAGGGAACGGCGTCCCGGCCGCGGCTCGGGGTGAAGTCGAACCGGAACTTCTGGCCCGGCACCGCGCGCATGGTGGTGACGATCCTGTTCCAGTACGTCTTCCAGGCCTCCGGGTCGGGCCCGCAGCGATGGGTGTACGTGGTGCCGTTCATCTCCCAGCCGAGGACCAGGACGGTGTCCGGCACGTCCAGCTCGACCAGCCGTTCGGCGAGGGCCCTGAAGTGGTGGTCGAAGTGTCCGGCGGCGCCCCGGCGCAGGAGTTCGCGCACCTCGTCGTCGTCGAGGCCCTCCTCGTTGCGTTCCAGCATGGGCACGTTGAGGACGAACATCCGGTCGGCCTCGCCGGTGCGCCAGTCGGCCCACACGTCGAGGAAACCGGGGGCGCCCTCGATGTTGCTCCAGCGGTCGCCGGGCAGGTAGGTGTGGCCGACGCGCAGGTCGGCGCCGCCCAGCCAGTGGCTGAGCTGCGCCATCCGGGCCACGCCGCGCGGGCCGTAGTCCAGGTACGCGCCGAACGCGGCGGAGGAACCGGCGGCGGCCCCCGGGGCAGCGCCTTGGGCGGCGCCCGGAGCGGCCCCCGGAGCGGCGGCGCCCGGGGCGGCGCCCGGGGGCGCGCGGCGGCGGGGCCCGCCCACGCGTCCCCGTGAAGGAGCGGGGCAGCGGCCCGCGCCTACGTGCGTTCCACGACCTTGCCGTCCGTCACC